>JASHQQ010000371.1 GCA_030039035.1 Acidobacteriaceae bacterium | reverse complement strand
AGGCATACGCAGTGCGGCTCCGCGGGACGGATCCGAACCGTCGGGCGGCGGCCCGATCGCCAGGCCGTCTTTCGGCGCGTTCGACGGCGGCACGGCCAGAAAGCGCAGATCCATCGTTCGCTCCAGCTCGATGCGTCCATTGTTCAGTTTTCCTTGATAGGTGCTGTTGCCGACCTTGAACGAGACGTTGTTCCCTTCCACCTTGCCATCCGTGATATCGACTGGCGCCTCATTGCCGCCGAAGAACCCTCCCGCGCTGCTCTCCACACTTCCCGTCAGGCTGCTCCCGTCCTGCCGCAGCGAGAACACCATGGTGCCATCTCCCACGAGAAATGCGAGCAAACCGGTCATGCCGCTGGCGCCGGGCTCGGGCCGCCACAGGCCGGTGATGCCTTCGCCCTCCGGCACTTCGCGCTGCCACACGTCAACTTGGGGCCGAAGCCTGACGGATTTTGCCGCAATGCTCACGCTCGCCGAATCCAGGCCCGGCGAAGAAGCCTCCACCGTGATGCTCCCCGTCGTCTTCAACGACTGCACGACCGCCATACACAGCCCTGAGAAGGCTTTTCGCGAAGCTCCATGGTCAGGTTGTTGGTTCGTCGGATCGCCATTGCCCGTGCCTCGTAGCTTGCCCTCGCCGGAGATCCTGAACGTGACGTCGTTGTCCGTCACCGGCACCACGCGGCCCTGCGAATCGTGAACTTCGACCGCGAACATCGCCACATCCTCGCCGTCGGCCGCAATCTCCTGCCGGTCGGCGGTCATCACCAGCTTCGCCGGCGCGCCCGTCGTTTCGCGCTTCGCCGTCAGCACCTGCGCGTCGCCTTTGTAGCCGCGCGCCTCAATCGTGCCCGGCGCGTACTTCACCGCCCACGCCAGGTGCGAATCCTTCTTCATCTCTTTGGCGCCCAGGCTCTGGCCATTCAGAAACAGTTCGACGCGATCGAGGTTCGAATGCACCCAAACTGCAATCTCTTTTCCTTCGTACCCGGCCCAGTTCCAGTGCGGAAACAGATGCAGAACGGGCCTTGCTGTCCACCACGACTGGTAGTAATAGAACGAATCCTTGGGAAAGCCGCAGGTGTCGATGATGCCGTACTGCGAGCTGATATTCGGCCACTCGTTGGGCGAAGGCTCGCCGCGATAGTCGAAGCCCGTCCAAACGAAGCCGCCCGACACCCACGGCCTTGCATTGCAGAAGCTCCACCAGCCCTCCGCCGACGCGCGCCCGGTCGTCGTGTATGGGTCGTACGAGCTCACGTAACCTTTGCTCGCGTCGGTGATGTAAATGCCGCGCGTGCACACCGCGCTCACCGTCTCTGTGCCCATCACCGGCTTGCCGGGATGCGCCTTGTGATACGCCTCCGCGCCGGGATCCATATAGTTGTAGCCCATCACGTCGCATTCCACCAGGCCGCCCACGCCAATGGCGCGAATGGGCGCTATCGAAACCGGCCGCGAGCCGTCGAGCTCGGCGGCGAGCGCTTTCATCGCGGTGAGAATGTGCAGTCCGATCTCCGTGTTCGCCTGCCCTTCCTCGTTGCCCATCGACCACATAAAGACGGAGGGACGGTTGCGGTCGCGGCGAATGAGGTCGGCAAACTGGCTCAACCCCTCGGGGTTCGACGACATCATGCGCGTCTCGTCGAAGACCAGCATGCCCAGCTCGTCGCAGGCATCGAGCAGCTCCGGCGTGGGTGGATTGTGCGAGGTGCGAATCGAGTTACAGCCCATCTCCTGAAGCTTGCGCACGCGGTAGTACTGCACGGCATCGGGCACGGCCGCGCCTACGGCGACGTGGTCCTGATGGTTGCACGTGCCCTTGAGCTTGACCGGCTTGTCATTGAGGAAGAATCCTTTTTCGGCGTCGAAGCGCGTCGTTCGAATTCCGAAGCGCGTTTCATGTTTGTCGACGATTTCTCCGTCGGCTTCAACTTCGGTAACAAGTTTGTACAGATTGCGTTCTTCGAGCGACCACAGCGCGGGTTTGGCTATGGGCATCGCGGTGGTGAGCGTCTCTGAGCCCCCCGTCTGAATCTTCGCGGAATTTGAAACGGATTTTCCGCACTGGGTACCGGAGGGATCGAACACCCACGAAAACACACGCACATTCTTCGTAATCTTCTCGTTGTTGTCCACCTCAGTGCGAATCGAGAGGTCGGCGCTGTTGGCTCTCACCTTGGAGATCACAAACGTCCCCCACTTCCTCACATGGACCGGGTTCGTTTTCACCAGCCACACGTGCCGATAGATTCCGGCGCCCTCGTAGAACCATCCGTCGCTGAGCGTTGCATCCACGCGCACCAGCAGCACGTTCCTGCCGCCGGGCGTGGCAAAGTCCGTCACGTCGAAACTGAACGGATCGTATCCGCCACTGTGCCGTCCGATGTAAAACCCGTTGAAGACCACCATCGACTCGCGGTAGGCGCCGTCGAATTCGATCGTAATGCGCTTTCCGGCATCCGCCGCCGGAAGCTCGAAGACGCGGCGATACCAGCCGACACTCGTGGCGGGATAGTTTCTTCCCAGCGGATAGTAGCCTTTGCTGGCTAGCGCCTGGTCGTTCGTGAAGGACAGTTCGATCGCCCAGTCGTGCGGCAGATCGACGGCCGTCCAGTCTCCGTCGTCGAAGGCGATCGACCCGGCGGAAATGAAATTCCCCGTCTTCTGGAAATTCCCTGCCCTGCCGCTTCCGAATCCAAAGTCCTTTTCCGCGTCATCGGCGTGGCCGAAATGAAAGCGCCATCCGAAGTCGAGCAGAAGCCGCTCGCGGCCCGCGCCCGGCGTGGCCGATTCGCGAGGCGCGGTTGCGGGCATTGCGCTACTCTCTTGACCGGCAGATTCCATCGCAGCGGCGAGGGGGCCCGTAGCGTTGGCTGCCGCGATTGCCGCCGGCGCGAGCAAACCCGTCTTCAGCAGATTACGGCGTGAAAAGGTTTCCATTTTGCCTCCATCCCGGCTCAGCGCGGACATCTCGTCGTCAACTTTTCACGCGGACCGTTCAGTGGGGTTCAAAAGACACGCCAGTATACGCCGCGAAAGCAGGGGTCAGGGGTCAGAGGCCCGTTCGCAGTTCACAGTTCAGAGTTCGCAGTAATCATTCCCAGGTTCCAAGTCTCTCAGTCCCTCAGTCCCGAGTCCCTTGTCCCCTGGCTACCCCGGACGATGGACCCTTCCGTTATCTGGGCGCGGGTTCCGGCGAATCCGCCAGCGCGTACGCCAGCACCGCCATCACCGCGGCGTTCTCATTCAAATGCTGCGGATTCACCTTGTCCAGCGTGTCGGCCGCCGTGTGGTGATAGTTGAAATAGAAACGGCTGTCCTGGATGGGCGCGAAGCTGGGCACGCCCTTTTCAGTCATTCCGTCGATGTCGGCGCCGGTCTCCGGTGCGGCGGTGAGCGTCTCGGCGCCGATCGCCTCCAGCACCCCCGCCACCGGCTGCAGCCACTGCCCCAGCGCAGCCTTGCCGGCGTAATAGATCCCGGTCGGATGATCCGATCCCAGGTCGCTTTCAATGGCCCCGATGTGGTTCGCCATCTCGTTGGCGTGGTCGGCCATGTAGGCCGCCGCGCCCTGCGAACCTTCTTCTTCGCTCATCCACGCAACCACGCGGATGGTGCGCCGCGGATGAATGTTCAATTCGTGCAGCAGATGAATCGCTTCCATGGAAACGACAACGCCGGCGCCGTCGTCGATCGCGCCGGTGCCCAGGTCCCACGAGTCCAGATGCCCGGAGACGATCACCACTTGATCGGGATGCTCTGTGCCCGGCCAGTCGGCGATCACATTGTGGCTCTCGGCGTCCGGCAGCGTCCGCGGCGTCAGCGTAAGGTGCAGCGTAACGGGTCCCTGCGCGGCGAGGTCGCTTAGCAGATCGGCGTCTTCGGCTGTTACCGCCGCAGCCGGCACCTTCGGCGCGTTGGGCAAATACTCCATCTCTCCGGCGTGTGGAATCCGGTAGTCCGCTCCGCCCACCGACCGCACCAGCACCGCGACCGCGCCCAGAGCCGCTCCCGCGCTGGCCCCGGAGGCGCGGTAAACAACGCCGCCCACGTAGGCCTCCAGGCCGTGGCCCTCGGCCGCCAGCTCCTTGTCGAACTTGTGGTTGAAGAGCAGAATCTTTCCCCTCACCGCCTCCGGCGCCAGCGCGCGCAATTGCTTCCAATCGTCCACCACCACGACCTCGGCCGTTATACCCTCGGGCGGCGTGGCCACGCTGGGCCCGAGCGCGGCGAGCACGATCTTTTGCGTTGTTTCCGGCGTCTGGCCGGGCCACTTCACTACCTCTGCCGTCTCCATGCCCCGCACCCAATGCGGCACCATGGCCTTTTCGAGCCTCACGGTCGCGCCGAGCGCGCGCATCTCGGCAGCGACGTAATCCACGGCCTGTTCCGCCTGCGGCGACCCGCTCAGCCTCGGCCCAATGTTATCGGTCAGGTGGCGCAGCTCCTCGAATGCGTAGGAATCCTTCATTGCCGCATCGCGCAAACGCACCATCGTCGCCAGTTGCTCCACCGTCCAGGCGCTCTTGCCCTCGCCCGTCATGGCGCTCAGACGATCGAGAAGACCCTGGGACTGCGGCGGCGAAGAGCTCGCCTGCGCGGCACAGTTCCGTCCCGCCGGGGCGGCAACTCCGGTGAGGATTGCGAGGCAAATCCATGCAAAAAGCCGGGATAGGGAAGCCATGCCGGATCGTAGCATGCCGCCGCGAGCCGCTTACCCCGCATCTACGTCTATACGGTTGATCTGTCAATGCGGCCGAGGCGAGGGCCGGCCAGGCAGGTTCGGCCGCAACTCGCTATACTGTAGGCATTGAGGAGAACTTTCCCGCCGCGAGGCCGGCAAGCCTCATGAGGTTAGAACAAGTCTATGAAATCGCTCTTCGAACGGCTGCGCGCCCGCCGTCTCGCTTCCACCTTCATCGTGCTTGCCACGATTTCGGCCGCCATCCTTGCCGGCTCTTTTGCCGCCCACGGCGTGCGCGGGCAGGAATCGCAGAATTCCAGCACCGACGCGACTCCGCTCCGGGTCGTCAGCTCTCCCGTCCCGCCCAATGAGTTCGACAAGATTGCCCAGCAGGTCGGACCGGCTGTGGTCAACATCAATACCCAGACCTTGCCCAAGCAGTCGGCCAATAGCAAGCACTTTCAGCGCCGCATGCACCCCGACCAGCAGAATCCCGGCGGCGACGACGGCGACGACGATGATCAGGGCCAGGGACCGGATAATTTCCAGGACTTCTTCAACCGCTTCTTCGGCGGGCAGATGCCCGACCAGGGGGACGACGGCGGCCAGGTGCGCGAATCGCTGGGTTCCGGCTTCATCGTCGACCCCAAGGGCTATATCGTCACCAACTTCCACGTGATCGAGAAGGCCGACAAGATCTACGTCAAGCTCGCTACCGACCCGGACACCCAGGACTTCGGCCGTCCGGCGCGCGTCATCGGCGCCGACAAGGCCACCGACCTCGCTGTGATCAAGATCGACGCCAGTTCTGCGCTTCCTGTCGTAAAGCTGGGCAACTCCGACGAAACAAGGGTCGGAGACTGGGTTGAAGCCATCGGCAGCCCGTTCGCCCTGGCGCAGACCGTCACCGCCGGCATCATCTCGGCCAAGAACCGCACCATCGAGCCCGGCGCGCCAGGCCAGTTCCAGCATTTCATCCAGACCGACGCGGCCATCAATCCCGGCAATTCCGGCGGGCCGCTCCTGAACATGAACGGCGACGTTATCGGCGTCAACACGGCCATTTATACGCAATCGGCCGGGTATCAGGGCATCGGTTTTGCCATGCCCTCGAATACCGTTGCCGATGTCTACAACGACCTGATCAGCCCCAGCCACAAGGTCGTCCGCGGCTCTATCGGCATTCAGTTCCGGCAGGGTCTTTCGAGCGCGGTCAATCGCGTCTACGGCTTCAAGAACGGCGTTCTGGTGCAGGAGGTGCAGCCTGGCGGCCCGGCAGACAAGGCCGGCCTGAAACCCGGCGACATCATCACCCAGATCGACGGCCGCGACGTGAAGGACGGCGACGACCTGGTCAACGATATCGCCAGCCGCCATCCCGGTTCGAGCATCCGGCTTGGCTACATGCGCGACGGCAGGCAGCAGGACGCCACCGTTACCATCGGCGACCGCGACAAGGTCTTTGCCGACCTCAACAACCCGCAACCCAACCCGGACCAGGAGCAGCAGGGCGACGCCGGTCAGGAAAAACTCGGCATCACCGTGCACGACGTCTCGCCGCAGACCGCCAGCAAACTGAAAACGCCCGGCGTGATCATCCAGTCGGTGCGCACCGGTTCGTTTGCCGATCTGCAGGGCCTGCAGCCGGGATGGGTGATCACTCGCATCAACAAGCAGCCGACCGGCTCGCGGGACCAGTTCCTTGCCGTGGTCAGCAAGCTGAAGACGGGCGACGACGTCGTCTTTGAGGTGATGGACCCGCGCAATCCCCAGAGTGGAATCAATTACATCGGCGGAACGTTGCAATAAAAAGACTTAGCGCGGACAGGGTTCCCTGCCCTGTCCGCGGTCTGCTCGACGGCAGGTGGAAACCGGCCTGCTCGAGCAATTTTTGCCTTGGAATGTCTGGACCGTTTCGCTACACTACGACGAAAGGCTTCGGATCATTCTTTTCCTTGAGGTGGAATCACCGTGATTTCTTTCCGAGCCAGTTTTGCGCTTCTTCTCGCCGCGGGGTTGACCGCCTGCCCTGCGTTCGCGTCCCGCGTCCATCGCCCGCCCACCAGCGGCCATCGCAACGGAACCCATAAGCTCGCACGCAAGACAACTCACCGGCTGCACGGCCAGCAGGTCATCGAGCCGGAGCGTGTCACCCAGATTCAGCAGGCCTTGATCCGCGAACGCTACATGACTGGCGAGCCCAATGGCAAGTGGGATGCCTCCACCCAGGCCGCGATGCAAAAGTACCAGGCCGATCAGGGCTGGCAAACCAGGCTGATGCCCGACTCGCGTGCGCTGAAAAAACTTGGCCTCGGCCCCGACTACTCCACCGCCATCAATGCCAGGACCGCCAGCTTCGGCGATCCGTCGCCGGTCAGCACCATACCCGCTGAGCAAACGGCCGGCTTTGCCGCAGCCGCCGGCGTAAACCGGTAACATTCCGGCATCGGCGCCTCCAGCCTGCGATCGAAAAACGCCGTGTTACCCCACCCTTTTGGCCCGGTTTTGGCGAAACCGTGGGATGTTCGCTCGCGCCGGGGCCCCGGCGGGAATTCCGGCACAATACACTGGTCCTGGAATGACTCGAGACCCGATTCCTTTGCCGCCCGTCGCTCGCAGGGAGCACAAGGAAACCACCCTGCACGGCGTGACCCTGTCCGACGACTATGCCTGGCTGCGCGACAGGGAGAATCCCGATGTCACCGCCTGGCTCGAAGCCGAAAACGCTTATGCCGATGCCGTGACGGCTCCCCTCGCCGGCCTGCGCGAGCAGCTCTACAACGAAATGCTCAGCCACATCAAGCAGACCGACGTGACCGTTCCTTTCCGCGACGGAGACTGGTGGTATTACACGCGCACCGAGGAGGGCCGCCAATACGCCATCCATTGCCGCGCACGCGGTCCGCAGCCTACCGAAACCGGTCCCGAGCAGATCGTCCTCGACGGCAACCAGCTCGCCGAGGGCCACGCCTTCTTCGCCATCGGCGCCACCGACATCACCGACGATGGCCGCTGGCTCGCCTACACCACAGACACCAGGGGTTTTCGCCAGTACACGCTTCGCATCAAGGATCTCGAAACCGGCGAAACCCTCCCCGGCGAAGTGGAGCGCGTGGGATCGGTCGCCTGGGCGGCGCACAACCGGGACCCCCGGCAAGAGGCTTTCGCAACTGGAGAGGGGAATCGCACCCTTTTCTACACGATCGAAGACGAGGAGCAGAAGCGCCAGTACCAGCTCTGGCGCCACGCGCTCGGCACTCCGCACGCGCAGGACACGCTCGTCTACCAGGACGACGACGAGCGATTCAACATCGGCATCGGCCGCACCCGTGACGGCATGTATCTCGTCCTCGAGTCCGCCAGCCACATTACGACAGAGTCGTGGGTACTGCCGGCCGACACGCCTCTCGGTGAATTTGCCCTCATCGCTGCGCGCGAAAACGAGCACGAATACTCGATCGATCATCGCAACGGATTCTGGTTCATCCGCACCAACGATCGCGGGCGCAACTTCCGGCTCGCCGTCGCGCCCGCTGCCACGCCAGGCCGCGAGCATTGGACCGAACTGATTCCCCACCGCGAATCGGTGATGCTCGAAGACATCGATCTCTTTGCCGGGTTCTTCGTCGCCTGCGAGCGCGAGGACGGGCTGCCGCGCTTGCGCGTCTGGCGCTTTGCCGGCGACGGCCCCGAAGCCGCGCAGACCGCCGGAATCGGCTTCCCCGAGCCCGCTTACGACGCGCATCCCCATGTCAATCGCATCTTCGATACGCGAACATTCCGCTACTCCTACCAGTCGCTGGTCACTCCCGGTTCGGTCTTCGAATACGACATGGCGACGGCAGAATCTGCGCTGCTCAAGCAGCTTGAGATTCCCGGCGGCTTCGATCGCACGCAGTATGCAAGCGAACGCATCCATGCCACTGCGCCCGATGGCGCACAAATCCCCGTCTCGCTCGTGTATCGCAAGGACAAGCGCGAGACCGGCCGCAATCCCCTTTACGTCTACGGCTACGGCTCGTATGGTTACTCGCTGCCGCTGGGCTTCGGCTCCAGTCGCCTCAGTCTCCTCGATCGCGGCGTGGTGATGGCGTACGCCCATATTCGCGGCGGCGGCGACTTGGGCAAACCGTGGCACGATGCCGGCAAGATGCTGTTGAAGCCCACCTCGTTCACCGACTTTATCGCCGCCGTTGGGCACCTCACGGCCTCGGGCTATGGCGACCCGCGGCGCGTTGCCATCGAGGGCGGCTCGGCCGGCGGGTTGCTGATGGGCGCCGTCGCCAACATGCGGCCCGATCTCTTTCGCGCCGTGGTTTCCCACGTACCTTTTGTCGACGTCATGAACACCATGCTCGACTCCTCTCTTCCGCTGACGGTTCCCGAGTACGAGGAGTGGGGCGACCCCAACCAGGAGAGTTACTTCAAAGTCATGCTGAGTTACTCGCCCTACGATAACCTGAAAGCCCGGAGTTATCCGGCCATGCTGGTCAAGACGTCGCTTTACGACAGCCAGGTCATGTACTGGGAGCCGGCCAAATACGTGGCAAAGCTGCGCACGCTGAAGACCGACAACCATCCTCTGCTTCTCGTCACCAACATGAAGGCCGGTCACGGAGGCGCCAGCGGCCGCTACGACTATCTCAAGGAGATCGCGCTGGATTATGCGTTTCTTCTCCGCGAGCTTGGCGTCACGGACCCGTGTCCCGGGTCTGAAGGCAGCAACATGAATACATTGTCATCCTGAGCGGAGTTTGCCGCGCTTTCCGCGGCAAACGGAGTCGAAGGATCTGCGGTCCGGGATTTCGACTTTTGCGGCGAGCTTCGGACTCGCCACACCGGATGCGATTGAAAAGATCGCAAGCGGGTGGCGTGACAATCCGGCAACCGGCGCCGTATAACCGGATGACCCGGAACGGCGCCTGGCAATGGACAGGCTCCGGGCCGAATTGCCATGGCTCGCACAGCGTCAGGAGCGGCGTGTTAGAGTTGGAGGAACCCCGTGGCGCAATCCGGAGGCGCGAATGTTTAGGCTTGCATCGATCCTCGCGTTGGTCCTTCTTTTCGCCGATACGGCACTGCCGCAACAGCAGCCTCCGCCGCTTGCGGGAGGTGAAGGGCCGAGTGCCAATCCGTCGCAGCCACGCCCCGATTCAAATGGAGCCTATTTTGCCGTTCCAGGCATCGTAACTCCCGTCGTCATCGAGCGGGCCGCGGTGGAATACCCGGTCAATGTTCCCGAGGGCGCGATCGACGGCTTGACCGTGCTGAAGCTCGTCGTCGGCACCGATGGGCTGGCGACCGACATCAGCGTTGTCTCATCTCACGGCGATGCGTTCGACCAGGCGGCAATTGACGCCATTCGGCGGAGCAAATTCGACCCAGGGACATTGAACGGGGATCCGGTTCCCGTTCACATCTTTGCGCGCGTGCGCTTTTTTGCGGACAAGAGAGAGACGTATCCGAGAATCGTGGCGCACTTCGGCCTCGGCGCAGGGCCCGGAGCGTTGTCGACCAGGAACTACGACAAGCCGCCGATCGCCATTTATATGGCGCCGGCTGAGTTCTCGGAGAGGGCAAGGAAGGCCAAATACCAGGGGGTCGCCCTCGTCTCGGCCATCATCAACGAAGAGGGGTTGCCGACCGACGTGAAGGTAATTCGGTCGCTGGGCATGGGGCTCGATGAAAAGGCCATCGAAAGCGTATACCGATCCCGGTTCCGGCCGGCCACCAAAGACGGCGCGCCCGTAGCGGCGCAGATTACGATCGAAGTGAATTTCAGGTTGTACTGACAGCGCCGTGCGTGATTACGCCGGCACCACGTCTCCTTCGCCCGGCGCCAGAAACAGATTCGCCTCCAGCCCATGCTGGCGAGTGTAGAGATCGTAGTACCGCCCGCCGAGCGCGAAGAGTTCCGCGTGGTTGCCGCGCTCGACGATGCGGCCTGCCTCGACCACCAGAATGCAGTCGGCACGGCGGATCGTTGAAAGCCGGTGCGCGATGACAAAAGTCGTCCGGCCCTGCATCAACTGGCTCAAGCCGGCCTGGATCATGGCCTCCGATTCGGAATCGAGCGAGCTTGTCGCTTCGTCGAGAATGAGAATGCGCGGCTGCGCCAGCAGCGCGCGAGCGATGGAAAGCCTTTGACGCTGCCCTCCTGACAGCTTCACGCCGCGCTCCCCGACGATCGTCTCGTACTCATCGGGAAAGCGCTCGGCAAATTCGTCCACGCGCGCGGTGCGGCAGGCAAAGAGAAACTGCTCTTCGCTGGCATCGGGCCGGGAGAACAGTATGTTTTCGCGAATCGTGCCGTCAAACAAAAACGAATCCTGCAGCACCACGCCGAGTTGCGAGCGATAGGTGTTCAGGTCGACTTTGGCCAGGTCGAAATCGTCCACCAGCACGCGCCCTTTGGATGGTGTATGGAAGGCGCACAGCAGACTGATGATCGTCGACTTGCCCGATCCGGACGACCCGACCAGCGCCGTCACCGTCCCCGGATCGGCCGAAAAGCTCACTCCGTGCAGCACCGGCTTTTCCGGCTGATAGGCAAACTCCACATCTTCGAACCGCACCCGGCCTTCAATCGGAGGCATCTTCAGCGTGCGGCCGGGGACCTGGTTCTCTTCCAGCTCGGACAAGATCTCGTTGGTGCGATCCAGCCCCGCGAACGCCTCGGTTAGCTGCGTCCCGATATTCACGATCTGAAAGACTGGCGCAATCATGAAGGCGAGAAACATGTTGTAACTGAAGTAGTCGCCGATGGTCCACGTTTTGCCGAGCACGTTGTGCCCGCCCAGCCACATCACCAGCGCCGAGACCAGACCCAGCACCGTGGTCGAAGCCGACGAGAGCACGCTGGTCATGGTCAACGACTTCATCACGTTGGCCAGCAGCCGCTCCACGCCAGCGGAAAAGACGCCATGCTCGCGCTCCTCGGCATGATATCCCTTCACCACGCGCACGCCGCCCAGCGACTCGGTCAGCCGCCCCGTAACCTCCGCGTTGATCTTTCCCCGCTCGCGAAAGATCGGCCGAATGGTGCGGAAGCCGTACTGCAGCACGAAGACAAACGCGCCCATCACGCTGAAAACGGTCACCGTGACCGCCACGCTGCGATGCAGCAGATAGCCAAAGGCCAGAATGGCCGTCAGCAGCCCGCCGACAAACTCGACCAGCCCGGTGCCGACGAGGTTGCGCACGCCTTCCACGTCGGTCATGATCCGCGCCACCAGCGTCCCGGTGCGATTCTCATCGTAATAAGCCACTGAGAGCAGGCCCACATGCTTCTGCACCTGGCGGCGCATCTCGGCGATCAGCCTTTGCCCCTCCTTGGAAAGCAGTTGCGTGAGCGCGTAGGAAGTAATGGCCTGCACCACCATGGCAACCACGACCGCGGTGATGATGGTTCCGAGAAGCTCGGGGTGCGGATGCTGAGGCGAGAGGACCTTGTCGAGAAGTGCCTTGGATGTGTAGGGCATCACCAGCCCCGCAACACGGTTGACGCCCATGAGCAGCAGGCCCAGAACGAGGAGCCCTGCGCGCGGCGCCACCAGCGACCGCAACTGCGGCCACATCTTCTTCAGGCTGGGCTTCTTCTTCGGCAGGTCGGTCTGCCCGGAGCGCGCGCCGCGCCCCGTGGGCATTCGTTCGGCGCGCATGCCCATGCCGATTCCGCCGCCCCGCATCGTTGCCATGCGCTAAACCGCCCTCCCGCGCCGCGCGGCGATGAACGATCGTACGCAAACCGCCACATAGGCAAGCAGCAATACGCCCAGCGAAAGCTTCGACGCCATGGCGATCCGGTCCAGCGATTTGCTGGAGAGCAAAGAGCGCACGATCTCGACGATCGTGGCCAGAAGGGCCAGCGTTCCGATAGTCACGTTGATGTGCATGAAGATCTTGCGCCGGTGCTCGCTGGGGCTGATGGCCAGCACTCCGAAGATGCCGAGCAGCAGGCCAATCCACAGTGGTATCAGCGCTGTGGGATGCCGGCTTCCCGTGCCCAGATACCCCGCCAGACCGAGTGCCACCAGAAGGCCCGCGAACACCAACGTGACTTTAGCCATGCAGCGATCTCCCTTCCCGTGAATGGTCAGGATATCAGTTGCACGGATGCTTCGCGCGGCGGCACGGGTGGCTTTGAAGGGCGCAGGTCGGTTTGAAAGGTACTGGCTTCAGCCATGAAGGGTACGAACTTCAGCCCGTACGATGTTGTTCCCGAAGTGGCTCGCGGGCTTTAGCCCCTGAGGGAAACTGCCACAATACCGGCATCGAACAGGACCCGAAATCAGGACGCATCAGCGCTCGATGCGCGCCGAACCGCCTTTGGCCAGGGCCCGCACCTGCTCTAACGTCGCCATCGTCGTGTCGCCCGGAAACGTCGTCAGCAGCGCGCCGTGCGCCCACCCCAGCCGGACAGCTTCCTCCGGACTCTCGCCGCTCATCAACCCGAAAAAGAGGCCCGCGGCAAAGCCGTCGCCTCCGCCCACGCGGTCGTAAACGTCGAGCTCCGCCGTCGGAGCGATGATGTGTTTGCCGTCGATCCACGCCACGGCGCTCCAGCTATGGCGATTCGTCGAGTGCACTTCGCGCAGCGTCGTCGCCACTACCTTTACATGCGGCAGTTTTTTCACGACTTTCTCGATCATCGCGTAAAACGCGCCGGGATCCAGTTTTGAACTCGCCTTCATCTCGGGCCCTGGAATACCGAGACCTTTTTGCAGATCCTCTTCGTTGCCCACCAGCACATCGACGTGTTCCACGATCTTTCCGATCGTCTCCACGGCGCGCTCGCTGCCTCCCGACACCTTCCACAGCTTTTCGCGAAAGTTGAGGTCAAACGAGGTCACCGCGCCTGCATTCTTCGCTTCCCTCATCATCTCCGCGGCCAGTTCTGCCGCAGTCGGCGAAAGTGCCGCAAAAATCCCTCCGCTGTGCACCCAGCGAACGCCGCCGGCAAAGATCGCCTTCCAGTCGAAATCGCCGGGCTTGAGCAGCGCGCCTGCCTCGTTGGCGCGGTTATAAAACACCACCGGCCCGCGCACGCCGAATCCGCGGTCGCTGTACACCGTTGCCATATTGGGTCCGGTGGCGCCGTTGTGCCTGAAGTGCTTGTAGAAAGGCTTGACCCCCATGGCGCGCACGCGCTCGGCGATCAGGTCGCCGACGGGGTAATCCACCATCGCCGTCGCGATACCCGTCTTCATGCCGAAACAATCGGAGAGATTGGCCGCGACGTTGAACTCGCCCCCGCTGACATGAATCCTGCATTCGGTGGCCTTGCGAAACGGCACGATGCCCGGATCGAGCCGGTGCACCAGCGCGCCCAACGAAAGCAGGTCCAGGTCACCACTCGCGCGAATCTTCAACCCATCGCTCATCGGCAAAATGCTCCATCCAATTGATGGTCACTCCTCCGCATCAGCCCGCGCTGGCCGCCGCCTGCTTCACATCCGCCAGCACCTGTTCCGCCGTCCAGTCGTTGCCGGGATAGAATCGCGCCACCTTTCCATCCGGCCCGATCAGCGTGGTCGAAAGCGTGTGCGTAATCGTTCCATCGGGCTCGTCCGTGAATCCCACATCGAAATACTTCGCCATCTCTTTCAAGACCGGCGCCGGCGGGACCGCAAAATCCCAATGCGCGAAGGCATTCTTTGCATCGCTGCCGATGTACGTCTCGCCATAGGCCTTCAACCGCTCCGGAGTGTCGTTTTGTGGATCAAACGAAACGCAAAGCAATTGGGTTTTGTTCAGCAACCCGGGCTCACCCTGAAGCTGATGCTCGACGACGGCGAAGTTGTGTGTCACCCGCGGGCAAAAGTCGGGCAGCGGGCATCGCGTGTAGATAAACGTGATCAGCAGCGCCTTGCCCCGGAACTGCGCAATGTGAATCGCGTGCCCATCCTGATCGCGCAGCCTGAAATCCGGCACTTGATCGCCGGGCGCGGGCACATGATAGACCACCTTCGGCCGATAATCCGGCTTTCCCTGTGCAATCACATCGATCTCGTCGAGCAGCGCGCCGGCGTTCGGATCGTTCGGCACCAGCAGATTCGCGGTGAGCACGTCGCCGGAATGCAGTTCGCTGACAATGCCCGGATTCCTCAGCTTGTACGGCATGGTCATCGCGTCCATGTAACCGGGAATGGCGCCATGATCGAGTGTGACCTCGCCTTTGGCCGGATCGATGGACACCACCGTGCCGCGCAACTTGTAGACCTTCAAACCTGAATCCGCGGACGCCTGGATATCGGGCGTTTGACCGGATCGGCACCCGGCCAATGCAACCAGCGCAAGCACAAGCGAAGCAACGGAACAGCGAATCACAGTCCAGTTTACTCCTGCGAGCCGCACGGCGATCCCGGCCATTGGCGCGCCTGCCACCCTGCAGCGTATAACGCTGGCATGGGATCATCCACCGGGCTGCCGATCGACGCATCGTTGCGCGAGGGCGGCATCGTCGTAGCTGCCAGCGATCGCGCGGCGCGGGCGCTCCGCTCGGCGTTCAATCGCGCAAGGCAGGCCGAGGGATTCAGAGCGTGGGCCGCACCGGCCATCCTGGATTGGAAGACCTTTGTGCGCGAACAGTGGGTGGAGCGCGCGCACGATGAGCGCCTGCTGCTGAGCGCCGCGCAGGAAGAGACTCTCTGGTACGAGATCGTCCCCCGCGACCGGTGCCCGGCCGCCATTTTGGACGGGCCGCGCCATCGCATCGCCGCGCTGGCCATGGAAGCCCACGAGTTGCTGGCATTGCATGCGCCGGAATGGCTGCGCTTCGGAACCCGGATCGCCTGGCAACAGGACTCGGCGGCTTTCAGTTCCTGGCTCGCCCTCTTCGAGGATAGGTGCCACAAAAGCAACCTGCTCAGCGCCAGCCGGCTGCCACTCGAGCTGATCCCGCTGCTGCAGGATTCAGCGCCGGATCGCCGCCCGCCGTTGCTGCTGGCCGGCTTCGACCGCATCCAGCCGGTGCAGCGGCGTCTGCTGGATGCCTGGGGAACGTGGCGCGAGACCGCCGCAGGCGAGCCCGCCACGGATCTTCGATACTATGGATCCCCGGATTCGCGAAACGAACTCGCGGCATGCGCGCTATGGTGCAGGCGGCGCATGGAGGCGAAACCCGGCGCGCGTCTCCTCGTGGTTGCGCAGGAGATCGCGACCCGCCGCGGCGAGATGGAGCGCACGTTCTTGCGCTATTTGCCCGCCGCCGCCGAGCCGCTCTTCGAGTTCACGTTGGGAATCCCGCTGAGCCATGCGCCACTGGTGAAATCGGCATGCCTGCTCCTGCGCTGGCTCACCGGGCCGCTCGACGAAAACGAGCTCGACTGGCTCCTCTCGAGCGGCCATATCGCATCCACTCGGCTGGAATCCGCCGCGCTGCAGCGATTGATGCGCGTTTTGCGCGGTCGTGGCGAAGCGCGAACCCGATGGACGCTGGAAGCGTTCTGCGGTCAGAGGCAATCCGGCGCCATCCTTCCCGCGCAGTGGATTCAGCGAATGCAGAAAGAGCAGCGGAGCCTGGCAGGCGAGGAAGCTCGGCCGCGAAGCCCGATCGAATGGGCGGAGCGGATTCCGGGCCTGCTCAGGAATGCAGGCTGGCCGGGCTTCGATCCGCTGGCAAGCACGGAATACCAGGCCGCGGACAGATGGCAGCAGGCGCTTGAATCCTCCGCCTCATTGGGCTTCGACGGACGTCGCATGAACTGGCAGGAATTCTTCTCCTCGTTGGCGCGCATCCTGGACGCAACCCTTTTCGCGCCTGAATCCCGCGATGCACCCATCCAGATCGCCGGCCCCGCCGAATCGGCCGGCCTTGCCGCCGACGGGATATGGTTCCTGGGCGCGGATGAGAACGCATGGCCGACAAGCGGCTCTGCGCATCCGCTGGTCCCGCTGCACGTACAGCGCGAAGCCGGCATGCCCCACGCCTCGCCGAAACTCGACTGGGAATTGAGCCACAGCATGACGAAGCGGCTTCTTGCTTCCGCGCCGGAAGTCTGCTTCAGTCATGCGCAACAAAAAGAAGGGATCGGGACTCGTCCGTCGCGCCTGATTTCGAAGCTCGTGGCGGAGCCGGCGCCGCTGCCACCGGAGTTCATCGCGCCGTCCGGCCCGCGTCCAATCACCATCGCATTCAACGACGCAAGCCGCGTTCCCTTTGCTCCCGGACCGGTCGAGGGTGGCGCAGGCGTTCTCGTCGCCCAGTCGCAATGCCCTTTCAAGGCGTTTGCCGAGGCTCGCCTCAATGCGCAGGACTGGACAGCCGCGGAAGCAGGATTGAGCTCCGCGCAGCGCGGCCGGCTGGTCCATGCCGTTCTCCACTCCATCTGGAGCGACCCTCCGCCCCGCGGGATACGCAGTCTCGACGATCTTCGCGAGATCGGCGACCGTGAGGTTTTTGTCGCCGGCCACGTGAGTCGGGTCCTGCGCGAGGAGATTCCGGAGGGCGTTCGTGCGTGCATGCCGCGGCGCTACCTCGAACTTGAAGAAACGCGCCTCATTCGCCTTCTTTGCGAATGGCTGGACTATGAATCGGCGCGAAAGGACTTCGTTGTCGCCGCTGCCGAATCGGATCGGTCCGTCGGGTTGCACGGCCTGTGCTTCAACGTGCGGCTGGATCGCATCGACCGCCTGAATGACGGCACGATCCTCGTCGTGGACTACAAGACCGGCAATGTCTCGCCCAACATGTGGAATCTGCCGCGGCCCGAGAACGTGCAGCTCCCGATTTACGCCGCGTTCGCGCTCGACCCCGTCGCGGAGCCACTCGGGGGACTGGCCTTTGCCAACGTACTGGCCGGCGAAAACAAGCTAGGATTCGTGGGCCGCGCCTTTTCGGCGAACACGACGCTGCTCGATGGACTGCATCCCTTGACTGCGCTTGCCAGAAACCCGCTTACGGCGGAGGATGTGCTGGCATGGCGGAAATACGTCGGGCAACTGGCGCGCGATTTTATCGAGGGTCGGGCCGAGGTCGATCCGCGCGAGTATCCCAAAACCTGCAAGTCCTGCGGATTGCCCGTGCTCTGCCGGGTTCACGAATCCCGCTCACGGGTCGAATCGGAAGACAGCCTCGACGAGGAGGGCGATGATGAATGAACCGCTCGTTCACGCGCCGCCTCCCGACCAGCGCGAACGCGAGCGCGCTCTCGATCCTCGCCGCTCGGTCCTCGTGCAAGCGCCTGCGGGCTCCGGAAAGACCGACCTGCTCGCCCGCCGTTTTCTGCGCTTGTTGGGCGAAGTCGACGCGCCTGGCGAAATCGTCGCCATCACGTTTACCAACGCAGCCGCCGCGGAGATGCGCCATCGCATCCTCGGCGAGCTCGCACGCGCCGCGGCCGGTCGCAATCTTTGCCAGCCGGAGGAAGAGAACGATTCCGGCGAGTTTTCGATGCAGACGCTCGCCTGCCGCGCTTTCGAACATTCGCGCGCGGCCGCATGGAATCTGCTCGAAACGCCCGCCCAGCTCCGCATTTCCACCATCGATTCGTTCTGCCGCGATCTGGCTTTGCAGCAGCCCCTTCTCTCCACGCTGGGCGGCGGCATCGCTATCGCCGGGCAGCCCCGCGATCTCTATCGCCGCGCCGCGCGGCGAACCTTGCAGGCCATTGAGAGCAACGACGGGACGTTAAGATCCGCTCTGGAATCGCTGCTGTTATGGCGCGACAACAACTGGAGCGATCTGGAAGGCCTGCTCGTGAAAATGCTCGAACAGCGCGACCGCTGGATGCACGATTTTGTACTTGAAAGCGAGCCGGAATGGGACGCATTGCGCGAGCGGCTGGAGCGTCCGTTCGCAAACGCACTACGCGATGGCCTGGGCGCAATCAGCCTTCTCCTCGATCGGATTCCCGGCGCGCGGGAAGAGGCGCTGGCGCTGGCTCGCTTCGCATGCGGGCAATCGGGCGGGAGGTTGCACCGCGATCTCGCCGAGCTTGCGGAGTTTCCACGCGGACCTCATTTGACCAGCGCCGGTGTCGAGGAAGCGCGCCTCGCGTATACCTGTCTCGCGAATCAGGTTCTTACCCTCGACGGCTCGTTCCGCGAGCGTGTTGACAAGACCTCGGGATTCCCCGCCGATCGCAAGCTGGAAAAAAATCGCATGCTCGCGCTGATCGCCGATCTCGCCGGAGTGCCGGAGCTCGAAGATGCGCTCGCCGCCCTCCGCGACCTGCCGCCGGCTCGCTACAGCGATGACGAGTGGCACATTGTGCGATCCTGCTTTACGCTCCTGCGCCACGCCGCGGGCGAGCTGCAGGTGGTCTTTGCCGAGGAAGGTGTCGCCGACTTCACCGAAGTGGCGCAGATCGCGCTGCGAGTTCTGCAATCCGAAGATGGTCAACCGTCCGACGCGGCGCTCGCCCTGGCTGATGGCATCCGGCACCTGCTCGTCGACGAATTTCAGGACACCAGCCGCCGCCAGCACGAACTGCTGCGCCGTCTGGTCGCCGCGTGGCCCGGGCGCGAAGGGCGCACCTGTTTCGTGGTGGGCGACCCCATGCAATCGATCTACTTCTTTCGCGACGCCGACGCGGAGCTGTTCCCGCGCGTGCGCGATCTCGGGCTCGAGATTCCGGGCGGCGAGCCGCTTCGCTTCGACTTTGTCCCGCTCCAGGCCAACTTCCGCACTTCTCCGGAGCTGGTCTTGCGACTCAATCGCTCGTTCGGTCGCATCTTTTCCACGCCCGATGGTGGCCGCATCCCATTCTCCCCGGCCCTTGCCGCCCGCGATGATTCACCGCATGCCGAACCTCGATTCGCGCTGCATCCCGAATTCATGCCGCAGCCGTCACGCGGCGCCAGCGCCGGCGATCGCACATCGAATGGGGTCGAAACTGCAGCCGATCCCCAACTCGCCGAAGTTGTCGATCTCATCCGCCATCACCTGCCTCGCGTGGAACACGCTCGCGAGGCGCGCCGGCGGGGTGAAGACGCCAAATATCGCATCGCCGTTCTCGGCCGCGCGCGCAATATCCTCGCGCCCATCGCCCGGGCGTTGCATGAGGCCGGGATTCCCGTTCGCGCCGTCGATCTCGAGCAGCTCGCCGACCGCCCCGAGGTTGCCGATGCGCTCTCTCTCGCTCGCGCCCTGCTCAATCCCGAGGATCGCGTTGCCTGGCTTGGCGTGCTGCGCGCGCCGTGGTGCGGCCTCGCGCTCGAAGATCTGCACAAGCTGGTCAGTGACGATGACGCAGCTCTCCGCGAACGTCCCGTGCCGGATCTGTTGACCGAGCGCCTCTCCTTGCCAGGCGCGCAGGGCCGATCGGCCGCGGAGCGGGTGCTCCGCGCAACAAGCTCGGCGCGGGATCTGCGCAAAGCGATGCCAAACGCAACGTCGGGAACGTGGCTCGAGCAGGTCTGGCTGCGTCTCGGCGGCGCGGATTGCGTCGACTCCACGGCCCGCGCCAACCTCGATCTCTTGTGGAACTGCCTCGACAAGTTGCCGCGCGGCGAGCAGGACCTGCTGGGCCCGGCGCTTTCGTCGGCGCTCGAAAAGCTGACCGCGCAGCCGGATCCGGAGGCGAGCGGCGAGTGCGGCGTGCAGTTGATGACCATCCACAGGGCCAAAGGCCTCGAGTTCGAAGTGGTCATTGTCCCCGGGCTCGAGGCACGCTGCGGAAAGCCGGAAAGCACCTTGCTCTCGTGGCTGGAACGAGGTGTGGCGCCGGACGAATGCGCGGACGGAACCAATGACTCCGGCGAAATCACCGAATTCCTCATCGCTCCGCTGCAATCCAAAGGCGCCGGGCGGAGCAGCGCAAAGAAATGGGTCGACGGCGTGCGACGCGGGCGCGAAGCGCAGGAGGAACGGCGGATTCTTTACGTCGCCGCCACCCGCGCGCGAGAAGAGCTTCATCTGTTTGCGCGCCCTGCTTACAAAACCGGCGAACACGGCGAGCCCATGCTGTGCGAACCGGTCAACAGCCTGCTGGCAACGGCCTGGCCGGCGCTCGAAGACGAAGTGCGCGCGCGCTTCGAAGCGTGGAAGGAAGATCGGCTGAATCGGAAAGCCGAGCCACTGGAGCTCGAATCCATCGCTGCCGCCAGCGACGAAAATCAGCACATTCTGGCGGCTCGGGTTCCCGCGACGCTGCTGCACCGCCTGCCCGAGGACTACACGACTCCGCGGGGCCTGCCTCTGTTTGTGGACCGGTCCCGCGCGGACCCGCGCGTCGAATCGGGTCCCTCGCGGTTTTACCAGCGGCACGAAGGCGGCCTGCTTTCGCGCGCCCTGGGCCGCATCGTGCACGCACTTCTTCAGGAGCTGTCGCGGTTGCGGGTCACACAGGAGTGGAGTGAGGCCCGTCCGGCGCTGGCACAATCCAGGTCCCGCGCCGGGGCCGAATTGCGCGCCATCGGCATCGGTCCCGGAGAGGCGGCGCAGATCGCCGCCGACGCGCTCGAAATTGCGCTCAGGGTCTCGCACGATCCAACCGGCGAGTGGATTCTTTCGCCGCATGCCGAAGCAGCGAGCGAAGTCCGCTGGACCGGCGTGATCGACGGCGTACTGCGCAACGTCCAGGCCGATCGTGTCTTTCGCGCCGGCTTGGTGCCGCGATCCGGCGAGGGCGACTGCTGGTGGATCGTCGACTACAAAACCGCGCACGACGAAGCGCAGGACCCGCGGGCGGCAATCCCGAGGATGCGCGAGCTTTTCGCGCCGCAGCTCGAAGTCTATGCCGCAGTGCTGCGCAAGCTGCACGGAGAAGACGCGCTCATCCGCGCCGGGCTCTACTACCCGCGCATGGCTTTGTTCGACTGGTGGGAAATCTGAACCCATGATTCCGAAGCATGGCGGACCTCACCGCGCCGCATGCGCGTCGCGGCCGCCGGCCGGCGTCTTGTGGTGCCGCACATCGGCGCCCTGCACCCAGAAGATCACATCCTCGGCGATATTCGTCGCGTGGTCGGCCACGCGCTCCAGGCTGCGGCAGATCATCAGCGCATTCAGGGCCTGCGGAGCCAGGTGGCTCTCCTCGGCCATTACCTTGGTCAGGGCCTTGTAAGCGGCGCGATTCATCGCGTCCACGGCATCGTCCATCGTAAGAATGCTGCGCGCCATCTCCGCATCCGCCTCGATGAACGATTGCAGCGTCTTGCGCACCATTTCGGCCGCCAGCGAAGCCATCCGCGGAATGTCCACGGGAAGATCGACGGCCGCCATCTGTTCCATGTTGCGCACGCGGTCACTGATGCTCTTGGCCGAGTCGCCCACGCGCTCCAGATCGGCGTTGATCTTGATCACGGCGAGAATAAAGCGAAGGTCGATGGCCATGGGCTGTTCCATGGCCAACAGGTCCAGCGCGGCCTGGTCGATCTCGCGCTCGAGGCGATTGATCGCAACTTCGCTGCGGTTGACAAGGTCGCAGATGGAGAGATCGCGCACGCGATACGCCTCAATGGCGCGCTGGATGGCCTGCTCGGCCAGCCCTGCCATCACCAGCAGATTCTCTTTCAGGTCTTCCAGGCTGCGTTGAAAGCGTATGCGAGTCATCCAAACCTGCCCGTGATGTAATCTTCGGTCCGCTTGTCACTGGGATTGGTAAAGATTTTATGCGTCGAATCGAACTCCACCATGCGGCCGTTCAGGAAAAATCCGGTTTTTTCGGCCACGCGGGCGGCCTGCTGCATGTTGTGGGTCACGATCACGATCGTATACTGCGTCTTCAGCTCGAAGATCAGATCCTCGATCTTCGACGTCGAAACCGGATCCAGCGCCGAAGCCGGCTCGTCCATCAGCAGCACTTCCGGGTCGACGGCCAGCGCGCGCGCGATGCACAGCCGCTGTTGCTGGCCTCCGGAGAGACTCGCTCCCGACTTCTTCTTCAATTCGTCTTTCACCTCATCCCATAGCGCCGAGTCCTTGAGCGAGCGTTCCACGATGTCATCCAGGGCGCGCCGGTTCGAATACCCGTTCAGCTTCAGTCCCGCGGCCACATTGTCGTAGATCGACATGGTCGGAAACGGATTGGGGCGCTGGAAGACCATGCCTACGCGCCGGCGGATCTCCACCGGCGTGGCGTCGTGATAGATGTCCAGCTCGCCGATGCGCACCGTGCCGCTCACCCGCGCAACAGGATTGGTCTCGTGCATGCGGTTCAGGCAGCGAACGAAGGTGCTCTTGCCGCATCCCGAAGGTCCGATCAGCGCTGTGGCGTGGTTCGCCGGAATATTCAGATTGATATCCTGCAGCGTGTGGTTCGAACCGTACCACGCGTTCAGGTTGCTGACCTCGATGCCGACGCCCACCTAGCTTGCCCCTTTCAAGACACCGCGGCTGGCCACATAGCGCACCAGCGAAACCGCCAGCACAATCAGCACGATCAGTACCAGGGAACCGGCCCATGCCAGCCGCCGCCAGTCGTCGTACGGCGAAAGCGCATAGACGTAAATCTGCAGCGGCAGCGCGGCGATAGGCCGGTTCAGGTTCGAGTTCCAGAACGCATTGCCGAAGGCCGTAAAGATCAGCGGCGCGGTTTCTCCGGCCACGCGCGCAAATGCCAGCATGCAGCCGGTAATGATGCCGGGCGATGCTGTCCGCACCGTAATGGAAAGCACCGACTTCCAGTTCGGAGCGCCCAGTCCCAGCGCCGCCTCGCGGATGGAGTGCGGCACCATCAGCAGCATTTCTTCGGTGGTGCAGCATACCGTGGGAATCATCATGATGCCCAGCGCCACTCCTCCCGAGAACGCCGAAAAGTGCCCCGTGAAAGGCAGCCATGCGATCTTCGGCTTGATGATGAGCGCGTACACGGCTACGCCCATTACGATCGACGGCACACCGTTGAGCACGTCGGCGGTAAAGCGAATGGCGTTGGCCAGCCTGGTTCCGCGGCCGAACTCCGCCAGATGGATGCCGGCGGCAATCCCGACCGGAACTCCGATCGCGCTGGCCAGCGCCAGCAGGACCGCCGATCCAAGCATGGCGTTGGCCATGCCCCCGCCCGCTTCGC
The DNA here is from genome assembly GCA_030039035.1 of Acidobacteriaceae bacterium. Classification (GTDB taxonomy): domain Bacteria; phylum Acidobacteriota; class Terriglobia; order Terriglobales; family Acidobacteriaceae; genus Telmatobacter. Next base: position 21,965 of record JASHQQ010000371.1, on the reverse strand, counting down.
CCGGCGGCTTGGGAAGCTGGGTAAAAAACGCAACGTTCAGCGATCGGGCTCCTTTGTAGACGAGGTAGATAAAGATCGCCACCAGCGGAGCGACCACCACGGCAGTGGCCAGAATCGCCAGCCCGGTGGCGAGCCGGTCCGTCATCGTCCGCCAGCGAGATCGCCAATCGGAGTATTCCGTTCTCACGCCCGACTCCTCAATGCAGCACCTGCGCCGGAGCGCCACGCGTCACCGCCCACACCAGAACCCGGGCCAGTGCGTTCACAATGATGGTCAAAATGAAGAGCGCCAGCCCGATCTCGGTCAACGCGCTCAGGTGCAGGTCGCTCACTGCTTCGGCGTATTCGTTGGCGATCACCGCGGACATCGAAGTGCCATTGGAAAGCAGCGAGCGATGGATCTCGGGGCTGTTGCCGATCACCATGGTCACTGCCATGGTCTCGCCCAGCGCGCGCCCCAGGCCGAGAATGATGGCTCCCACAATGCCAATGCGCGCGTTGCGCAGCACGCCCATGCGGATCATCTCCCAGCGCGTCGCCCCCAGCGCCAGCGCCGCCTCGCGCTGGGAATGCGGCACGGCGCTCATCACTTCCCGCGTCAACGAAGAAATGATGGGCAGGATCATGATGGCCAGAATGATGCCCGCCGCAACAAAGCCCAATCCGGTGGGATTGTCGTCCGCGAACAGCCCCGTCCACCCCAGATACTGGCCGAGCAGCGGATTGATGTGCTCGCGCAGAATCGGCACCAGGACATACATGGCCCACAATCCGTAAATCACGCTGGGAATGGCTGCCAGCAACTCGCTAAGGAAAGCCAGCGGCCCCCGCAAGCCGCGCGGGCACATCTCGGTGAGAAAGACCGCCACGCCGATGGCCAGCGGGACGGCCAGCAGCAGCGCCAGGAACGAGGAAACCAAGGTTCCGTAAATGAAGGGAAGCGCGCTGAAATGCCCATTTACCGGATCCCAATAGGTCGTTTTCTTCGTATCGGGATCGACAAAGGAGCTAAAGAAAAACTTGAAGCCAAAGGCGTGCCAGGTGAGCTGGGACCGAAGGATCAGCTCGGTAACGATCAGAACCACGATGCCGAAGATGCTCAGGGCGCAAAGCACCATCAGCCATTGAAACCCCCGATCCGCGACGGCGGAGTTCCCACGACCCATCAGAAACCGGCGGACCTCGGAGTTCTCTGCGCTGGCCCGCTTGGGACGTTGCCTCGGAGTCCCACTGCCCGGTTCCCCCGAAGACTCGGTTGCGCGCTGGGGTTGGGTGATGCGGATATCGGGCACGGGTGCGGTCACCATTGACAAGGCTAGCGGGGGAATGTGAATGACAGGTTAAAACGCCGCAAAATCAAGCGCATACAGCGGGTAATTTGAGCCGGCTGAGAGTCCTGCGCCTGCGATTGCACCTTGGGCCTGACGTGGAGTGACCGGAGAACTTCGGCCCGGAGGAAGGGACTGACACTCCCCGATTCCCCTTGGCGGCCCGGGAAAACTCCTCGACGCTCCTGCTACTCGTTCTTCCTGCGGTCTATTGCAGCGAGTAAATCCTGGTCAGCACCTTGTCGGCCACATTTTGCGGAAGCGGCGCATACGAAAGCGCCGAGACCTCGCTCTCTCCCGACTTGATGCACCAGCTCAGCAAGTCCTTCAACACCTTGGCTTTGGCCGGATCCGCGGTCACCTCCGGAATGAGCAGGTACGTAAAGCTCGATATGGGATAAGCATTGGCGCCCGGCGCGTTGGTGATGGAGACGCGGAAATCGGCCGGCATTTGCTTCACGCTGGCGGCGGCTTCGGTCACGCTGTCGATCGAGGCCTTCACAAAGTTCCCTGCCGCGTTTTTCACCTCTCCGTAGTTGATCTTGTTCTGCACGGCGTAGATCAGCTCGACATACCCTATGGCTCCTGGCAACTGGCGCACCAGGCTGGCCACGCCTTCGTTGCCCTTGCCCGCCACGCCCTCCGGCCAGTTGACCGCCTCGCCGGTGCCCGGACCGTTCGCCCAGTCCTTGCTCACCTTGCTCAGGTAGTCGGTGAAGATGAAGGTGGTTCCGCTTCCTTCGGAGCGGTGAACCACGGTGATCTTCTGGTTCGGCAGGCTCACGCCCGGATTTTCCCTGGCGATTCGCGGATCGTTCCAGTTCGCGATTTTTCCCAGGTAGATATCGGCCAGCATATCGGGGCTGAACTTTACGTCGTTCACGCCGGGGACATTGAACACTGGCACCACCGCGCCAAGAACCGTCGGGATATGCACCAGCTTGACCTTCGAGCTTTTCAACTCTTCGTCGGTCCGCGGTTTGTCGGAGGCGCCAAAGTCCACCAACCCGGCCGAAACCTGGCGGAATCCGCCGCCCGAGCCGATCGACTGGTAGTTGATTTCGACGCCGGGATGCGCGGCCGAATACTCGCCGAACCACTTCGAGTAGATCGGGTAGGGAAAAGACGCGCCCGCCCCGGTCAGTTTCTGGGCCTGAGCCGCACTCCAGGCCAGCATCAACAAAACAACGGCAACCAAATGTTTTTTCACGGATTGTCTCTCTCCTTGAACCGCCATGGACGATTCTGAACGCCGATTGTTAACGTCATTTGAATCATCTGGAGGATTCAGGCATTCGGCGGCGAAGCGTCCTCAATCGCTGGCCCGCGCCGGCGAGACGCGATCTTCCGGTTCGTGAACCACGGTCTCCTGCGGCGCCAGGCGCAGCGTGAAGTGAAACGTCGCACCGGAACCCAGTTCGCTCTCCGCCCAGATGCGCCCGCCGTGCGCCTGCACGATGTGCTTCACAATCGCAAGTCCGAGTCCCGTTCCCCCGGATTCCCGCGACCTCGCCTTGTCGACCCGGTAGAATCGCTCGAAGATCCGCTCCAGGTGCTCGTAAGCGATCCCCGGCCCCAAGTCCTGCACGGTGAATTCGACTTCCGGGTCGGCGTGCCGCGCTCCCACGCGGATTCGCTTGCCCGATTTGCCGTATTTCAGCGCGTTCTCGATCAGGTTGCCGAAGACTTGGTTCATCGCATCCGGATCGGCCATCACCAGCAGGTCGGGAGCGCCCGAGGATTCCAGGTCCACGCCCGAATCCACCACCATGCCGCCCATGGTCGCGATCGCGTCATCGACCAGCGCGCTGGCTCGCAGTGGCTGCTGCTTTACCTTGTAATCCGGGCTTTCCACGCTGGCAAGGGCAAGCAGATCCTCGGTGAGCCGGTTCATGCGGGTGGCATTCTTGAGAATAATTCCCAGAAACTCCCGCGTGGTTGCCGGGCTTGCCCCCTTTTCCTCGATCAGCGTCTCCACATAACCCTGAATCGAAGTCAACGGCGTGCGCAGTTCGTGGCTCACGTTGGCGATGAAGTCCCGCCGCGATTTTTCCGCCGCCTCGATGCCCGTCACGTCGTGCAGCACCGCCAGTGCGCCACCGCTCGGCAGCGGCGCCGCGTTGATCTCGAAAATCCGGCCCGGCGCCAGCGAGCCGGCGCGCCCGTAGCGCAACTCTCTTGCTTCCAGCGCGGCCCGGATACACCCCAGCAATTCCGGATCGCGAACGGAGTGAATCAGCGGCCGCCCCGAGCGGATCTGCGTCCCGGCGATCTGCTGCATGACGCGGTTCGACCAGCGAACCAGCCCTTCCGAAGTGATGGCAACCACCCCCTCCTGCATCGAATCGAGCATGGCGGCCAACTCCAGGCGGCGGCTCTCGATTTCGGCGAAGCTCTCGTCCAGCCGTCGGGCAGTCCGGTTGAGCGCCAGTTCCATCCCGGAGAATTCGTCGCTGCGATGCACCTCGAGCCGGGCGCTCAGATCGCCTTCCGCGATCCTCCCCGCGAAGTGGCTCATCCGCCGTAGCCGCGCTGAAACGCTCACCGCGATCCAGGCCGAAACCGGCAACGCCGCGGCGAGCGCAATCAGCCCCGCCCACAGCGACGCCTCGCCCAGAGCATGCAGCGGCAGCCCGGCGCGGCCCACCAGCCGCCGAAGGATCAGCTCCATGGCGGCTGCGTACAGCACCAGCAGCAGGAAGAACAGCCCGACCAGCCTGGCCACCAGTTTGCGCGTCAATCGGCGCCGCTCCCTTCGGCGGGTTCTTGTCAGGTGGAGGGAATCCCTTTGAAGTATTCCATTGAGGGTTGCCTCGCCCTTTCCGCTCGCCGCGGCCAACCGCGGCGGATTGGCGAAAGGGTGGGATCGAATCTTCCTCGACGTCTGTCCGCCGGTTACGCCCCCGTCGCGGCGGATTGGCGAAGACCTGGAATCGCATTTTCAGCTCTGCCGCAATCCGGACAAGAGGAACGCGCGCTATTCGCCCCTTGGAATCTCGAACCGGTATCCGGCGCCGCGTACCGTCTTCAGATAGCGCGGGTTCTCCGGATCGACCTCGATTTTCTCACGAATACGGCGCACATAAACGTCCACCGAGCGCGGCGTGACAAACCGCGCATCGCCCCACACGGCGTCCAGCAAATGATCGCGGCTGAAGACGCGGCCCGGGTGCCGCGCCAGGTAATCCAGAAGGCGGAACTCGGTCGCCGTAGTCGTTCTCAGCTCGCCGCGAACCTTCAACTGCATGGCGTTGGCGTCGATCACGACCTCTTCGAAACTGATCACCGACGGCGAGGTCGGCCGCTCGAAGCGGCGCAGCACCGCCTTCACGCGCGCTACCAGTTCGCGCGTGGCAAACGGCTTCGTAATGTAGTCGTCGGCGCCCAGTTCCAGACCCAGAACGCGGTCGTTTTCGCCGGCACGCGCGGTCAGAAAGATGATGGGCACCGTCGAAAGTGCGGGATGATTGCGCAGCCTGCGGCATACATCCAGTCCATCGCCGCCGGGCACCATGATATCCAGCAAAAACAGTGCCGGGGCCTGCCGCTCGGCGTCGGGAATCACATTGGTGGGAGTGTGGTACAGACGCGGCGTAAATCCCGCCGCTTCAAGATGATGCTGCACAAGCCTCGAAATATCGGCGTCGTCTTCCAGTACGAAAACGGTCTGGCTCAACCCGGTCTGCCCTCGTCCGGCGGCCGTTTTGAGTCCGATGCGCAGGCCGCACGGTACCAACGACAGAGTAATTCAATGGGGCAAACAGATTGCAAACGTTCGATGAATTTGCCCCGGCGCCGGAGTTGTCGAACCCATGGTCGACTCCGCATGCATTCTTGCCCCGCCTGCTACCGGCCTTGCTCAACCGGGCGGAGGAAACAGGCCGGCGTCTTCCATCCTCGCCAGGACCGCTGCCCTCCGATCGCGCGATTCCGTTGCCGGCAACTGCCCGGCCTCCGTCGTCCGCTCCGATCGCTTCCAGGCGCCGGTCTGGCCTGAATTCGCATCGGCGCCGATCGCCGGCTTCTCGCCCCCGCCGGGACGCGCCCGGCCGGCCCGTTTCTTCCGGACTTCGTTTACGGCCACCAGGATCAGTGCCGTAAATGTAACCGCCAGAAGCGCAACGGCCACCGGCCCATGAAGCTGCGGCACCCCGTTGCTGTATTCCACGTCGCCATAGAGCAGCGCCAGACCCACGAACACAAAGAAGATGTGCGCGCAGAAGACGCGCAGCGAGGCCTTGCCCAGGGTCAGGAAGGGCTCGATCGCGACGACCCTGAGCAGATACTTCCGAAGCCAGTAAAGCACCAGCGTAAACGCCACCAGATTCAGCACGCGCAGGGGACCGATCTGCCATTTGTCGAGCTGAAAGCTGAGCGACTGTTGCGTCAGGTGCGGACCGAGCCAGTTGTGCCGGACTCCGATGAAGAACAGGCAGGTTGCGAAGGAAGCCGCAACCGCCCAGCCCGGCAGCTTTTGAATCACCGGCAGATTCATGGCCGAGCGCGCGCCCAGCCACAGGCCAGCCGTCCATACCGCCTGCCAGGCGAAGAGATTGAAGGCCCCTGCCTCCTGCAGCGGTATATGCAGGTGCGTCACATGCACGATCCATCCATGAACCACGTCGCGCAACCCGAGCTGTGCAAGCAGCCACACGGTGGCGCTGGCGGCCATCACCTTCCGCCAGCCGAAGCGCACCGATGCGGACAAAACCATCGGCGTAAAGAAGAGAAACGTCACATACATCGGCAGGATGTCGAGCAGCGGCGGGCAGTAAAGCAGCAGCACCGAACCGATGATGGCCACGAAGGGATGCGCAAGATAAAAATCGAGAAGGTTGGTGATCGCCGTGCGGTGCGCATGCACCGCGTAGGCCGCGGCCACGGTGAATACCAGCGACAGCATGACCAGGTGATAGCCGTAGATCTTGAGCGAGCGCTTCCAGAGCTTGATGCGCATGCCGGCCGCATCCGCGATCGAATCGCGGATGTAGAGCCGGCCGACCAGAAGCGCCGAAATAAAGACAAATCCCTCCGCCGACGACACGAAAGCGATCGGCTGGTTGACAAAATCGCTGAAGCGCGTCGGCAGATGCGTCAGCGTCATCCAGACCAGAAACAGGCCGCGCAAGGCATCGAGTTCGGGCCTGCGTTCCAGATGGGGAAGCTTCATGGCAAAAAAAGCGCCCGTTCCCCGCCGCTGCGGAGTTGGGCGTCAATGAGTTAGACGCAACCCCGCGCCGCCGGTTGCTCCGCTGGCCGCGCTGCCCCCCGGGCCGGCCCGCCAGGCGCTTCCGTTACACTTTCCATGGACTCGCCCGGATTCGCGGTCGCGGCCGGCAATCGCGTCGGGTCTGCCGCCGGATCCGATCGTCACGCTGCAACCGGTCGCAAGCAACCGGCGCGGAACCTTTCCAGGAAAAGGTGCATCGATGTTGAATTTCCTCTGGTGGTTCGTGGTCGGACCCGCGGTCGGCTGGCTCACCGGCAAGGTGATGCGCACACCGGCCAGCGGCCTGATGGCTGCGATCTCGGGCCTGGTCGGCGCGTTCCTCGTCGGCACCGTCTGCGATCTTCTCGACTTCGAGTTCTCCGGCTCCATTCCCGGCTCGATGCTCATTGGCATGGTGGGCGCGTTTCTCTCAACCTTTGTCTTTTGCAAGGTCATTGCAAGGGACACCCATGCGCCATCGCGTCCGGCGACCGGCCGCTCCTCCTATACTTCCTATAAATCCAGAATGCGCAAATAGAACGCGGAACCCTCATCCCTTTTTCGCTTCAAATCTCAGACGCACGTAATCCGCGGTCCAGTTTCCCTCGGAGTCGCGCAACACCGGCGCAAGCAGCCCGGCCGTGTCTTCAACGATCCTTGCTCGCGCATCCTCCGGCAGGCTCTCCAGCGCTCCGCGTCGAAACGTCCTGAGCCAGCCTGTCATGCCGCCTTTTTCGAGCCGCGTCGGCCGTGGGATCAGCGCCATCCGGGCCATGGTGAATCCGTGCAGCTCGAGTCGCCGCGTAAATTCCTCCGGCGTAGGGTAATAATTCGCGTCTCCCTCGCGGTCGCCGAAGCCGTTGCGCTCCAGCACGGCCGAGAACGCCACGCGAATCGCCGCGATATTCCCGTGTCCTCCCATCTCGGCCACAAAACGGCCACCGGGTCTGAGCACACGATGCACCTGTTCCATCATCGCGTCCTGATCGCGGACCCAGTGGAGAGCCGCATTGGAAAAGACCGCGTCGAAGCATCCGTCCGCAAACGGAAGGGCTTCGGCATCGCCGACTTCGGCCGCAATGTCGCGCGCTCGCGCCGCCTCGACCATCTCCGGCGAGCTGTCCACTCCCGTTACGCTTGCGCCGGTTGCCGCGATCTTCTGCGTTAACTTCCCGTCGCCGCAGCCGAGATCGAGAATTCGCTCGCCAGGCCTTGCATCGAGCCACTCCAGCACCCCGCTCGCCAGCGCCGGCACAAACGCGCCGTCCTTCTCATAGGCCTGTGGATCCCAGATCTGTGCCATGCGCTTGCCCCCCACGATCAGTTTCGCCGCGCGCCGAGCATAAGTCGAATCTGTTTCGCTTTGGGTCTTGACAAGTGGGTGCGATACGCAGATGTACCGCGGTCAGATCGACTGCACCGGCAGCAGCGTCAGATCGTCCACCAGCCCCACTTCCTTCTGCACGAACGGCTCTCCGAATCTGACGCCGGCCAGCAATCCGTAGTGCCGCGCCTCGGCAAAGGTGCGCTCGCGAATTTCCTCTTCGGGGACAAAGAGCCCGCCGCCCTGCGCCTGGTTCGCGTACTGCGAGCGATACGCCATCAGGGCCGCATGCCGCTGCTCGATGAAGGGCGTGATGTCGACGATGAAGCTCGGCCGCACATCGGCGTAGAGACTTGCGTAGACGATCTTGAACGGCCGGTGCGGCTTGAGCTCCCGCATCTCGTCGCCTGCTGCGCCCGTTTCGACCCTGGCCAAACCCGATAAGAAACATGCCTCGTAACCGAGCGTGGCGACGATGGCATGGTCCGGATGCCGCGCTTCCCAGTAGGGCAGAATCACCACGCGCGGCCGTAACAGCCGCAGCACGCGGACAATCTTGACCCGGTTGTCGAACGTGTTTTCGATGGCGCCGTCGGGCAGATCGAGCGCCTGCCGCCATCCCACGCCCAGCAGGCGCGCGGCTTCATCGGCCTCGCGCGCGCGCTCATCCGCGCTGCCGCGCGTTCCCATCTCCCCGCGGGTCAAATCGAGAATCGCGGTGCGCAATCCCCGCGCCGCCATGCGCAACAGCGTGCCGCCGCACGTCTGTTCCACGTCGTCACGATGCGCCGCCATGGCCAGCACGTCGGTGGCTGGTCGATCCGTCGCCGGCGCGGCACTCATGGCTGGATCGGCTCAGTAGACGGTGTTGTCGCCATCGGTGGGCGCGTCCATGTAAGCCACGTCCCAGGCCGTGCCGGTCACGGTCACGTACTGGTTGTCGATCGAGGAGCCATCGGTAGTCGAGTAAATGTAGACCTGCCCGCCCTGCGCGGTATAGAGCTTGTGCAGCCCCGTGACCGCGGCGAGGCCCGTCGCGTCGCCGATGTACGGCTCAAGCAGCACCACCTTGTTGGTGGAGGTGTTGTACATGGTCAGGCATCCATAAGCCAGCCCATGAGCAAAGCGTTCGCCATTGGTGCACTTGGTCATGGCGATCCACATGGTATTGTCGTCGGCCAGAATCATGCGCGTAGGTCCGCCCGGAGCTCCATCGCTGACCGACACCGGAGCGGAGGCCGTCTTCGAATTCGTATCGACCACGGTCAGGTATCCGCCAAAGAGACCATCGGCCTCCAACTGCTGCCCGATGACGTACATCGTGGAGCTGTCGATCAGCGCGTTGCTTGCGCCTCCGGGCGTAAGAATGGTGCGCATCGGCGCGGTTTTGCTATTCGTGCACGGCGCGCTGTTGCAGGGCAAAAGCCCCGACTGCTGCCCGACCGGAAAAATCAGCGGCGCCACCGGCAGCACGGATACCGAAGCGGCGGTTCCACCGCACTCCGGTCCGCAGTTGAGAATGTACGCCGTTCCGCCATCGGCGGAGAAGACCGCTTTCACAGGACGATCGAAGACCAGCGGCGCGCCGTAGTAGTTGCCGGTCGCATCCACCGCGTCGGGGCTCTGCGCCTGGAACAGGCACCAGGTGGGCGCGTTCTGCGGCTCGCAGTCCATGGCGGCTTTGGGCCAGGTGCCGGGGCCTCCGGAATAGGACAAGGTCTGCGCGGCCGACAGCGCACGGGCGTAATAGAGATAGTTCGAGTTCTGCACGAAGGCCAGCGCCACCGATCCGCCGGGGTTCACGCTCACGCGATAGACGCCGGGAAGGCTCAGCGAATCCGCGGTGGTGGTGGACTGGTTCACTACCGTGAAAAGATGGGAAGCCTGGTTCGCGGCGAAGACAAACGTCTGGTTGCGGGTGATGAAGATGCTCGACGACAAGCCGCTCAGTCCGGCAACCGACCCGGCACTCGCTTCCTTCTCATAGTTGATGGTCGTGAAACTGCCGTCTCCCGAGCCGTACACGGCGCCCAGTTGCTCCTCGGGCATGTTCTGGATAGTGATGGGCAATGCCCCCGAATAGCCGGAGATGGAATACGAAGCGGTCTTGTCGTTGTAACTTTGACGGATGTCGTAGTAGGCGTCGACGAACTGCAGCGCGCCTTTGGCCAGCGCGCTGGGATTCTGGATCGCGATCAGAACGCGGTTGGTGATTCCGCTGGGGGGCAGCGTGCGGCCGGCAAAGAAATACGTGGATCCGCAACCCGCCAGCGCGCCGGAAACTGCCAGAGCGGCGCACGAACTCAGCCAAAAACTTCGCTTCTTCAAAATCCCTACCTCGATGAAAGACGCGGCGCAACCGGCGGATTGCAACCGCCGCCGCAAAATGGAATTCCGGTTGGCGGCACACCCTTTTGACTCCCGAAGTATAACAAAGCAACCAACGCACTGGCGCCTCCTCGCCGGTTCGCATAGCATGGCAACAGAGTGGCTCGATTCGAGGACATCTTCTCCACGCGACCGGTGCTTGCCGATGGCGCCATGGGCACCGTGCTCTACGCGCGGGGCGTCTTCATCAACCGTTGCTACGACGAATTGAACCTTTCCGATCCGGGCCTCATTCTCTCCATCCACGAGGAGTACCTGCAGGCCGGCGCGGAGATTCTCGAAACCAACACCTTCGGCGCCAACCGGTTTCGTCTCGCGCGTCACGGCCTGGCCGGAAAGGTGGCCGAGATCAACGCGGCGGGCGTCAGGCTTGCGCGCCAGGCCGTCGCGCATCTCAAGGAAAAACAGGCGGGCGATGCCTGGGTGGCCGGCTCGGTGGGCCCGCTTGGCTTGCGCCTCGAGCCGCTCGGACCCACCAGCCTTGAAGAAGCCCGCGCCGCTTTCGCCGAGCAGATTCACGCCCTTGCCGCCGCCGGCGCCGGCCTGCTCGTCATCGAAACCATGCCCGCCCTCGACGAGGCGCATGAGGCGCTCAAGGCCGCGCGCGATACCGCGCCCGATCTCCCCGTCCTGGTCATGGTCACAGTCGACGACGAATCGAACTGCCTCGACGGATCCTCGCCGCAGCACGCCGCGGCCTCGCTCACCGATTGGGGGGCAAACGCTGTCGGCGTCAACTGCTCCACCGGACCGGCTACGGTGCTCACGGCCATTGAAGCCATGCGATCCATCACGACTCTGCCGCTGGCCGCCATGCCCAACGCCGGCATGCCGCGCGCCGTCGAAGGCCGCAACATCTATCTCTGCTCGCCGGAGTACATGGCCAGCTTCGCCCGCAAGGCACTGCGCGCCGGCGCGCAGATCGTCGGCGGATGTTGCGGCACCACGCCCGATCACATTCGCGCCATGCGCTCGGCGCTGCGCGCCATTGATGCCCAAACCCGCCTGGCGACGGCCGGCGCGGCTCCGCCCTCTGAAACAGAGACGCCCCCGGCTCCGCTGGGCCAGCGCTCGCGCATCGGCTCGCTCGTCGAGAGCGGCGAATTCATCACGCTGGTGGAAATCGTGCCCCCGCGCGGCATCGACGGCTCCAAAGAGATCGACGGCGCGCGCCTGCTGGCCGGGCTCGGCGTCCACGCCATCAATGTGCCCGATTCGCCGCGCGCTTCGGCCCGCATGAGCGCGCAGAGTCTCTGTATCCAGATCCAGCAGACCGCCGGCATCGAGACGGTGCTGCACTACACCTGCCGCGACCGCAACGTGCTGAGCATTCAGTCCGACCTGCTCGGCGCTTCGTCCATCGGTCTGCGCAATATTCTCTGCCTCACCGGCGACCCTCCCAAGCTCGGCAACTACCCTGACGCCACGGCCGTCTTCGACGTCGACGCCATCGGCCTGGTCAACATCGTGCGCCGCCTCAATCATGGCCTCGACATCGGCTCCAACTCCATCGGCGCTTCGACCAATTTCACCATCGCCTGCGCAGCCAACCCCGGCGTGCCGGATATCGAACACGAACTGCGCCGTTTCCATTACAAGGTCGAGGCTGGGGCCGAGTATGCGATCACCCAGCCGGTCTTCGATCTGCGCCTGCTCGAGGAGTTCCTGCGCCGCATCGAGGATTACCGCATTCCCGTCATCGCCGGCATCTGGCCTCTCACCAGCCTGCGCAACGCCGAGTTCATGAGAAACGACCTGCGCGTCTCCATGCCCGAGGAGATCATGCAGCGCATGGCACAGTGCGAATCGCCCGACGCCGCGCGGCGCGAAGGCATTCGCATCGCGCAGGAGATGCTCGAAGCCGTGCGCCCCTTGGTGCAGGGCGTTCAGGTCGCCGCGCCCTTCGGACGCTATGCCGCCGCCGCCGAAGTGCTCGCGGGCGTGCTGCCGCAAGCGGCATCCCGTTAGGAACGATTTATGCCCTCATTTGAAGAATCGCTGGCCAAACTCGAATCGATCGTCGACAAGCTGGAGAAGGGCGAATTGTCGCTCGAGGAGTCGCTCAAGCTCTTCGAAGAGGGCGTGCAGCTCTCCGCTGCCTGCAAGCAGGAGCTCGACGCCGCCGAAGGCAAAGTGCAAATGCTGGTGAAGCAGCGCGACGGGTCGCTCAAGGCCGAGCCGTTCCTGACCGGGAAGCCATCCTGAACGGCGAAGGCGGTTTGAAAGGGCACGGCTTCAGCCGTGCCGCAAACGCAGCAGATAACAGACGAGGGCTTTGGTCCCGGAAGGATCATCTCGCCGTCTTCAGATTCTCCATGGTGGAGCAGGAACCTCTCAGCGCATTCCAATCGGCACGGTGGTTCGCCGGCTATTCGATTGCATTTACCGCGAGCGCCGGTTCGCCTGAAAACGCGACGCAAGATGCCGATATACTGCACGGAGCCTTCCTTGCAACAGACCCGACTCATCCGACCCGAGTACTCCGAGCGCTTTCGCTGCATCGGTCCCGCCTGCGAGGACTCTTGTTGCCAGGGCTGGGCCGTGCCGATCGACGAGGCGGCGTATACGAAGTACCAGTCCCTCCCCGCCGGACCGCTCCGCGCTCTACTCGACGAAAACATCGAGCGCACGCCCGGCGAATCGAACCCGCAGCACTTCGCCAAAATGCGCATGGGGCCCTCGCTCACCTGCCCGGTCCTCACCGAAGATCGTCTCTGCCGCATTCATGCCGACCTCGGCGAGGAGTTCCTCTGCCGCACCTGCGCGGTCTATCCGCGCATCGTCTCTTCCATCGACAATCTGCCGGAAAAGGCACTCTCGCTCTCCTGTCCCGAGGCGGCCCGCCTCGTCCTCCTCGATCCCGATCTGACCACGCGAACGGGAAGCAACGGCGGCTATCAGATGACCTGGGACGACAAAAAGCAGGAGGTGCGGGAGCTGCTGCCCTTTTTCTGGCCCATCCGTGAAATCGTGTTCACGCTCGTTCGCAATCGGGCCTATCCGCTCTGGCAGCGCATGTTCCTGCTGGGAACGCTGTGCCGGAGGCTCGATGGCGTCGCCGGCGGCGAGGTCGACCGCGGCGTGATTCCCGTTTTGCAGGGCTTTTCCGGTGCTGTCGCACTGGGCTCCCTGCGCGCGGCCATGGAGAAAATCCCCGCCGATCTTCCCCTCCAGCTCGACATGGTGCTGCAGCTCGCCGGCTTGTGCCGCGACCGCGCTGTCATCGGCCCGCGCTTCGTCGAATGCATCGAACAGTTCCGGCAGGGCATCGGTTACGCTCCCGAAGTCACTTTGCAGGCGCTGACCGCCGCCTATGCAGACGCGCATCGACGCTACTTTGCGCGGTTCTTTTCAGCCCATCTGCACATCCTCGAAAACTACCTGATCAACGCCATCTTCCGCAGCCAGTTCCCCTATGGCACAAAGGAGGGCCGGCTGGTGGCCGAGCCCAGGATGGCCCGCGAGTTCGCGCTGCTCGCCACGCAATTTGCACTGATCAAAGGACTGCTGATCGGAGTCGCGGGCTTCCATAAAGAGAACTTCTCGGAGGACCACGTCGTCCACACCGTGCAAGCGGCCTCAAAGCACTTCGAGCACCACCCGCAGTTCCTCGAGAGGGTTCACGAGCTGCTCGTCTCCACCGGCCGCGACAATGCGCATGGGCTGACAATGCTGCTGAGGAATTGAGAGCTGAAAGCCAACAGACTTCAGCTCTCAGCACTCAGCTTTCAGCCCTCTGTTCCCTGTTCCCTGTTCCCTATTCCCTGTTCCCTTCGCGCTTCCCCTTCGCCAGCCTTGCCAGCACCGCCTGCTCGCGCAGAACCTGTTTCAGCGGCCGGGCCGGCGTTCCCCACAGCACGGTTCCGGGCTTCAGTCCCTCGGTTGTCACCGTCTTTCCGGTGAAGACGCCGGCCTGCCCGCCGAGAATCACTCCCGGACCGATATGCGCATGGTCGCCAATGCCCACCTGCCCGGCAAGCACCGCGCCGCTTCCCACGGTGCTCGAACCCGAAATGCCGGTGAGCGCCACCAGAATCACGTTTTCGCCGATCTCGCAGTTATGGCCCACGTGAACGAGGTTGTCGATCTTCGTTCCTCGCCCGATGCGCGTCTCCCTGAGGGCTCCGCGATCGATCGTGGAGTTGGCGCCGATCTCCACGTCGTCTTCGATCACCAGCATGCCCTGCTGGGGAAATTGCGTGTACGCGCCCGACTCGGCGTCGCGGACATAGCCGAATCCGTCGGCGCCCAGCACGGCGCCCGCATGGACGGTCACCCAATTGCCCACCTCCGTTCCCGAATAGATCGCGACGCGCGGATAGATGTGGCAAAACTCGCCGATCTGTACACCCGCGCCGATCACGGCGCCGGCATCGATGCGCGTTCCGGCGCTGATCCGCGCGTAGTCGCCGATCACCGCACACGGTCCGATCGTTATGTCGTCGCCCAGCTTCACATGCGCGCCGACGACCGCTGTCGGATGTACACCCCCTGGCGGCTGCACCGGTTTGAGCAGCTTGCCTGCCAGCGCAAACCACAACCGCGGATGCTCGGCCTCGACGATGCACTTCTGCCCGGCGTTCGTCGCGATCGCGCCCGGCTTTACCACCACCGCGCCGGCATTGCTCCCCAGCGCATTGGCAACCGACGTCGCTTCCTCCGCAAAGACCAGGTCCGACGGGCTGGCCGTATCCACCGCATCCACACCGTCGATGACGTACTGCAGGCTGCCTTGGGCCAGCTTTCCGCCCAGCACGCGAACCAGTTCGCCCAGGGTCATACGCGTCTCCTCGAATAGATTCCCGGTTCACCGTCTGGCCGCGTCTTCCATCGCCGATGAATCCAGAGCCACTGGTCAGGATAGCGTCGAATCCACGCCTCCAGCACCTCATTGCACCGCGCGGTTGCCGCCAACACATCGGCCTCCATATCGTTGCTTTGCGAGAAAGCCAGCTCCGGCCCGAAGTGAAGCACATAGCGTCGCTCCGCCGGCTCCCAGACCATGAATCCCGGCAGAACCGCGGCACCTGTGCGCAGTGCCACGCGCGCCAGTCCCGATGCGGTGCACGCCTGGATTCCGAAAAATGGCACAAACACCCCCTGCGGCGGCGTCATATTCGTGTCCATAAGAATGCCAACTGTTTCGCCCCCGCGCATTGCCGTAAGCAGCCCGCGGGCAAAATCATCCTTGTGGAGAACGCGGTTACCGTGCAGGCAACGGATCCGGTTCACATAGTCATCGAGCGGCCGGTTGTCGAGCCGCCGGATAACCATTCCCATCGGATGGCCCATCAGCGAGTGATAGAAACTCGACAGTTCCCACGCGCCCAGGTGTCCGGTGAGCACCAGGACGCCGCTGCCGCGCCGGGCAGCCGAAAGATAATGATCGAGGCCCTCGGTGCGAATCCAATCCCGCGTGTTTTCCGCCGTATAGCGCGCCATCCGGCAAAATTCCACCAGTTGCCAGCCGAGGCGGCGATAGACCCGGCGCAGGATTCGCTCGCGTTCCCTTGCAGGGAGTTCGGGAAGCGCCATGGCGAGGTTGCTCGCGCCGACGCGGCGCAATCGTCCCATCGCGAGATAAACAAAGGCGGCAAGAGCACCGGCAAACAGGCGCGCCAATCCGCGCGGCATCGTCCCCAAAGGGCGGGCCACGGCCAGCACCAGCCAATACTCCAGCTTTTCGCGCATCGCGATCAGTGTATTGCAGCGAAGTTGAACCTTCTGACAGCCAGATACCGAACTTCAACCGGCCTCGGACGGGCGCGGACCGTACCCCACCCGCAGCCCTCGCACAAAAATGCGGGAATTCCAGGAACGGTCACAAAGGCCCTGAATTTCCGGAAGATACCGGCGATTCCCGAACCCCGCTGGCCTGATTCAGGACAGTATTTCTGTAAATACCTCTAAAGTTTTTTCCGCCCCCGCCGATATTGAGGCGTGAGAGAACATCTCCGAGAGGCAGCGCCACCATGGCAATCGGTCCCATCCCCGACCTTCGCCCGCTGACGGCTATCGAGCCGGATGCCTCTGTCTCCGAGCTTCGCGCCGTGGGGCGCATCGAGAGCGCGTCCCGCTCCGGCAATCCCACCTCCGGCCGCCGGCAGGCCGCCGCCCGCCAGGACGAGAACTTCGACGAACTCGCTGTCGAAAGCGAAGAGGAAACCGTAACCGCAGACGCGGAGAACGCCCCGGAAAGCAAAATCAGCTTCTTCGCCTGATCCTTGCAAACCCTCGTCTGTTCCCTGTCCCCTGTTCCCTGTTTTTTCGGACGCTGGACGCTCGACCCCGCCGTTGCTGCCCTGCTATCATCCGTGCGTTCCCCGCATGAGGTGATCCATTGCAAATTGGAAGGCAAAGCCGTTTCCCCAGGATTTCCCTGCCCGCCGTCTGTGCTGCCCTGGCTTGCGGTTGCACACACGGCCAAGTCGCAGTCCAGCCCGGCCACGCGCACGTCTTCTTCCGGGTGCAGGCAGCTTCCACAATTCCCGCTCCAGTCAGCGGACGCCTGCTCATCTTCGTCAAGCAGGGCTCAGGCGACAAGGAGGTTGAGACCAGCGAGTTCCACCCCGAAGACACGATGGTGACGGCCAGGGAGGTGCGCGACCTTGCACCCGGCGCCGCCGTCGAAGTCGATGCCGACGAGCTCGCGTACCCGAAGCCGTTCTCCGATGTCGCCGCCGGTAGCTATGAGGCGCAGGCCGTGCTCGATGTAGGCCACACCTACAACTACAGCGGCCGCAGCCCGCAGGACTGGATCAGCGGCGTGGTTCCGCTTCCCAACTGGTCGCCGGCCGGCGGCGCCGAGCCAATGCTTACCCTTAATCGTCACGCCGAGGAGAATCCGCGGCGAGCCGGGATGCTGGAAAAGGCAAAAGACGAAGCCAGGCCCGGCGTCGCTCAGCTTGAGGAATTCGAGAGCCCGCTGCTCACGCGTTTCTGGGGCCATCCGATGAAGATCAGGGCCTGGGTCATTGTTCCTCCCGGCTACGATCCGCACGGCAAAAGGACTTACCCTACGGCTTACTGGACGCACGGCTTCGGCGGAGACATCGACGGCGCTCTCGTTACTGGGCTGCGGCTGCACCAGCGCATGATGGATCGCAAAATGCCGCCCATGATCTGGGTCATGCTCGACGAGTCCATTCCCGAGGGCACGCACGAGTTCGCCGACTCGGTGAACAACGGTCCCTGGGGCGCGGCGCTCACCGCCGAGTTCATTCCCTGGCTCGAGGCGCGCTATCGCATGGACGCGCGCAAGGACAGCCGGTTGTTGAACGGCCACTCCAGCGGCGGCTGGGCCACGCTGCAGCTTGAGGTGAACTACCCGAACATCTTCGGCGGCACGTGGTCCACCTCGCCCGACCCCAGCGACTTTCATGACTTCACCGGCCCCGACCTCTACGCGCCCAACGCCAACGTCTACCGCAAGCCCGACGGCACCCCCTGGCCCATCTTCCGCGACCACGGCAAAGTCATCGCCACGATGGAGCAGTTCGGGCGCCTCGAAGACGTGCTCGGCCCCTACGGAGGCCAGTTGGCTTCCTTCGACTGGGTCTTTTCACCCAAAGGCAAGGACGGCGCGCCGGAACCCATGTTCGACCGGCAAACCGGAGCCGTCTATCCTGACGTTGTCGCGTACTGGCGCGATCATTACGATCTGGCTCACATCGTCGAGACGCACTGGGCCGAGCGCGGCGCCGCGCTCAAAGGCCGCATTCACGTCATTGTCGGCACCGCCGACACCTTCTACCTCGACGGCCCCGCGCACAAGTTCGAAGCCGTGCTGAACCGGCTGGGCGGCGAGCCGCACTTCACCTACATCCCCGACCGAACGCACTTCGATCTCTATCGCCTCGGCAACGATCCCATGGGACTCATCGACAAGATCGCCGCAGAGATGTATGCGGTTGCTCGTCCCGGCTCGATCTGGTAGCCGCAATCGCCGATGCTTCCGCCGATCGCGGAATCCATCGCGCCGCTGTCCCACCCTTTTCGTCCGCCGCGCCGCAGCCAGGATGAAATCCGCGGACGCACGTTGCCGCGGTTCCGGCGCATTTTTGTGCTCCCCCGGGGTCTTTCGCTGAGTCCTATATACTGGCTCAGGTTGCGGGCATGGTACGGGAAAGAAGGCAATTGGACCGGCGCTGGCTATGGCTGGGCGCGGCGATTCTGCTGTTGGTTGTTTTTCTCGCGGCGCGATCCATGCTGCGGGAACGCCTGCCCGTACGCGCCGTCCAGGTGGTCCGCGAAGAGCTCTCGAAAACCACCGCGACCAACGGGCGCGTGGAGCCGGTCACGCCTTACGAGTACACCAGCCCGCTGGCGACCACGGTGAAGGCCGTTTACGTGCAGGCTGGCGACAAGGTGCCCGCCGGCAAGCTGCTGATGGTGTTGGACGATGTGCAGGCCCGCGCGCGGCTGGCCGACGCCGAGAGCGGCATGAAGACGGCGCAGGCCTCGCTGGAAGCGGCGTTGCACAACGGAACCCAGGCCGAGCAGCAGGCTGCCGCGGCCGAGGTGACGCGTGCACGACTGGCCTGCGACGCCGCGCGGAAAGACGTGGACGCGCTGACCAGGCTCAATGCCGATGGAGCCGCCAGCACCGGCGAGGTGGCCGTCGCGCGGGATCGTCTTGCGGCGGCGGAAGCTTCGCTGCAGGCTGCCGATCAGAACGCCACAAGCCGCTACTCGCCGCTGGAAGTGGAACGCGAACGCGTCGCGGTGGCCAGTGCAGAGTCGAACCTGGCTGCGGCGCGGCAGGCCGAGGATCAGACCTCTTATCGCGCCCCCGTTTCGGGAACGGTCTACAGCGTCAACGCGCACGCAACCGACTTTGTCCAGGCAGGCACCACGCTGCTGGAGATGGCCGACCTGAGGCATGTGCGCGTTCGTGCCTACTTCGACGAGCCGGAGATCGGTGCGCTCGCCGTGGGCCAGCCCATCCTCATCCGCTGGGAAGCCAAGCCGGGGATGGCGTGGCACGGGCATATCGAGCGGCTGCCCGCCGAAGTGTTCACCTTGACCACCAGAAACGTGGGGGCGACGTTGGTTTCCATCGACGGCTCTGACGACGGACTGTTGCCAGACACCAACGTGACCGTCACCGTGACCACGGAGAGCGAGCCCAATACGCTGACGATTCCGCGTGAAGCGTTGCGCTTTGAAAATGGAAACTATTACGTCTTCAAGGTTGTGAGCGACGACGAAATGCAGAGAGTTCCGGTCACCATCGGCCCCATCACAACGACTCAGGTCGCGATTCTTTCCGGATTGCAGGCCGGCGACTGGGTGGCGACCGGAACCACCAACGGGCAGCCGCTGCAGCTCGGTGTGCCGATCAGGGCCCTGCGATGAGGGCGCTTTCGGCGGTTCTCCTCGCCTGCGCGATGATCTCAGCCTGCGTACAGGCGCAGGGCTCCGAGTTGGCCGAGGTCAACGCCTCGCTGCAGGCAGGCGAGGCCGACAAGGCGCTGGCGCTGCTGGCGCCCATTGTGGAGCAGGACGCGAACAACGCCGCGGCGCACAATCTGGAGTGCCGCGTGTGGCTGACCGAAGGGCAACTGGACGCCGCGATCGGCGAGTGCCAGAAGGCGGTGCTGCTGGAGCCGGACAACTCCTATCATCATTTGTGGCTGGGCCGCGCTCTGGGCGAGAAAGCAGATCACGCCAGCTTTTTGAGCGCGTATTCGCTGGCCAAGCGCGTGCACGAGGAATTTGAACAGGCTGTCCGGCTCGATCCGCGCAACGCCGAGGCGCTGGCGTCGCTGGGGGAATTTGATTGCTCGGCGCCGGGCATCGTGGGCGGAGGTCTCGACAAGGCCGAAGATGTGGCCGCGGGGCTGGAGAAGCTCGACCCGCCACGGGGCCACGAGTTGCGCGCCGCCATCGCCGAGCAGCGCAAGGATTATCCCGAAGCGGAGCGCGAATTCAGACGCGCCATTGCCGTGGGCCCGCATCCCGCCTACCAGTGGATGGCTCTGGCCAGTTATTTTCGCCGCCGCCAGCGCTGGAACGACATGGTGGACGCAGTGCGCAGCGGAGCCGGCGCGGCGCATCGCGACCGGCGCGCGGCCGCGGCGCTCTTCAATGGCGCGTCGACGCTGGCAAGGGCCGACCGCGAGCTTCCCCTTGCGGCCAGGCTGCTCGAGGACTACCTGGCCAGTTCCGACAAGACCGAGGAAGCGCCCGCCTTCGTGGCCTGGGCGCGGCTGGCGCGACTGAAAGACCAGCTCGGGGATCAGCAGGCCGCCGGGCAGGCCCTTGCAACCGCGACCGCCATGGCGCACGACTACAGGCCGGGGCTCGCACCCAGACATTGAGGCGGTACCGATTTGCTGAAGAGGCGATGGAACTCGCGCAGGGATTGGGCGCACGGGCTGCTTGCGACTGCGCTGGCGTTGACGCCTGCGCGGCTGCCGGCGCAGGTTTCGCTGCGTACGGTCGTCGATCTGGCGCAGCGCAACAGCACCGCGGTGCGAGCCGCCCAGGCCGACGTGAACAAGTCCGCGGCGGTGCTCTCGGAGAGCAGGGACGTTGTCATTCCGTCGATCAACTTCAGCACCGGATTGCCGGTCTTCCCCGAGGTGGGATTCACGGGAAGCATTCCCTCGATCTGGTCCGCGTCGGCGCAGTCGCTGATCTTCAGCGTCTCGCAGAAACGGTATATCGATGCAGCTCGCATGGGGTTGCGCGCAGCGACCGCCGGCCTGAAAGATGCAACGGAGCAGGTTGCGCTCGACGCGTCGTCGGCATACATCGAGCTCGACACCGTGAATCGGGAGCTCGATGCCGCGCATCAGGAAGAAGGCTATGCTGATCGGCTGGTTCAGATCGAGCAGGAGCGGTCGGAGGCCGGCGTCGATCCATTGAGCGAATTGCTGCAGGCGAAACTCACCGCGGCGCAGGTCAAGCTGAGGCGCGAGCAACTGGAAGTCCGCGCATCCACATTGGCAAAGCAGCTTGCCACGCTGACAGGGTTGCCTCCTGGATCCATCACGCCGGACCACTCCAGCATTCCCGAGATTCCGCAGGTGAACGGGGAGAGCCCGCCGCAGACGGCTCCCGGCATTCAGTCGGTGCAGTTGCTGGCGCGGTCGAAGCAATTGGCGGCGAAGGGCGACGAAGAAGTGAATTACCTGCCGCAACTAAGTTTCGTCGGACAGTACTTTCGCGAGACAAACCTGCTGAACAACGTGAACCAGTACTTTACCAACAGCAAGACGGGCAAGGGGCTGCCGGCCAACAACTTCGGTTCGGGGATTTCGATCTCGATCCCGCTGCTCGATTTTAGCCACCGCGCCAAGGCGCGGGAGTCGGCGGCCGATGCGCTGCGCGCGACCGTCGACGCCGAGCAGGCACAGCGGCAGAACGACGTCTTGATCTCAGAGTTGAGCGGCAGCCTGCGCGAACTGAGCACCGAAGCCGAGATTGCGGATCTGAAGCAGCAGATTTCCGCCGAGCAGTTAAAGACGGTGACGACGCAGCTCCAATACGGCAACGGCGCGGGCAACGCGCCGGGCGCGCCGCCGCAGCCGACGCCCAAGGCCGAGCAGTTGGCGCAAATCAATGAGCGTCAGAAGTACGAAGAGTCGCTCGAGTCCGGCTTCGACCTCGCCAAGGCGCGCCTGAGCCTGCTGCGCGCCCTTGGCCACATGGAGGACTGGCTGAACGAGTTGCACGGAAAGTAAGTGCATCGAATAAGTTACGTGCGCCG
>JASHQQ010000370.1 GCA_030039035.1 Acidobacteriaceae bacterium | reverse complement strand
GCTGCTTTTCCGGTCCGGCTCCGGGAAGAGTGCAAAGCTCCCATATAAATTAAGTTACCCTTCGCTGGGAATGAGTGTTAGCATGTCAGTCATCGCAAGCCTCGGCCAGAGCCAGCTCGTTGTGCGATGACCGGACCGCGCCGGAGGCAGTTATGGGTTTTCCTTCGCTGCGCGGCTGCAAGTGTTTTGCAGCCTTGATTCTCATTTCCTTTGCATCTCCAGCTTTTGTCTTGGCCCAAACCGCGCATTTCAGCGGCGCGCGGAGCACGGGCGCAACTAGCTCGGCAGGGTCAAGCAGTTACAGCGCCGATGCCAAGAGTAATGCAGTGCATGCCGACCAGGCGCCGGCGTCTGCAAACTTCGGCCCGGTGAATATCGGCTCGATTAGCGTGCCGATGACATTGACCTTTACCTTCGACGAAGCGGCCACGCTGGGCAGCATCGCCGTGGTGACGCAGGGCGCGCCCAATCTGGACTTTGACGATGCCGGCACGGGAAGCTGCACAGCGGGAACCGCCTACGGCGCGGGAAATACCTGCACGGTGGATGTTACCTTCACGCCGAGGTTCGCCGGGGTCCGGAAGGGCGCGGTGGTGTTCTATTCCGCAGCCAATAACACTGGCAACCAACTGGCCAGCGTGCCGATCTATGGACTTGGTACCGGACCGCAGATCGTTTTTAGTCCAGGCGCCGTAGTGAATATTTTTTCCGAACTCGGGGATGGATCGCTACTTGTAAATAGTTCGACGGAGGACGGTGCGGGCGATCTGTTCATCGCGGATGACAACGGCAATGGCGTGGTGGAGGTGCCGGCCGGCGGCCACACCTGGACTGAAATCTACCCGTCGGCGAACGGCACGCAGCTAATCTGGCCGGCGGACATGGAGGTAGACGGAGCGGGCAACCTGTTCATCGCGGATCAGGGCGCCGCCAGTGTGCTGGAAGTGCCAGCCGGGGGCGGCCCCGCGATTGCCATTGAGCCGGTGGTGGGCGGAACAGGGTTGTATGAACCTGCCGGATTGGCGATGGACGCCGTAGGCGACCTGTTTATCGGAGACTACGGGAACAACCGGGTGGTGGAGGTGCCGGCCGGCAACGGCGCGCCGATTCTCATCGATCCCACAGTCGCCGGCGAATCTCTAAGTACACCCGGAGGCGTGGCGCTGGACGAAGCAGGCGATCTCTTTATCGGGGACTACGGGAACAACCGGGTGGTGGAGGTGCCCGCCGGCGGCGGCGCGGCCACGGCTATCGACCCCACAGTGGACAGCCTGAGGCTCAATATGCCCAACCAGGTGCTTGTGGACGGAGCGGGCGATCTGTTCATCGCGGACCACGGCAATAACCGGATCGTGGAGATTCCGGCCGGCGGCGGCGCGGCCACCGCCATGCAACTGGCCGGGCAGCCTCAACTCAATTCCATGGCGTTGGACGACGCGGGCGACCAGTTCATTACTGCCTCCCCGGGCTTGGACCAGTCAGGTCTGCTCGAAGTGTTGCGATCGCAGCCTCCCACGGTGAACTTCCCAGCGGGAAGCGAGGCCGGCACAACAGAGACGGTGCAGGTTCAGAACGTTGGCAATGCGCCTTTGATCTTTCCGGTTCCGGGCACCGGAACCAATCCCAGCATTTCAGCAAACTTCACGATCAACAGCAATGGAACGACCTGCCCGCTGGTGAATGCCGGGGACTCGCAGCCTGGATCGCTCGCGGTTGGCCAGACCTGCACTCTTTCCTTCGGCTTTACGCCCGCCGGGAAGGGCACGGCAGGTGTCCTGCAGATCACGGACAACAACCTCAATGCTCCCGCGCCGTACTACGTGACGCAAACCATCCCGCTGATGGGGCCGACCGGAACCGCCGTGACCGAGACAGCGATCAATGTCTCTTCGGGCCTGGTGCCTGCGGGGCAACCGGTCACCATCACGGCGACCGTCATTCCCGAAATCGGGGAAACTGCGCCGACGGGCACAGTTACTTTTGCCGGTCTGGGACAGCCCGCGCCGGTTGTATCGCTGAACGCGAACGCCGAGGCGACGTTCTCGAGTTCGTCGGTGGGTGTAGGCACTTACGCGGTGTCTGCCATCTATTCGGGCGACGGAAACTACATGGGCAGTACGAGCGCGACGGTCTACTTCACGGTGACTGCCGATGCCAATTCGCAGGTGGTCGCCGTTTCCGGCAAGAGCTTTGCATCGCGCTACGGTTCTGGCGAGCAAGACACGGTCTGCGCCAAGGTGATGACTTCGAGCGGGAAGGCCCTGAAGAAAGTAGCGGTCGATTTCAGCGGAGAGATGCTGAAGTTCGCGCACGAGTCCGCGCTCACCGCGGCGAACGGCGAGGCCTGCACGGGGGTGACGCCGCTCGGTGCGGGCGAGCTGACCGTGACCGCCTCGGTGAAGGGCGCCGCCAGCAGGGCCGCATTCAGCCTGTCCATCGCGCGAGCGCCGCTTACCGTGGGTCTGAGCCCGTCGAGCGCATCGCGCGCTTATGGAGGCGAGAATCCCGATTTCAAAGCTACGGTGACGGGTCTCGTGAAGGGCGACGCGGTAAATGTCGATGTCGAGATGGGGGCAACCCGCACTTCTCCTCCGGGCAAGTACTCCGGCAAGCCATTGGTCAGCGGAGCGGCGCTGAAAAACTACCAAGTCACACTGAAAGACGCGGTCCTCACCGTGGTTCCGGCGGAGCTGACGGTGACAGCAGCGAGTTATGAGAGCACCTATGGCCAGACCCCCGCGCCGCCCACCCGGTACTTTTTGAGCGGTTTCGTCAATGGAGATACGGCGAAGGTGGTTTCCGGCAAGCCGGAGCTTTCGATCGATGCCACTTCGTCGACGACCGTGGGAACGTGCCACATCTTCGTCCGCACCGGCACGCTCCGGGCCGCCAATTATATTTTCCGGCCGGTTGGAGGATATCTGTATGTGCTCAAAGCCCCGCTGACCGCAAAGGCGAGCAACCAGACGATGCGCCAGGGCCAGCCTGTGCCCAAACTCACCTACACGCTCACGGGATTCGTGAATCACGACACGGCGCAGACAGCGCTGACGGGCGCGCCCAATCTTTCCACGTCCGCAACCTCGCATTCCAAGCCGGGCAGCTATGCCATTACTCTCGCGCCGGGTTCGCTGGACGCGCGAAATTACCGCATCGTTCCGGCCGGCGGCATGCTGACGGTTGAACCGGCCGAGTAGCTATTGCAATGGGATTCGGCTGCGTTGGCGGCAGATCCATTCCGCACAGCAATGGAATCGAAGCAGTGCGCACCCATTCTTTCTTCCGGCCGGCGGTGGAATCGGAGCTATCCCGGGCCGGTTCCGGAAAGGCCGGGGATTCACCGAAACAAAATAATTCACTCCGCGCTGGAAGCAGGTGTTAGCATGTCAGTCATCGCAAGCCTCGGCCAGAGCCAGCTCGTTGTGCGATGACCGGACCGCGCCGGAGGCAGTTATGGGTTTTCCTTCGCTGCGCGGCTGCAAGTGTTTTGCAGCCTTGATTCTCACGACGGCGACAATTCCTTCCTTTGCGCCGGCCCAGACCTCATCCTTCACGAATTTCGGTTCGGTAAATGTTGGCTCCAGCGCCGCGGCCACAGTTACCATGACTTTTCTTGCTGCGGGAACTCTCGGCAGCGTGTCGGTCGTTACGCAGGGGTACCAGAATCTTGACTTCACCAACGCTGGCGGGGGCACCTGCTCGGTGGGAACCGCCTATTCGGCAGGCTCTACCTGCACATTGAACGTAACTTTCGCCCCGTCGGCAACCGGAACGCGCATCGGCGGCGCGGTGCTTTACGACGAGTCGGGAAATGGCCTGGGAACGACTTACCTCCAGGGCTCGGGCGCAGGCCCGCAGATCAACTTCCTGCCCGGAGTTCAATCTACGATCGGCAGTAACTGGAGCCCTCCTCCCGAATGCTGCATTGTCGATGAGAACAATGTCTTCCATATTCAGGACTACGGCACGAATTTTCTGGAGACACCTTCGGCGGGCGGTTATGTGCAAAGCACGATCGATATCAATGGCCGCACGGGCTGGATGGTGATCGACGGCCCCGGCGCTTTCTACATCAACGACGATGTCCTCGCGACTCTCAAGGAAGCTCCCAACGCCAACGGAGGCTACAAGGAAACCACAATCAGCGGCGGGCTGAGTGTGCAGACGGGCTCCGTCGTGGGAGGCAATGGCGTCTTCTATATCTCCGACGCCTTGAATGGCCGGGTTTTGATGGAGACGCCTTCAGGGAACAGTTATACCGAGAGCACGATCTACACTTGCGGCTACGTCGGGTCGCAAAGTTGTCCTTCCGGCGTCGCGGTCGACGGCAACGGCAACGTCTATGTCTCGGCCTACGATTCGAGCCAGATTGTGGAGTTGACGCCTTCGGCCAGCGGCTATACGCAGAGCACCATCGGCAGCGGACTGGTGTGGCCCTCCTGGGTTCAGGCGGACGGGAATGGCAACCTTTATGTCACCGACACGCTGAACAGCCGGATTGTGAAAGAGACGCTTACGCCCGGAGGCTATGTGCAGAGCGTCGTGTCGGCCACAGGTCTCTATTGGCCGTGGGGCGCAGATGCGGATCAGAACGGGAACGTTTTTATCGAAGATAACTATCACAGCCGAATTTTGAAAGTAGATGTCTCCGACCCCCCGACGCTCAGCTTCCCGGCGACCTCGGTGGACACCGCGAGCAGTCCGCAAATTGTCACCCTCGGAAACAATGGAAACACACCGTTGGTGTTCCCTGTTCCCGCTTCCGGAACCAATCCCGGCATCTCGGCGAATTTCACGATCAACGGCAATGGAACGACCTGCCCGATCGTCGAGGCCGGCGCAACCTCGCCGGGAACACTGGCACCAGGCGCGACCTGCCAGCTCTCCATCAGCTTTACGCCAGAGGAGGAGGAAGTATCCAGCGGTTCGCTTGTCATTACCGACAATAACCTGAACGCCGCCGCTCCTAACTACGCAGCGCAGACCATTCCGCTTTCCGGCTCGACCGGCACTACTCCTTCCGAGACCGTCATCAACGTCTCGTCGGCTTTGATCAATGCCGGGCAGCTATTCCAGGTTGAGGCCACCGTGGTCCCGGAGATCGGCGAGACTGTACCCACCGGAACTGTGACCTTTACCGGATTGGCACAGCCGGCTCCCGTCGTGGCCCTGAATGCGAACGGCGTGGCTGTCTTCTCCACGTCCGCGTTGGCCGTGGGAACCTACACGGTGTCGGCCGTCTATTCGGGCGATGGCAACTACGCGGCGAGCGCGAGCCCGGCCATCGGCGTTTCAGTCATCCTGGGTTCGGGCGCCAATGTCGTGCCCGTATCGGGCAAAACAATCGCCACGCAATACGGCGCCGAAAAGCCCGGCTCCATCTGCGCCAAAGTCACCGACGCGGCGGGCAAGTTGGTTGGCGGCGTGTCCGTGGAATTCAGCGGCAAGAGTCTGCAGTTTGAGCCGGCGTCGGTCCGCACCAGCGCGTCGGGCCAGGCTTGCAGCAACGTAACGCCGCTTGCGGCCGGCTCGTATTCGGCCGCGGCGTCGGTGCAGGGCGTCGCCCGCTCCGCTCTTTTCA
>JASHQQ010000369.1 GCA_030039035.1 Acidobacteriaceae bacterium | reverse complement strand
CGAGCGCCGCATGGCATGGCTCTCTGCAAGCTATGTTTTCATGCTTCTCTTTTGTTGGCAGCGGGATGCGGAGGCGCGGCCAAATCACCGACGACGTCAACTCCCCAACCAGGGTCGTCGCTGGTGAAAGGGAAGGTCCTCGGAGGGCAACAACCCGTCCAGGGCGCGGAGGTTCAACTCTTCGTCGCCGGTTCCACCGGATACGGGACCGGCGCGAAAGCCCTCATGCCGGCGGTTTTTACAGACCGGAACGGGGGCTTCGCGATTTCAGGGAGCTTTAGTTGTCCTTCTCCGAACTCTTCCACTTATCTGGTTGTCACGGGCGGCGATCCCGGCGTTGGAGCCGCCAATCCTGCCCTTGCCATGATGGCCGTCCTCGGATCGTGCGCGGATCTCGGTTCGCTCCCGGCGATCGTTGTGAACGAAGTCACTACCGTTGCGGCGGTTTGGGCCACGGCGCCATTTCTTGGAGCAAAGGGCGCGATGGGAACCAGCTCGACGAACGCGACCGGTTTGTCCAACGCCATGGCGAACGCCGCCAACCTCGCGGACATATCGACGGGCTTCGCGCCGGGAGCCTCGGCGCCGCCCGGCGCCCGGATTCCATCGGAAAAGATCGACGCGCTGGCCGACATTCTCGCCGCATGTGTCAATACTTCCGGGGCGGGCGCTTGCGACACGCTCTTCGCCGCCGCCACGCCGCCCGGGGGCGCCCCCCCGGACAATACGCTCGACGCGGCTCTGGACATCGCGCGCAATCCATCGCATCAGGCGGCTGCGCTCTTTGCCATCGCCACGCCGGTTTCTCCTTTCCAACCGTCGCTTGGCTCCGCACCTGCCGACTGGATGCTTGCAGTAACACTCACTGGCGGAGGACTGAACAACCCGGGCTCGATCGCAATCGACGCGGATGGCAACCTGTGGGCAGCGGATTATTTCAACGCCGTCAGCGAATTCTCAAACACGGGTGTTGCGCTCTCGCCCGCCCATGGATTCACCGGAGGCGGCCTGAATGAAAGTTATGGTCTGGCCATCGGTCAAACGGGCGGCATCTGGGTCACCAACGAAGTGACTCCCGGCTTTAACGACGGCCTCGGCAGCCTCACGGTGCTGAATTCGAGCGGCTCCGTCACCTCCGGAAAGAACGGCATTTTCGGCGGCGGAGTCGACTTTCC
Source organism: Acidobacteriaceae bacterium (assembly GCA_030039035.1). GTDB lineage: Bacteria > Acidobacteriota > Terriglobia > Terriglobales > Acidobacteriaceae > Telmatobacter. The sequence goes on along the minus strand of JASHQQ010000369.1, from coordinate 2,911 downwards.
GGTCGCCGTGGCCGGTGACACCGACGGAAGCCTCTGGATTGCAAACTATGGAGACTCGAGCGCCTCGAAATTCTCCGGCAACGGTTCGGCGATTTCGGGATCCGGCGGATTCGCTGCATCGCAGCTCGCCGGGCCGGTTGACGTTGCCATCGACGCCGGTCACCGCGCATGGTTCGCCAACCAGGATGCGCCGGCCGGGTCGGTGACCTCCGTCTCGTCCGATGGCAGCCAGGTGCAAACCATCGCCTGTGGCGGCGAAGGCACGTCGGGGCTCGCCACCGACTCGATCTCATCCTCGAGCGGTGTAGGGGGACACGTGTGGACTGCGAACTTTTCTTCGAGCACCGTCAGCGAGCTGCAACTGAACAGCGTTGGAACAGTCTCGGTCGTCTCCACCGGCTATACGGGCGGAGGGCTGAACCATCCCGACGGAATTGCCGTCGACGGCGCCGGCAATGTCTGGCTGACGAACTTTTATGGCAACACGGTCACCGAGCTTTCGGGTGCAAAGGCTGCGTCGCCCGGCCGGAATGTTTCCTCCGCCTCCGGCTTCGGATCGGACGCAAACCTCGACAAACCCTACGGAATTGCCATCGATTCCAGCGGGAATGTCTGGGTGTCGAATTTTGGATCGAGTGCCGCGACCAGCTCCATCACGCAGTTCCCTGGCGCTGCAACACCGGTTCAGACTCCCCTGCTGGGTCCGGCGCAGTTGCCCTGAACGCGGCTGGGCCGAACGAGGAAAGATCTCGTACTCGTTGACGTAAGCGCAAAAAGTGTCACGAGGAAACCGGATGGAAAGGCCAATTCGATTCGATCGCGATTCCAGGCCCCGCGCCGGCGGCTCCATTCTTCCCACTCCCAGGGAGATCGCCGAGCTTGTATCGGCCGCCGATTCCATGCCCGATGCGGCCGATTTTCAGGATGTCGTTTCCATCGTCGCCAACACAGGAATCCGGCCGGCCGAGCTTTGCAATCTCCGCTGGCCGGACGTCGATTTCGAGCGGAAATGTCTGTCGATCGGGGCGTCGGGAGGAGCCAGGGCACGGCGTATCCCGCTCGGCGACAAGGCGCTCGCTTTGCTCCGCGTTCGCCGCCAAAGGCAGCCGGACAGCGAGTTCGTTCTCGGCCGTTCTCCCCGTCTTGTGCTCGAGCGGGCCTCGCGCCGTTGCCGTCTGCTTTCCGTGCAAACGTGCAGACGGGTCGTCACGCTTCGACTTCTGCGCCTGGCTTTCCTGAATCGCTGGGTCGACTCGGGAGGCAGCCTTGAGGCTCTCACGCTGATCTCGGGCGTCGCCCAGACGTCGCGGTGCGCAAAACTCGATCTGGAACAGAAATTCGAAATCGCGGTACACCATCAGGCGCAGGTCGAAGTATAGATTCGATCGCGATTCGGGGATCGACCTCCGGATCTCATCGATCCGGCTCCCCATCGTGGTCGTTTTCACGGATTCATCGAATCGGGCTGAAAAACCGGCTTTCGAATACCCACGGATCACTCCATGATGCGTGATCAAAAAGCCCTCTCCCCGGCGATCGGAGAGAGGGCTTTTGACGGCCGGGACGCGCTCTAATCGTCGTCGTCGGCCTTGGCCGGTGCGGCTCTGTTGAAGTCGCTCGCCGGGCGAACCTTCTTCTCGCCGGGGAACGGGACCTTATACGCGGTCATTTCGTACCAGAGCATGTGATTCACGGTGTCGGGATCTTCGGAATCCGGCTTCTGGGACTTGCCGGCGAAGATCTCCGCCTTCTTCTTCATCCAGCCGGCCATCAGAGCCTTGGCTGCAGGGGTCATGTTCGGGTAGCTGACATGGCTGACCGAAGCTTTTGCGCCGGGGATGGAGGTTTCCGTGGGAGTCTGGTTCACGCCGTAGTTCAGCGGCACGCCGTTCGGAACGTGCATCCACGGCAGGAAGTTGTTCACGGGTGGATTGTCGATGAAGATTTCGCTCGCAGGCGAAGCCACAAGATCGTTCTGATTCATGGGCGTGATGCCCAGGATCTGCTCGATGGTGCGGGTAAAGTTGACCTGCGTGTAGAAAGTGCTGTCCGCAACGACGTTGGCGCCGGTGCCATCGTTGTTCACCTGCTGCTTGACGTAGGGGCTGAAGATATAGCCGGGGCTGCGGTGACCGTCGACGTGGTCGACGCCGGTCTGCGCGTCGTCTTCCTCGACGAAGATCGCCGAATCCTTCCAGATGGAGCTGTGGCTGATGGCTTCGACAAAGCGGCCAAGAGCAAGGTCGTTATCGGCCTGCATGGCTGCAGCGTTCGGCGGCCCGCCGGTGTGGTCGGAGCTGATCCACATGAACTCCAGCTGGGGCACTTTGCCGGCCGCTACGTCCTTGTTGAAGTCCTGCTGCCAGACATCGAAGCGGTACTGGTCGGGGATGTTCAGATCGAACTGCGGATAGTTCTGAACCGTGATCTTGTACAGGCTCGGAAGCGGGGTGCCCGCGGTGATGAAGTTGTAGTTGTAGAGCTCGGTCTCCTGGCCGGACTCATAGGCCTGTACATCGTTGTAGAAATCGATCCACTTCGGCTCGCAGCTCATCGAATCGGTGAACGGTAATGTGACGGGAGACTCGGCGCCGGCGTCTGTATAGACGTTGCTCAACGTGCAGCCGGGCACGTTGAACGTGTTGTACTCGATGTACTCGCCGTAGTTCTTCACGCTGACGCCGGCTCTCGCCGCCGCATCCCACAGGTGGCCCTTCTCCTGGTAAGCAAGAGCGTCGCCGCCGTTCGAAGGGTAGTCGCGGAGCCAGTCCGGCGACTGGATGTCGTCCGAGTAGGGAGCCATGGCCTGCGTGATCCAGTTGTGACCGTCGGCCGACTGGCGGCTCGGGTCGTAGAAGTTGTCGAAGAGCGGGAAGCGAGTCACCAGCGCGTGCGCGTTGGGCGATACCAA
>JASHQQ010000368.1 GCA_030039035.1 Acidobacteriaceae bacterium | reverse complement strand
TTGCGGTGGGCAACGCCGTCTACTACACGCCGTCGCTCTTCGGCATGGGCTTGCTGCTCGGTCTCGACACGCTGGTTTCGCAGGCCTACGGGCGAAAGGACCACGACGAGTGCCACCGCTGGCTGGCGCAGGGCGTGTATCTGGCGTGCATCGCCACGCCGCCGCTGATGCTGCTCGCCGGCCTGGCCAGCCTTGGATTTGTGCGCTTCGGCATCGCTCCGCAGGTGGCCGTTCCGGCGGCCGGTTATCTCCGCGTCCTGCTGTGGAGCACGTTGCCGCTTCTACTCTATGGCGCGGCCCGCCGCTATCTGCAAGGCGTCGGCGAGGTACGCGTGATCACGGCGACCTATATCGGTGCAAACCTCGTCAACTGGTTCCTCAACTGGGTGCTGATCTACGGCAAGCTGGGCTTTCCCGCGCTCGGCGTAAGCGGTTCGGCGATCTCGACCTGCTTTGCCCGCGCGTTTATGGCCGTGGCGCTGATCGGCTTTGCCTGGCGCTACGAGCGCCGGCGCGGACACCCGCTTTTTCGCCACTGGGCTGCTCCGCAACTTGCGCGGCTGCGGGACCTCGTCCGCCTGGGTGCGCCGGCCGCCGGGCAAATCCTCCTCGAAGTGAGCGCTTGGAACCTGTGCACCTTTGCAGCAGGGTGGCTGACGCCGGTTGCGCTGGCCACTCACACGATCGCGCTCAACTACGCCAGCGTGACCTACATGGTGCCGCTGGGGGTTTCCGCTGCTGCCGCGGTGAGCGTGGGCCACGCCGTGGGCGCCGGCGACGCCCCGCGCGCCCGCCGCGCCGGATGGCTGGCGCTGGGATTGGGCGTGAGTTTCATGCTGATGGCCGGCGTGGTCTTCTTCGTTGCGCCGGGACCATTGATCCGGCTTTATACCAACGATCCGCGCGTGCTTGCCGTCGGCCCCGGCCTGCTCGGCCTGGCCGCGGCATTCCAGATCTTCGACGGCATCCAAACGGTTTCGACCGGAGCTTTGCGCGGACTCGGCGAAACGCGCGTGCCCATGTTCGCCAATCTCGTCGGCTACTGGGTGCTGGGCCTGCCTTTAGGCTTCTCGCTTTGTTTCTGGCTCAGATGGGGAATCTATGGCATGTGGATCGGCCTGACGCTGGCACTGATCGTGATCGCTTCGCTGCTGATCGTGCGCTGGCGCCGCGACTCCGCGCGGGTCGCCGGCGTTGTTTTCCAAGCTCAAGATTCGCATCAGGTATTGGACGCAAGCCTCTTCCCTTAGTCCCTAGTCCCTTAGTCCCCGTCTTTCCGCGAATCAAGCCCGCCAATACCAATCTCTGGTAACGGTACGCGGAAACGGCGAACTGACTATAATTGTCGATGGAACAATAGATCGAGTCTCCAGAGACTTCATCGGAAGGGATTCCCGCCACATGGCGACAGGAGACCTGGCCCTGGGTCAAGAAAGGGCCGCCACCCCCACGTCCAAACGTGTCGTCAACGACTTCAGCATCAATGTAGCCACGGTAAACGGCAGCGGCTCGCAGTCGGCCAACAGCGTATTGCTCAAGGCCATCTTCGGCATGGGCATTCCCGTCAGCGGCAAAAACCTTTTTCCTTCGAACATCGCCGGCCTGCCGACGTGGTATACCATCCGCGCCAGCAAAGACGGCTACGTGGCGCGCAAACGGACCTCCGAGTTCCTCATCGCGCTGAATGCCGACACGGCGAAACAGGACGCGCTCGACCTGCCGCCGGGCGGCGTCGCCATCTACGAGGAAAACCTCAACCTGAAGCAGTACCGCGACGACATCGTCTGCTACCCGGTGCCCTTCGACAAGATCACGGCCGCCATCTGCCCTGAGGCCAAGCTGCGCAAGCTGGTCAAGAACATGGTCTATGTGGGCGTGGCCGCGCAGTTGCTTTCCATCGAACTCGAAGTCATCCAGGATGGCCTGCGCAAGCAGTTCGCCAAGAAGCTGAAGGTCTTCGACCTGAACTTTGGCGCCGTGAAAGCCGGCGTCGACTTTGCTGCCGAAAAGCTGGTCAAGCTCGATCCATTCGTGCTCGAGCGCATGAACCAGACCGCAGGCAAGATCGTCATTGACGGCAACGCCGCCTGCGGCATGGGCGCGGTCTTCGCCGGCGTGACCGTCGTCGCATGGTATCCCATCACGCCGTCGACTTCGCTGATTGAGGCCACCACCGACCTGCTCAAGAAGCTGCGCATCACCCCCGAGGGCAAAGCGACGTTTGCTGTTGTTCAGGCCGAAGACGAGCTGGCCGCCATCGGCATGGTGCTGGGCGCGGGCTGGGCGGGCGCGCGCGCCATGACTTCGACCTCCGGTCCCGGCATCTCGCTGATGGGCGAGTTCGCCGGCCTCGGCTATTACGCCGAAATTCCCGGCGTTATCTTCGACGTGCAGCGCACCGGCCCTTCGACGGGCATGCCTACGCGCACCTCGCAGGCCGACCTGCTTTCGACGGCGTTTCTTTCGCATGGGGACACCAAACATATCCTTCTTCTGCCAGGCTCGGTGCGCGAGTGCTACGACTTTGGCTACGCGGCCTTCGACCTCGCCGAACGCTTCCAGACGCCGGTCTTTGTGCTCACCGACCTCGACCTGGGTATGAATAACTGGATGTCCGATCCATTCCCGTATCCCGACAAGCCGCTCGACCGCGGCAAGGTGCTAAACGCCGAAGACCTCGATCGCCTGGGCGGTTTCGCCCGTTACAAGGATGTCGATGGCGACGCAATCGGCTGGCGCACGCTGCCCGGCACGCCGCACGCCAAGGCCGCTTACTTCACGCGCGGTTCGGGCCACAACGAGACCGGCGGCTACACGGAGAAGCCGGGCGAGTATCAGGTCGTCATGGATCGGCTGACGCGCAAATTCGAGAATGCGCGCAAATCTGTTCCCGCGCCGGTCGTTTATCGCGATGGCAAGTCGAAGATCGGCATGATCTGCTTCGGCAGCACCGACTTCGCGCTGCGCGAGAGCCTCGATCAGATCAGGAAGGAATACGGTAAAGAGGTCGACTACCTTCGCATCCGAGCTTATCCGTTCGCGCATGAGATCCACGACTTTGTCGCTTCGCACGAGCGCGTCTACGTCGTCGAGCAGAATCGCGATGCGCAATTGGCCAGCCTTCTCAAGCTTGACCTGCCCGCGGATCAGGCCGTGAAGCTGCGCAGCATTCTGCACTTCAACGGACTCCCGGTCGACGCGCGGACCATTACTGAGGAGTTCGCTACGCGCGAAGGGCTGTAGACAGCGCTTTGTAACAGGGCACGAATTTCGTTGTGCCAAAGAAGCGACGAAAAAGATTTCGGGGCT
>JASHQQ010000367.1 GCA_030039035.1 Acidobacteriaceae bacterium | reverse complement strand
GCACCGGTGCTCCATGGAAGGACCTGCCGCGCCGATACGGAGCCTATCAGACCTGTCACCGCCGTTTTCAGCAGTGGCAACGGGCAGGTGTGCTGGACGGCATCTTGTGGGCCCTGTGCGAGGACCTGATGGCACGCGGGAAGCTGGATTTGAGCCAGTGCCCGGTCGACGCCTCGTTCAGCGGGGCAAAAAGGGGGCGATCGCATTGGTCCAACACGCTGCGGCAAAGGGAGCAAGATCATGGCAATCGCAGACGGCGGTGGTCTTCCTATCGCTACCGGGGTTACGAGCGCTTCGCCGAATGAGTCCACGCTGGTCGAGCCCACGCTCGAACGCCGCCACGTTGCGGCTTTGCCCCAACGCATGATCGGCGACAAGGCTTACGACAGTGATCCGCTGGACCAGCGCCTACGCGACCGAGGCATCGAGATGATCGCACCCAACCGGCGCAAGCGCCGCAAAACCCAGGATGGAAGGCCCCTGCGACGATATCGGCACCGCTGGAAGATTGAACGGTTGTTTGCCTGGCTGAAGAACTTCAGGCGCATTTGCTGCCGCTGGGAACGTCACGCCGACAATTTCCTTGGCATGGTGCAACTGGGCTGCATGTTAATCCTGTTGAGGCATCTGTGAGACTGGTTCTAGATCGAATTGCGTCATAGCCGTGGACCAGTGATGAATCAATCGTTGGCTGCTGTCCTAGGCACAGCAGAGCAAAGAGTATTGGAAATGACGCTCCGAAAAGTCTCTCAGGTTTCATCACGCTCTCGATCATAGGCGATTACGAGTGTATTGTCCCCAACTCGGAAGATTCGTTCTTGAATCCTGCCTGACGGACCTCATTCTCAACACACGGAACCCCTGAGACGCCTTTTCGGTTTGTTTGGGGTGGTAAGCGAAGAATCTGCGTTGCTGAGGAGCTTGTGGCAGTGCAAAACCCGGCTAACCATGCCGCTACCGTTCCCGCAAATGCTGGTCGAGCATTGCTTTTTTTAGTGGATCGGAGACGCGGAAGCCAAGCGCAACGATCTGCTCCAGGACTTCATGAAAATCGAGGTATCCTCGCAATCCGGCCTGCAATAGAACGGCGACAGTGCCCCTGGCTGGAATGTTCCGCTGCACTGCGGCCTTCCGCCCGATCAGATCATCGATCAAAAGAACATCCGCGTGCGCTTGCAGAGCGAGTGTGATCGCCTCTCGCTCTCCCGCGCCGAGCTGTGGGTCGAGATCTTCAGGAAGGTCTTCCACTTTGACCGTTTCAAGCCAGGATGGCGGAGAATCTGCAAATGCCCGCACTTCTTCCGGCGTTCGGTCATCTCCCAACCCGGCAAGCACAGCCGCGGGAATCAGAACTCGGCCAAAGATCTCAGGGAGAATCCAAGAACAGCCAGTGCGAATTAATCAATTCAACGGCCCAGTATCGGCGACGACGATCATGCCGTCTTGTGGACCGGCCGGGCGCCGAGCAATTGGTCAAGCCCGGCCATGTCTTCGCGAAGGTCTTCAACGGTGTAGTCGTACACCTCATGTTTCTGCAAAAACGGTTCCACTTCAAACCTCGTCGCGAAGCCGAGGATACGGCGCACCTGTCCCATGCTCAACCGTCCCTCGCGGTATGCCGCGGCCACTCGCGCTTCCAGCAGCAACCGCGCCGCATCGGCCCCTTCGGGCACGATATCCTGCGCAAACTCCTCGGGAATGTCGACGGTAATGCGCATAGCTCGATTGTAACCCCAATCGAATTGTCTCGAGGTGATCCGGCAATCCATTTCAATTCCGGGCCCGAGTTGGTATACACACCCAGCCAAATGATTTAGCCTTTCCTCGGTTCCACGAATCGAGGGATGATGAAGCGTCTTTTTCCTGCAAGGCTCACTCTGTTCTTTTTGTGCGCCGGTTCCGGCGCGGTCGCGCAACAACAACCGGCGGCTACGCCGGGCTGTGCCGATCTGCACCTTGTGCCCGCGCCGCGCGAGTGCTCGGCGGTCGAGTCGATCGCGATCGGCGAATCGGGATTGCGTGTTTCCTCCGGCAAGGACGCGGAAGACGAGTTTGCTGCCAAGGATCTCGAAGACTCGATCGCCGCTGACGGAGTGGCCGCGGGGAAGAACAAGTCGACGGCAATCTCCCTGCTGAGAGCGGACACGGCGGCGGCGAAGGCGCTGCTGGAGCGAAACCATCTCCAGCCCGATCCCGCGATGCACGACGAAGGCTACGTCCTGGTGCCCAACGGCCAGCACGGAGCGGCGGTGATTGCCGAGAGTGCGGCGGGGATCTTCTACGGCGCGCAAACGGTAAAGCAGTTGATTCACGGCTCGGGCAGCGATGCTGTGCTCTACGCGCCCACGCTTCGCGACTGGCCGGCGATGCCGCATCGCGGAATCTCCGACGACTGGTCGCGCGGACCGCTGCCCAACATGGATTTTCTCAAGCGCGAGATTCGCACGCTGGCGGCCTGCAAGCTCAACATTTTTTCCCCGTATTTTGAGGCTACGTTCGCGTATCCGTCGTCGCCTGTGGCGGCGTTTCCCGGCGGAGCGATGACGCCGGACGAAGGACGCGAGCTGGTCACCTACGCCGCGCAGTACCACATCACGATCCTTCCCGAGCAGGAGGCGTTCGGCCACCTGCACCACGTGCTCAAGTACGAGCAGTTCTCGGTGCTGGGCGAGAATCCGCGCGGCCAGGTGCTGGCGCCGGGAGCGGCGGACGATTGGTCGTCTCCCGGCAAAGTGGCCGGAGAGTCCGGCTCGCTCTCCCTCATCGCGAGCTGGTTCAGCGAGCTGGCGCAGGTGTTTCCCGGACCGTGGGTGCACATCGGCGCCGATGAAACCTCAGAGCTGGGGCTGGGACGCACGCGCGACGAAGTGCAAAAGCGCGGGCTGGGCGCGGTGTATCTGGACTTTCTCACGCAGATTCATAACACGCTCGCGCCCAACCACAAGCAATTGCTCTTCTGGGGCGATATCGCCGAGAACTCGCCGGAACTTGTTGGAACACTGCCAAAGGATATGATCGCGGTGCCGTGGGAGTACGATGCCAAGCCTGATTTCAAACCGCTGATCGAACCCTTCGCCAAGGTGGGTCTCGAGACCTGGGTTGCTCCCGGCGTCAATAACTGGAATCGCATCTACCCCAACAACAACGAAGCCCTCGGCAATATCCGCGCCTTTGTCCGCGACGGCCAGGCCCTCGGCTCCAGGGGAATGCTGAATACGGTGTGGAATGACGACGGCGAGGGCATCTTCGACGAGAACTGGTTCGGCGTCCTGTTTGGCGCGGCGGCCTCGTGGCAACAGGGCGAAAGCAGCGAAGACGCGTTTGCATCGTCGTTCGGGTGGGCCCTTCACCGCGACGCGACAGGCAGAATCGACCAGGCGCAGCAGGAGCTGCGCAACATTCACGCGCTGCTGAAGACTGCGGGCCTCGAGGACGCGCAGGACCGGTATTTCTGGGTCGATCCGTTCTCGGCGGAGGGACAGCTCGTGGCCAACAAGCTGCGGCCGGTGGTGAGCGAGATGCGGCTGCACGCCGAGCGCGCCATCACCCTGGTAGATCAGGCACGCGCCGCCGGCGGCTTGCAGAACCCGGAGGCGCTCGATGCACTGGAGCTGGGTGCGCGGCGCATCGACTTCGTGGGTCTCAAGTTTGAGGCAGCCGACGACTGCGTCAATCTCTACAATCAGGCGCTGGCTCTTCAGAACGACCCGGCGCGCCGCCACGAAGTGGGAGAGAAGCTGTACACGATCGGCTCGAACAACGGCCGGCTCGAGGATATTCGCGACGGTTACGCGCTGCTGCGCGGCCTTTACCAGCAGGCCTGGCTGCGCGACAACCGGCCCTACTGGCTGCAGATCGACATGTCGCGCTACGACCGCGCGACCGAACTGTGGATCGGCCGCAGCCATGAGTGGAGCCGCGTGATCGAACAATGGTACGAGACGCACAATCTGCCCGGCGCGGCGGACGCGGGCTTGCCGGCTCCGGCAGCCCCGTAGCGGGGCGCAGTCTGTTTCAGGGGCTGAAGCTCGAAACTGTTTCACCCTTCATCGCCGAAGGGCAGATGCGGTTGGCCGATCCAGAAGCGGTTGTTCAGGGCAGCCAGTCCGCCCGCACGGCGGCCTGTGAGGCGCGCGCGCGCTTCGTGCCATGGGCCGACGAAGCGAATCGACCGTGGAAGCTTGCGATAGATTCGCGAAAACGAGCGCAGCGCGCGCTCCGCGGCGAGCCGGTCTTCGGCGGGCAGTTCAAGACCAAATTCTTCGCGCAGGCGATCGGGCAGCCACATCGCCGTCAACGTGCGATACCAGCGCGGCGGGTGAATCCACGAACCCGCCCCGGCAAGAATGCTCTGCGCCATGGAACGCGCCGCGCGGGTGACGCCGAGCGAATCCGATGCCACGGTCTCGCGGAAGTATCTCTGAAACTCAATCCAGTTCTCCGGCAAGGCGCGATCCGGAATGCCGAAAAACAAAGCCATTATCCTGGCTTCGGCGTAGTAGGCTTCGCATTCATGCGGCGCCAGCGGAGCAACCGCCGACTGGTACGCAAGGATTGCGCAGTCGACTAGCGTGGCATACACCCAGCGCAGCGCCGCGACTTCATTGGCCTCGTAGTGCGAACCCTGTGCGTATGCGGCGACTTCTTCGGTCATCTCGCCGCGAATCTGCGTGTGCAGCGTGTAAAGATGGCGCGCGGCGCGAAGCGCCTGATCGAGCGATCCAAAGACCACCGTGAATACGATACGGAAGGTGTTGTGGAAACGCGCGATGGGGTTGGCAAGCACCGAGGAGTGTTGCTGGATCGCCGTAGCCACCCACGGATGCGCGAGTTGCAGAAGCGCGGCGCGGCCGGCGGCCAGAAAGAGCGCGGATTCGCGATCGACCTTCCAGATCGTCGAATCGGGACCGAAAACGCCGGCGCGGGAATCGACGCTGCGTTCCGCGACGGCGGCGAGCAGTGACTCGCTGTCGCTGCGTGTGACGAAGGCCGAGCGATCTTCCTGGAGGGAAATCTCCATAGCTGCGAGCGGCCGGCCGCCCATCTTCCAGCTTATCCCCTGCCGCTTATGACGATTCTTCCACGGCAGCCGTCATCGCGGCGAGGCTGCAGTCGACATCGGCCTCCGTCGTGACCCACGACGAGACGCTGATGCGCATGGCGGTGTGTCCCTGCCAAACGGTCGAGCCACACCAGCAGGTTCCCTCATCCTGAAGACGCCTGACGACTGCGAGCGTCTTCTCCGGCGCGCCGAAGGAGACCAGTACCTGATTGATGACAACCTCGTTCAGGATGCGAAAACCGGCAGCGCGCAGTCCCGCGGCAAAGCGGCGCGCTTGGCTCGAGGTGCGCTCGACGATCCCGGCTATGCCCGTGCGGCCCAGCGAGCGCATGCCGGCCCACAGCTCTACGCCGCGGGCGCGGCGCGACATCTCGGGGTTGTAGTTCGAGGGTTCGCGCAGCTCGCCCTGAAGGAGGTACGGCGCCGCAATCGACATGGAAGCACGCAGCGTGGCAGGGTCGCGCACCAACGCGATTCCGCAGTCGTAGCCGATATTCGGCCATTTGTGCGCATCCGTAGCCCAGGAATCGGCCATCTCGAATCCGTGCGTCAAATTACGATATTGCGGCGACGCGGCAGCCCAGAGACCGAACGCTCCGTCGACATGAACCCACGCTCCGGCCATGCGTGCCGCCGGGCAAATGGCCGCAGCCGGATCGAATGCGCCGGTATTCACGTTGCCGGCCTGAATGCAGAGGATGGTGCGGTCGTCCAGATGCGGCAGCGCATCGGCGCGCATGCGCCCCTGATTGTCCACGGGAACGCGAACCACGCGGTTGCGGCCCAGGCCAAGCATTCCCAGCGCCTTGAGCAGCGAGGAGTGGACCTCGTCGCCCACGACGACGGTAAGCGGTGGCGCGCAGAAGAGACCATCGTTCTCCACATCCCACCCGGCGCGTTCGAGAAGCGCATGGCGAGCGGCGGCCAGAGCCGTGAAGTTGGCCATGGTTGCGCCGGTGACGACTGCGCCGCCGCAACTGGCGGGCAGGCCGAGCAGTTCCCTCACCCACTCGAGCGCAGCTTCTTCCAGAGTTGTGGCGACGGGCGATTGCACGCGGAATGCGGCGTTCTGGTCCCATGCGCTCACCAGCCACGCAGCCCCCAGCGCCGCCGGCACGCAGCCGCCATTCACGAAACCGAAGTAGCGGCCGCACGCATTGGCGACCGTCGCCGGCGAGCCGGCGGTGTGGAGAAGACCGAGGATTTCTTCCGGGTCAGTCGGGCCGGATGGAAGCGGGCCGCAAAGCGGAGCCAGTGCCTCCAAAGCCTCGGGTGAAGGGGCGACCCTTCGCTCTGCGATGGAATCGAGGTATTCGGTTGCGGCGCGCGCGGCAGAGCCGAGAACTGCGGTTCGATGCGAGGAAACGGGTGGGACGGCAGGCATGGCTGAGTGTAGCATCGGGCCTCTCGCGCGATTTGCTGCCGGAGCGCTGACCACCCCATGAAGGTGACGGGATGCGCGCCGGTTTTATTTGATAGGTGCCGAAATAAGGTCCTGATGAACGCGCCGGAGGCGCGTTGTTTGT
>JASHQQ010000060.1 GCA_030039035.1 Acidobacteriaceae bacterium | reverse complement strand
GAACCGTCGGCGCGGAGCAACGTCGCCGATTTTCGCGCGTTGTCGCTCTGCGCCGAGTGCCTCGAGGCGATGATCTGGCGCGACACCGCGATCCTCCAGAAGCCGGGGAAAGTCGAAGCGGCTGCCACGCTGGTCCAGAAGATCGCCGAGCGCGACCGGCAACTCACCGAAGCGCTCGAAAAGGATTGGGACAGCGGCCGGCCGGCTGATTCCGTAGCGAAGACCGAGCCGCTTTTCGGACTGCAGCCCAAAGACCAGTTGCTCTTCTCGTGGCGCCGCGCATCGGCCTATTCCAGCTCGCTGGCGTTGCACCCGGAGCGTTTTTTCGGGCTTTTGACGGCAACTGCCTGAGCAGCAGCCGGCCCACGGGCGCAGAGGGTTCGCACCTTCGCCTGCTCGCCTTTTCTGCTGCCGGTTGTGCGCCTGGTGCGTTAAGCTGAGATTCCTATGACGACCGCGACCCTGACCCCCACAGCCATTCGCAACTTCATCGGCGGCAACTGGCGCAACGCCGACAGCCACGACGGCATCGAGCTCTTCAATCCCGCAACGGGTGAGCCGCTGGGCCGGTCGACGACCGGATCGGCAGCCGAAGTGGACACCGCGGTTCAGGCCGCGCACGCGGCATTTCCTGCCTGGCGCGCCACTCCCGCCGGCGATCGCATCCAGCACCTCTTCAGGCTCAAGAATCTGCTCGAAGAGCATTTCGACGAGCTGGCGCGCCTGATCGTCGTCGAGAACGGCAAGACGCTCGGTGAAGCCAAGGGCGAGCTGCGGCGCGGCATCGAGAACGTCGAGGTCGCCTGCGGAATTCCCGTGCTCATGCAAGGTTATTCGCTCGAAGATATCGCGCCCGGCATCGATGAGCTCATGGTGCGGCAGCCGCTCGGGGTGGTCGCCGCCATTACGCCATTCAATTTTCCGGTCATGATTCCATTGTGGTTTTTGCCCTACGCCATCGCCGCGGGCAACACCTTCATCGTCAAGCCCAGCGATCGCGTGCCGTTCGCCGTGTCGCGCCTTGTCGAAATCATCCATGAAACCGGGCTGCCCGCAGGCGTGGTGAATCTGGTTCACGGCGGCAAGCCGGCGGTCGACGCGCTGCTCGATCATCCGCTGGTGCGCGCGATCAGCTTTGTCGGCTCGACGCCGGTCGCGAAATATGTATATGCGCGCGGCTCGGCGAGCGGCAAGCGCGTGCAGTGCCAGGGCGGCGCGAAGAATCACGTTGTCGTTCTTCCCGATGCCGACCGCGAGACGACGACGAAGATCATCGCCGACTCGGCCTTTGGCTGCGCCGGCCAGCGTTGCCTCGCCGTCAGCGTCACGGTTACTGTGGGTGAAGCGAAGGAGTGGTTCCGCGAGTCGATCGGCGCGGCCGCCGGTTCGCTCAAAGTGGGCAACGGACTCGACGCGTCGACGCAGATGGGGCCGGTGATTACCGCGGCCAGCCGCGATCGCGTGGTTTCGCTGATCGGCCAAGGCGCGGAGCACGGCGCCGAGCCCATCGTCGATGGGCGTGCCTTCCGTTCCAAAGGCTCTTTTGTGGGACCCACCGTGCTCGACGGCTTGCCCGCCACAAGCCCGCTGATGGAGACCGAGATCTTCGGACCCGTGCTCTCGGTGGTTCACGCCGACACGGTCGACGACGCCATCGCGACGATCGAGCGCTCCGCCTATGGCAACGCGAGCTCCATCTTCACCACTTCCGGCGCGTCGGCGCGCAAGTTCCGCAATGCAGTTTCGACCGGCAACGTCGGCATCAACATCGGCGTGCCCGCGCCGATGGCGTACTTCCCGTTTTCCGGCTGGAAGGGCAGCTTTTTCGGCGTAATGCACGCGCAGGGACGCGACGCCATCGAGTTCTACACCGACAAGAAGGTGATCGTGGAGCGCTGGCCGAAGGAGTGGTCGAGAAAGTTCTGACCAACCCGGCTCCTTATCCTTGCGCATTGTCTTTTGCGAAACGCGTCCACTTCCGCCCCGGGAACCGCTGCCCGTCACTCCGCGTAGAATTTTCATGTGCGCCGAGGCTTGTGGTGCGTCTACTCATTGTGCGTGGGTGAACAGGGCTGTTCGGAAACGAACGCTCTTTTGTCGCGGGCGAAACTCATCTCCATCGCAAGTGCCACGATTGGCTGCCCATGCGGCGAATCGCCGGTGCTTTGACGATTGGAATTCCGCTTGCTTGATTCCCGGTTGAAACGATGCCGGAGGGGTGCGGCCGGATGAAGCAGTTCGAAACCTTTGGCCTGGACACGTCGAACGAGTGCCTGTGGCGCAACAGCGTGCAGATCGCGCTGCCGCCGAAGCCGTTCGCCGTCCTGCGCTATCTGGTCGAAAACCATGGCCGTCTGGTCACCCACGACGAGCTGCTCGACGCGCTTTGGCCGGAGACCTTTGTGCAGCCCCAGGTGCTGAGGACCTACATGCTCGAGCTGCGCAAGGTGCTCGAGGACGACGCCAAAAATCCGCGGTTCATCCAGACATTGCCCAAGCGGGGCTATCGATTTGTAGCGCAGGTCACCGATTCGCCTTCAACTTCGGCGAGCCCAGCGCCGGCGGCTGAAGCGCCAGTCCCTGTGCTGGCCGCCATTCCTGCGGCGATTGTGGATCGCACCAGCGAACTCGCGCGACTGCAAACGCATGCCCAGCGCGCGGCCGGCGGGCATCGCCAGGCAGTCTTCGTCACCGGCGAAACCGGCATCGGCAAAACGGCGCTGGTGGATGCATTTTGCCGGCAAATGGGCTCCGCGGCGAGCGTGGCGCGCGGACAATGCGTGCAGGGCTTTGGCCGGGACGAAGCCTACTATCCGGTGATGGAGGCGCTGGGGCAACTCTGCGCCTCGGCCGACGGCGAACTGGCGTGCCGCGCTCTGGCGCGCCTGGCGCCGGCCTGGCTTGCCGCACTGGGCCGCGCGCCGGCGAGCGCAGACGGTTTCTCCGCGCGGTCCGCGCCGCAGGAGCGCCTGCTCGCCGATCTGTGCGCGGCGCTGGAGGAGATGGCGGCGGAGAAGCCGCTGATCCTGGCATTCGAGGATCTGCACTGGGCCGACGACTCCACTCTCGATCTGATTTCGACCCTGGCGCGGCGTCGCGCGCCGGCGCGGCTGCTTCTGCTGGCCACCTGGCGGCCGCACGATGCCTCATCGCGCCATCGGGTGAAGGAACTCAAGCAGGATCTGCTGGTGCGCCGCCTCGGCGCGGAGATCGAACTGGCGCCGCTGGCGCGGCCGGCGGTGAAGCAACTGCTCGCGCGGGAACTGGGGCAGGAGGCGCTGCCGCCGGAGCTGGGCGAGTTCATACACCGGCATTCGGAGGGCAATCCGCTTTTCGCCATCGCCGTGCTGGAGCATCTCATCGCCCAGGGCATCCTGGCGCGCGAAGGCGCCAACGGCGAATCCCGATGGCAGCAGCGCGCGCCCTTTGCAGAGATGGAGGCCGCGGTTCCGGGAGAGCTGGCGCAGATGATCGAGCTGGAAGTCGAACGCCTGAGCGAACCCGAGCAGCGCCTGCTCGAAGCGGGCAGCCTGATGAACGTGGCGTTTCCGGCCTGGGCCGTGGCCGCGGCGCTCGAGATCGATGTCGCGCAGGCCGAGGAAGCCTGCGACGAACTGGCGCGCCGCGTGCATTTTGTGAACCGTGCAGGCGAAGACGAGCTCCCCGATGGAACGCGCTCGGCGTTCTACGTCTTCGCTCACGAAGTGTATCGCGAAGTTCTCTACCGCCGGCAGCCGCCCTCGCGGCGCGCCAGGAGCCACGTCCGCATCGCCGAACGGCTGGGCAGGATCTTCGCGGGCCGCGAAGCGACGGTGGCGCGCGAGATGGCGATGCACTATGAAGCGGGAGGCGACTGGCAGCGTGCGACTCTCGCCCTTCGCTCCGCGGCCCGGCATGCGCTCGAGCGGCGGGCGCTGGCGGAGGCGGAAGAGCTGCTGCAGCGCGCCGTGCACGTGGCGGAGAATCTGCCCGAGGCCGAGCGCAAGCCGCTCCTTGCCCAGGTGCAAAGGGAGCTGGCCGCGATGCGGCAACCCTCCGCGGGCTCCGCCAATCCGGCCGAACCCGCGGAAAAAGCTTGACGAATTCTGGACGGGGACTTGACGACTTTCATTTTCCGAATCGCTAGTGTCATTTCCAACGCAGGAGGAAAAGAACATGCGATTCACCTTTGGCAAACTCGTTCTGGCGCCGGCAGTGCTGGCGACCGTAGCTTTGGCGTCCACCGCCGCAAAGGCATCCACCGTCAACGTCCCCTTCAGTTTCGCCGCCGCCGGCCATGTGTGGCCCGCTGGCGTTTACACCGTCCAAAAGGACTTGCTCGGCGGAATGGTTACGTTGAAGAGCAATAACTCCGGATTGAGCTTCACGTCGCTGCTCGGCCCCGGCGAACCCGGTCCCAACGACAGCCGCGTAATTCTGGAATTCGACCAGTTCGGGTCCAGCCATGCGCTGCGGACGATCCAGTGCGGACCGCAAATTACTTCCCGGTTGGACCGCAAGATGGTGAACAGCGAAAGAATTCGCGCCAGCGGCCGGTAAGAGCTGCCTCATCTTCCCCGGAACTCGCACTTTTCTTCGGCGCAATCCCGCCAAGGGGCCGAGGAGCCGCCAGGGAGGGCCGACCGCAACCGCGGTGGCCCTCCTTTGCATTTACGGCGATTCGTTCTGCGGGCGCATCTGTTCGCAGTTCACAGTTCACAGTGGACAGTGGACAGAGACCGCGTCGCAGCTTTCAGCTCCCGGATCTTGTGATCCCTGTTTCCTATTCCCGACTCCCGGATCCCCATTCCTTCAGTCCCCGTCTGGACGCTGAAATCTCCGCCTGGTCGCGTCAGTAACTACCACCTATTTACTATTCCCTCACCCCCCGGATCGTCGTATCCTACCCTCAGGTCGTACCCATGAAAACCTTCACCCTAGAGGAAGCACAATCCCTGCTCCCCGTCGTCGAATCGTTGCTCAAACGCGCCATGGAGGGCAAGCAATCCGCCGAGAAGGCGAATTCGGGCCTTTCGGATCTGGCGCGGGGCATCCATCTCTCTGGCGGAATGAAGGTTGACGTGGGCCGTGTGGCCCGGCTGCGCGCCGAGATGGAGAACAATCTGCAGCGCGCACGCGAGAGCGTCGCCGAGATCGACGCCATCGGCGTGCAGGTCAAGGACCTCGACTCCGGCCTCATCGATTTCCCCTGCCGCCTCGACGACGACGTGGTGCTGCTCTGCTGGCGGATGGGCGAGCAGTCCATCGAGCACTGGCACACGATGGACGCCGGGTTTCAGGGTCGTCAGCCGGTCGACGAGCGATTCCGCCGCCGGCAGGCGCCCGGCACCCGGCCAAACTGAGACCAGCAGGGAATAGGGATCAGGGATCAGGGAAAGGGACCCTCGACTCTGGCTGCGAAACCCGAAACCCACCTTCTATCTACGGATTCAAGATCGCGCTTACCCTGCACCCGAGTTCATCGGCAGTCAAATGGCCGGCGTGAAATTCTCCGGCGATATCCACCAGTTCGCGCAAGCGTAAAATGCCGCCAACTCGCCGCTCAAGTTCCGCTCTGAGTCGCTGATCGTGCCCCGGCAGAAACAGGCCTCTCGCTGGCAGATTCCCACATCCACAATGACATTCCATAATCGTTCTTCTGTTCGGAGATCCGGTTCACTTTCCGGGCGCAGTATAACCTAAGCCGCATGTATATATCCGAGCCCGAAGTTCGCGCGCTGCTCACCTACAAAACGCTGATTCCCGCCATTCGCCAGGCGCTCATCGACTACTCCGCCGGCCGTGTCGAGCAGCCGCCGCGCACCATCCTGCGCGCGGGCAACGCCGAGGGCCACAACAACGGCTGGTTCGCGGTCATGCCGGCGATCTCCGGCGACGTGATGGGCGTGAAGACCGTCACTTTTTACCCCGGCAACGCCGGGCTTGGCCTGCACACCCACATGGCGATGATCGAGTTGCTCAGCCGCGCCACCGGCGAGCCGCTGGCGATCATGGACGGCCGCCTGATCACCGAGATGCGCACCGCGGCGGTCTCTGCTGTTGCTCTTGCCTCGCTTCGGCCGTCGCAGGCGCGGACACTCGGCATCCTGGGCAGCGGGGTGCAGGCTCGCGCGCACCTCCAGGCATTCCGACTGGTTTGGCCGGAACTTGAAGAGATTTGCGTCTGGAGCCGCACCGAAGCCCATGCCGAGCGACTGGCGGATGAGGCCCGCGCCCGCGCCGTCTCCCGCGAGGAAGCCGCCGCGGCCGACGTCGTGCTGACCGTAACCTCTTCGCCCACGCCGGTACTTGAAGGCAAATGGCTCTCGACCCACGCGCTGGTGCTTGCCGTGGGCGCCACCGGCGCCAGCCTGCGCGAGATCGACGACGAGGCGATGCTCTCGAGCTTCGTCGTCGCCGAGTCTCGTTCCTGCGCCGGGCGCGAATCGGGAGATGTATGTTTCTCCGGCGCCAAAGTACAAGCGGAGATCGGCGAGATTCTCTCCGGCGGCCCACCCTCGCCCGCCGGCCGCATCGTCTTCAAATCCGTGGGCATGGCCATTGAGGACCTGACCGCCGCGCGCCTCGTCTGGCAGGCGCACAAGGCCAGGCCCAATTAGCCGCTATTACCCCCCGGCGGAGCGAGCGAATCGCCAGCAGACTGCGTCTACACAGGCGACGGCCATTCATTGCCCGTGGCACGAAGAAGATCGTCCAATTCCAGTGGAATGCAACCCAAGCGGCGCGTACGGGCGCTTGTCCCCGGACTCCAAGGAGCAGTAATGAGAATCGGCAGATGGGCCCGGTGGGTGTTGGCGGCGGCGCCGCTCATGCTGGCCGGTTGCGGCGACTTCTGGCAGAACCCCTACACTGGCAACAGCAGTTGCACCACTAACTGCCCGACCACCGGAAGCGGCAACTTCTACGTCGTCGATGAAGGGACCAACCAGATCGCCGGCTACAACATTGCCAGCGGGGGAACGCTGACCGCGCTCAGCGGCAGCCCCTATGCGCTGGCTGCCAAGCCGCTTTCCTTTGCCATCGCACCGGGCGGTAGCTTTCTCTACGTGGGCACGGCCGCGGGCATCTATGCTTACACCGTCGACTCCACCACGGGTGCGATCACCGTGGCGAACAACGGCAGCGTCATCTCCACTGATCTGGCCAGCACCCTGCAGATGGATCCCAGCGGCTCCTGGCTGGTGGATGGGGGACCGGACCTCGCGGCGATCTATGCCATCTCCATCGATTCCGGCACCGGCCTGCTCGCCTCGAACACCGAGCAGCACTTCAACCTTCCGGCCGCAACCGTGCAGCAACTGAATATCTCGTCCGACGGCAACTATGTCTTTGTCGCCATGGGGGCCAATGGTACGGCGGTGATTCCTTTCAATTCAGGCGATGCCGACCCGTTTGGATCCACGTATACCCACATCCCGGTGAAGGGCAACGGCGGTTCGGCGCTGTCGGTGGCCATCGATCCGCAGACTCGCGTTTTCTACGTGGGCGAAACGCTGGCCACCACCGGCAACGACCCCGGCGGATTGCGCGTCTTCAACTACGCATCGCTGACCTCCACGCTCACCGAGCTGAGCGGGTCGCCCTACGCGTCGCAGGGCCTGCAACCGGCCGCCATTTTGCCCGACTCGACAGGCGCGTACGTTTATGTCGCCAATGGCCTGGGCACCGGCACGGCCGGCAATGTCGCCGAATTCACTCTCACGACCTCGTCTACCGCAGTGAGCGGCCTGACCGCCGGTTCGACGGTTGCGGTGGGGACCGAGCCCTCCGGCCTGGCCGAGGACTCCACGAATACCTATCTGCTGGCAGTTGCCTCGGGAGGCAATCCGGACCTTTCCGCCTTCAGCTTCGATACCACGACGCTGGGCAAGCTGGACAGCGTGCTGACTGCATCTACAGGTACCGATCCGGTCACCGCATCGGCCATTGTCGCCGCGCCGTAATTCCGTCAGTTCCGCCTTCCTCCTCCTCGCCGGTCTTTCGTGTGACCTTTGATTCCCGCCGCCCCGGTACGAAGACTGCGGCTGCGCCGCCGATGCTATCCTTGAGTTCAGGCGGTTCTCGAAAGATCCTGAGGCATTTTGAGTCCTTTCCGGGGTGCTTCGCCATGGCGAGCCGCCTGGTGACTTCGCTTCGCCCCGGACGGTTTCGGGAACCGCAATCGACCGCCGTTTGTGTTCACGCGTTCTCCATCTCCCCCGGCCTATCGCAATCGCCGCCAGACGGCTTGCGCCGTTTTCCTGTTTTTCGGGGCAATCCTGTCCGGCGCAGCCGGCTGCAGCCGTTTTCATCAGGAACAGCATGAGATGGTCTACGTCTCGGCACGGCAGATGTACCTGCACGATCGCGTGGCCGCCGTTTCCAATCGCGTGGCCGAGGTCGTCAACGGCCAGCCGCTCGAGGTCCTCGAGCACGGCCGGCGCTTTCTCAGGGTGAAGACGCAAAAGAACGAGATCGGCTGGATCGAGCAGCATGCCGTGATCGACGCCAGGGAGTACCAGGCGTTCGAGGAGCTGGCCGCGCAGCACAGGCAGGACCCGGTGGTGGTCGGCGCCACGGTGCGCGACGACATCTACCTGCACATAACGCCCGGCCGCGAAACCGGGCATTTCTACCTGCTGCCTGCCAACGCCAAGGTGCAGCTCCTGGCTCGCTCCTCGATTCCCAAGGTCGCTCCCGGCTCCGGTTTTTCGAAATCGGCTCTTGCCGCCGAAAAGCGCGAATCCGCAACCGCGGCACGAACGATTGCGCTCTCAACCCGCCCCGCCACTGAGCCGGCAAAACCCGAGGCTCCGCCGCCCGTGATGGAGGACTGGTGGCTGGTGCGCGACCCGCAGGGCCGCACCGGATGGCTGCTTGGCTCGCGCGTCGACGTGGACGTACCCGACACGGTGGCTGTGTACTCCGAGGGCCAGCGCATGGTCGGCGCGTACGAAATCGCCAAAGTCACCGATCCCGAAGCCACCACGCCCGATCACACCGTCCCCGAATACGTGACCGTGCTCGGGCCGCAGAAGGCCGGCCTGCCCTTCGACTTCGACCAGGTGCGCGTGTTTACCTGGAGCCTGCGCCATCACCGCTACGAGACGGCTTTCCGCCTGCACCCCATCGAGGGATTCTTCCCGGTGAAAATCTCCCAGGCGCCGGTGAAAGACGGCACAGCGCCCGCCTTCAGCTTCCAGATCGCCCGCAGCGAAGACGTGAGCGTCGACGCCGCCACCGGCATCTCGCGGCCCGCCAATCCGCGCACCCTCAGCTACGAAATGATCGACACGCAGGTCAAGCGCATCGGCCCCGACATGGGCCCGATCCCGATCGTGCACTCGCTCGACGAGAAGCACGAGAAGGGCGAAAAGAAGAAGGTGCGCTAAAGCAAAAGCAGACATGCTGTAACCCGAAGTCACGATATTCAAGTCGACGCGACCCAAAGGAGCGGCGGCCCCGAATAACACTCAACAGGACGCACCTTCTCCGGTTTTGCCGTAGCAGAAGCCGCATCGATCGCGCCGAACCGCCAACAAAGCCGGATTCACAGGCCGGGAAGACGCAGTTCCTCCGCTGGTTCAGCGCCCGGATTCCCATCCGCCGGCTCAAGCAGCGCTGCGTCGTTGTTGCGCACGTTGCCCACGCGATCGCTCACTCGCCAGGCCCGCATCTTTTCGGCTGGAAACGGTCGCAACAAATCCACCGGCGGACGCGCGGGGTTGGTTGTGTCGAGCCAGCGGTCGTAGTCGCGCGGCTCCAGAATCGCCGGCATGCGATTGTGCATGGGCTCGACCAGCTCGTTGGGATCGGTGGTGAGAATCGTGAAGGTCTCGAGCGGCGCGCCTTCTTTCGGCCGCCAGCTTTCCCAGAGGCCGGCAAAAGCACAGGGCGAAGCTTCCTTCAAAGCGAAAGCATAGGGGCGCCTGTTCTTCGGATCGGTACGCTGCCACTCGTAAAACGCGTCGGCGGGAATGAGACAGCGGCGCTTTTTGAATGCCTCGCGAAAGGCGGGCTTCGCAGGAGCTTCTTCGGCGCGGGCATTGAAGGTGGTGTAGCCGATCTTTGCGTCCCTGGCCCAGAAGGGCACCAGCCCCCACTTGAGCAGCGCGAATTCGCGGCCTCCTCTGTCGCGGCTCGGGCGCACCACCGGTTGTGTGCTCTGCGGAGCCGCGTTGAAGGTGGGCTCAAACCAGGGCATTTCTTCCAGCGGGACGCCGAACCAGTCGGCGAGAATCTCCTGCGTGGAGCGTCGGGCAAATCGGCCGCACATAGATGGACAGGATACTGGACGCCGCCGTCGCCGGGAGTTTCGGCGCTCCTGTCGGCGAAACTCTGAATGCCGCGACAGGTTCCATTCAGCGGCGCCCTGAAGGCGGACGGGAATTGGCGACCTGAGGCGCCAGGCCGTATCCAATACAATGACTCTGGGAGCGAGTGAGCATGGCACACATGGTTTTTTGCGTCCGGCACAAGCGGGAGATGGAGGGCCTCGACGAGCCTCCGTTCGACTCCGAGTTTGGCCAGAAGGTCTACAAGAATGTCTCCAAAGCGGCGTGGATGGAATGGCTGGAGCGGCAGAAGATGCTGCTCAACGAGTACCGCCTGCAACCATGGACGCCGCAGGCGCAGCAGTTCCTCGTCCAGCAGATGGAGGAGTTCTTCTTCGGCGAAGGCGCGGCGCTTCCCGCCGAGTACGTGCCTCCGTCGCACTGAGCGGGCGCAGTGGCGACCCATTCGCCAGCAGATTCCGGCTGAGCCGCGGGTCAGCGAAGGATACGGTCCACCGCCTGAAGGGCGCAGGCCTGAGCCGGTCCATCTGTTGCCGGTGTAAAATGAACTCGACCCCAGGGCCGGTTCAGCTCGAGCCGGCCCGATCACGTCGGGACGTGGCTCAGCCTGGTAGAGCACTCGCTTGGGGTGCGAGGGGTCGGCAGTTCAAATCTGCCCGTCCCGACCATTCAATCCGCCTCCGCACAATCTCCTGTCCCTGAGCTTTGCAACTGGCTGCCGATCCATGAAGCGGGTGCCCCAGGTCTCGGGTGTTGAGACTTGGGATGGCAGAATCCCGAACCCGGTTGCGCGCGGTCTGGCGGCAAGGCCGGAAGATTGGGCGTGGTCGAGTTACCGGCATTACGCGACCGGTCTGGTGCCAACCGTCGAGATAGAGTGGGAGTGGACGACGGCGCCC
>JASHQQ010000366.1 GCA_030039035.1 Acidobacteriaceae bacterium | reverse complement strand
ACGCACCTTCTCTGGTTCTGCCGTAGTTTCGTGTTTGCCGTCCGGGGACAGCGTCGGATCACACACCCTGAGCCTTGAACCGGCAACCTTTCTTTGCAACGAAAACCTCATCAAGCCTGGCCCCGCCCGGCGCGGCTGAACGTCCTGCGCGTCCCGGCAAATTTTCCTGCCCTCGGTTGCCAGTTTTATCCCCGCTTCCCGCCTCAACAGTTAGAAGCAATTGAATTCGATCGGCGATGCGGCTGCGTAAGAACAGATCGGACGGGCCGCAGGGAACCTGCGAGCGAAATTGGCGAAACCATAAGGACGCGCAGGGGGAGGCCGTTCCCGCATGCCCAAAGAATGTGTCGCGAGTTTGCGTTTGCTTCACGGAAGGGAGATTCTCGTGCGTCATGGTTGTCAGGCGGCTTTGCTCCTCCTCGTCGGGCTCATTGCGCCGTCTTTCGCGCGGTCGAGCGGTCAATCCGCTGCGTCCTCCATCCCGATCCAGCTCCAGGTGAAGTGGATTTCCGACTCGCATTACGGAAAACTAGGCGGGGCGCGGATTCAGTTGAGCGCCACCTATCAGTTCACGACGCCGAACAAGTTCAAATGGGTAGGCGGCAGCCTGGATATGGCGGAGGGAAGTTGGGAAGGCAGAAAAGCGACCTTCCAATACGTCTCTCCCGCTGCACAGGCGGGCGGCGGAGCCTCGGGCGCCGTGTCGGGCCTTGAAGACGACGCGGGCGAGCTTGACACGCTGGACAACGGTGACTCCCAGATTGAGATCGCCGTGCAGCCCGAAATGCAGGGTGTCAGCGGGCCATTCGATGAGGCGCTTGGCTGTTACGGATCGGCCGACCACAGCCTGATGAGGGTCATTCCACTCTCTCAGCCAGACCTGGCTCAACTTCGCAACGGATCGATCCGGAAGCAGGCAAAGGACTCCCAGTCGACGCCAGGATGCGCGGAATCCTTTTCGGTCGAAATCACCATGCCGACGATCGAGTTGAAGTACGACAAGACAGACAGGAACGTTGAGGTCGTCAAGTACCCGGGCGGGAAAACGATCGGCGCCAAAGAGGCGATGAATCCGAATCTCTACCTGCAGATGGGCGAAACATGGAAAGAATTCGGAGACTTTGCGGGGCAAGTCACTATCGGAGGAGTCGACCAGATCGCATTCGGCTTGAGCAATGCCAACAGCCCGGACGGCTGCTCTCCGGCTTTTGTAACGAGTCAATTTGGGATCCGCCGCAAGGTCCGCTCCTGGAGCCTGGACAACGAGGGCAATGTAAAAGCCCCTACGCCTGCCTGGCAACCGGACAACTCCTGTCCAGTCCAGGACTGGCTCGATAGTCCCGAAGCCGGCTCGCTGGGTCAGGGCGCGCCGAACACCTGGAAGTATGAGGGAACACTGGATGAGTTTCTTGTGGATGTGAGAGACCGGCCCGAATGCGGCTGTATCTACATCGCCTTCGCCATCCAGATTCGGCCGAATGAGTATCGCGTCAAATACATTCCACCCACAGCGATCGATCGGGACGAATGGAATCGCCGGTTGTCCGCAAGCGATCCGCCCGACGCACCCAAATTCTCAGACGCGGATCCCTGGATCAGGTTGGAGAAGCGGAATGGAAACTGGGTCGCCGCGATCACGCCGGCGAATGAAAGCAAAACCAGAGATGCCGTAACCCGAAAGCCCCTATGAGGAGGTCTCGAATGAAACTGCGCGAGCTTTGCATACTGACTGGATTCATTTCCGCGGCGCTTATGATATCTCCTGCCCAAACCACCGGCGGCGGTTCAGCGATGATGCAGGTGCCGCCGGTCATCGAGTTTTCCAACATCGCCGTCGATGCATCCGGCAGTCTGCTGAACGGAACCGTCGAGATGACCTTTGCTCTTTACTCGGGTGCTCGCGGCGGCGAGTCCTTGTGGTCCGAGACCCAGAATGTGCGCGTCGACGACTCCGGACAATACTCGGTCTATCTCGGTGGCACCAGGGACAACGGCCTTCCGGCGTCCATCTTCACCACCGGGCAGGCGCGATGGCTGGGCGTGAAGATCGCCGGACAGAAAGAAGAGCCCCGCATTTACCTGGTCAGCGTGCCCTACGCGATGAAGGCCGGCGATGCGGCCACTGTGGGCGGATTGCCGGCTTCGGCCTTCGTGCTGGCCAATTCCGGCGTCGCGGTAGCTTCGGATGGCGCGGCAAACCCTGATTCTCTGCTGCCGTCATCGCCCGTGACGTCCACGGGTGGCGAGACCAACACCGTGCCGCTCTTCACCGGCCCATTGTCGATCCAGGATTCGGCGATTGCGCAGCACGGAAGCGGCGCATCCGCCAAAATCGGGATCGGAACCAGGTCACCCGCGGCGCTTCTCGACGTGAACGGCGACACCCTGATTCGCGGCCCGCTGACCCTGTCTGCTTTGGGAACCGCGACGCAGGGCGGCGGCTACAATTCGCACCCCCTCGAATTCACCACGTCGGTTTTTCAGAGCGGGTTGCACGGAGCCGGGACGGAGCCGGAGACCTTTCAATGGCAGGCCGAGGCGCTGCACAACAACACCAGCGAGGCAAGGTCTTCCCTGAACCTTCTGTTCGGCAGCCAGGGGAACGCTCCCGCCGAAACCGGGCTGAGTATCTCACGGAGTGGACTCATCACCTTCGCGCCGGGACAGACGTTTCCCGGCTCCTCGACGGGCGGCACGATTACCGGCGTGACCGCGGGCGCCGGTCTCAAAGGCGGCGGAATCGCCGGCAGCGTCACGCTGAGCGTGGACCCGGCACAGGTCCCTCTGCTCAATAAGGCCAGCATCGGAGACCTGACTCTGTCCGGAAACGTCTCTTCGGGTGGCAACGTGGATGCTGCGAACTTCAG
>JASHQQ010000365.1 GCA_030039035.1 Acidobacteriaceae bacterium | reverse complement strand
CGTGCGGAAGTGGTGAAATTGGCAGACACACCATCTTGAGGGGGTGGCGCCCAAAAGGCATGGGGGTTCAAGTCCCCCCTTCCGCACCAAAGACTTCATCGTCCGCGTGGCCGGGCAGACCTTGGAAAGCAGCCAGAACCGATGCAGATTCTCTTCTATTTCATCCTCACCGTGCACATTCTTGTCTCCATTGTCATCATCTTTGTGGTGCTGCTGCAGCAGGGCCGCTCGGCCGATCTGGCCGGCGCCTTCGGCGGCCAAGGATCGCAGACGGCCTTTGGACCGCGAGCCGCCGCCAACGTGCTCACCCGCCTGACGACGTGGCTCGCAGTCACGTTCATGGTCACATCGCTTTGCCTCACGGCTCTTTACCAGCGCAGCACCGGCCCGCACTCGGTGCTGCAAGGCTCAAAGCCAGCGCCGGTCACCGCTCCGGCCAAGCCTGCGAAATGACGGCTGCAGTCCTCTACATGGACAAGACAGATGGGGATTGCCGAAGAGATGGCTTAAGCGACTTCGGGGGATTCCGGGGCTTCGCCTGACTGGCTTGAGCAGACCTGCTCAAGGGCGGCGCGGAAAGACCGGTAGCACGAGGCAAGAGCAGGGCGGCCGGAGCAAAGGGGTGCCGGTCGAGTTTCAGGGGTGGGCTTCACAGTTGATCATCCTCTTTCGATAGCGTACAACGGGCTTGAACCGGGCACCCTTGAGGTTGTTCTTTCGTCAGCCCGGAGACACAATGCCTGGGCGCCAACGGGCTGATCGAAGGCCATTGCGGCATTACCCGGCGAATCCCCGAGCCTGAACGCCATGCGGCTGAAGACAAAACTCGTTCTGGCCATCACCGCGCTGGTCTTCCTCATTTCGGCGCTGCTCTCGCTGGTTTACGTGAGCCAGTTGCTGAACGAGGCAGTGGAGCAGTCCTACGACACGAACCAGCTCGCCGCCAACCAGATTCGCTTTGCCCTGCAGCAGGCGCTGGAAACGGGCCTGAAGGATCGCAAGTACGATCCCAATTTCCCCGAACAGTTGCGCGATCTGGCCGCCCAGGCGGTACGCGGCAACACGGCGCTGAAGGACATGATCGATTCGGTGAACCGCTATTCGTTCACCGTCTACGACATCAACATCGCCGACAACCGGTCGCGCATCCTGCTCAGCAGCGATCCGGGCAACCTGGACAAGCTGCTGCCCATCCGGCCGCAATACAACGAGCTCCTGCAGGCTAATCCGGTGCAACTCACCGTCGAGGTCTTCGGGCCGCCCAAGGTCTTCGACGTGGTGGTCCCCCTCGACCGCAACGGCGAACCTTTCGCCACGGTTCACGTGGGAGTGCGCACCACGCTGCTCCGCGCCCTTTACGAACCCTGGCTGGGAGAAGCCTTCACGCTGACCGGCTTTGCGCTGGTGACGGCGCTGGTGGTGGCGTTTCTGCTCGGCAACCTGGCGCTGCGGCCCATGGAAGAAATCAGCATGCAGCTCGACTACTGGTCCGTCCCCGAGGGTCAGGAAGACGCGGAAACGCCGCGGCAGGACACGCCCGATCGGGTCTCGGACAAGATCGAGCGAATCGGCCAGCGCATGCGCAACGTGGAGGAAGTCTTTTCCGCATTGAAGGAGAATCTGGACCAGATTCTGGGCAATCTGCAGGACGGCATCCTGCTCTTCACGCACGACGGCCGGGCGGTGCTGGTCTCCGATGCGGCGCGGCGCCTTCTCCGCATCGAAAGCGACGACGTTCTCGGCCTGCATGCGCGCCAGATCTTCGACCGCTCCACGTTGCTGGGCGACACGCTGCGCCAGGCTTTCGAGACCGGCAAGACACTGGTCCAGGAAGAGGTTGTCACCGAAACCGGGCGGCGCATCCAGGCCTCGATGGATTTCATCCACGATGACTACACACGCATCGGGCTTGGCGTTCTGGTTACGCTGCACGATCTGGAATCGGTGGCCGAAATCGAGTCGGAGCTGGAGCTTTCGCGGCGCATGGCGGCCATCGGCCGGCTCACCAGCGGCGTGGGACACGAGGTCAAGAATCCCATCAACGCCATCGTCGTCCATCTCGAGCTGCTGAAAAACAAGCTGGGCGGCGCGAATCCCGGCGCCGAGCGGCACCTCGATGTCATCGACAACGAAATCCGCCGTCTCGATCGCGTGGTGCAGACCCTGGTCGACTTCTCCCGGCCCGTGGAACTGCAGCTTTCCGAGCAGGACCTGCGCCAGGTGATCGGCGACGTGGTCACATTGTCCGATGCCGAGTTTTCGATGAGAAATGTGACACTTTTCAGCCGCTTCCCGCCCAAGCCGTTGATGGCAAAGATCGATGCCGATCTGCTCAAGCAGGCGGTTTTAAATGTCATCCAAAACGGCGCACAGGCCATGCCCGAAGGCGGCCGCCTCGATGTTATTCTTGAGGAATCCTACAAGGCGGCCATTTTGCGCATTTCCGACCAGGGCCCTGGAATTCCGGAAGAAATTCGGGGCAAGATTTTCGATTTGTACTTCACCACCAAAACCGGCGGCAGCGGAATTGGGCTGGCCATGACCTACCGAATTCTCCAGTTGCATCATGGCAGCATAGAAGTAGAATCAAAGCCAGACCGTGGCACGGAGTTCCGGCTGCGAATTCCACTCGCCGTCACGGATTGGGGACGCCGGCATCTTCAGCCGGTGGGATCGAGAGCTTGAAGGGAATCGTTGTAATGAAGTTGCCAGCAAAGGTCGTTGCTGGGCTGCTGCCGTTCCTGTTGGCCGGCTGCGTGCACAAGAATAACCAGGCGCAGGTGCAGCAACCGGCGCTGGCTCCGCCCATCGTCGATACTCCGCCACCCCCGCCTGCCACCAAGCCCGCCGATCTTCCTCCGCCGGTGCTAACGACGCCCAAACCGGCGAGCAGCACGACTGCGGCCACGCAACCGCCTCCGGCTCCGCCGCCCAAACCGAAACACAAAAAACCCAAGCCGAAGCCCGAGGAGCAGCAGCAGCAGCAACCGGCCGCGACCGGCACCGAGCAGGCCTCCACCGGGGCGACGCCGGCCGAGAGCGCGATCGGGCAGCTTTCTACCGGGGATCCGGCCGACGTCAGCACCCAGACGGCGAACTCGATCGCTGAGATCGAGAAGACTTTGAAGGGTATCTCGAACAATCTGAGCGATCAGGAGAAGAAAACCGCCGCCCAGATTGAGGAGTTTTTGACGGAAGCGAAGAAGGCGCTCACATCCGGCGATGCCGACGGCGCCCAGACGCTGGCCGCCAAGGCCAAGGTACTGCTGGGCGAGCTGACGAAATAGGGTCGTGGCCGACTGGTTCCGCGGCGTCTCTGGATCATTCTTTTCGCTCGCGGGAGTTTTGGCCGAGGCGTGGACTTGCAAAAGCGGATGCCTACCCAAGCTCAATGGGTATATAGTTTTTGGATTGATATGGAACGTTGATTCCGGCCCGCCTAAAAGGGGCCTCTCGCAGCGAGGTCGAATCCCATGTGGGTCTTGTTGAAGGACCGGCACATCCGCCGCTGGGCCGTCGTTTCCCTTGCCATCGTCGCATGCATGCTCGGCGAGATCGTTCACGTGAGCCGGCCGGTTCAGGCGGGACAAGCACCGCCGCAAGCCACGCGTGACATTCAGCTCGGCAACGCGCGGGCCGGCTCGTCCTACGCCCTCACCGTTGCGGTCAGGGACCCCGCGCAGATGCAGGCGAACGACGCCGTCCACGTCACGGTGAAGGACGCGCAAGGCGAGATCGACTCGAAGTGGCTCCATCCTGCCGACCTCGACTTTTATCTCACCGTCAAGCCGCGTGCCGCCGGGCCGGTAACGGTGAGCCTCGATTCACCTGCGGGTGCGCAGGCGCCTGAGATCGCGACCTCGCTAAACAGAATCCCTGAATCGCCTGGTCCCGGGTCGACCTCAGTCAAGCGCGGCGTCATTGCTTCGGCGCCCAACGGCACCTGGCAGCAGGCGCAGCCGTTCGAACTCGGCCAGACCATCTTCGGCAGCGACGACGAGCGGCCCTATGCGCCATCGCAAAACGAAGACCGCTACGCGGCGATGCTGAAAGGGTTTCAGTGGTTCAAATTCACCTTCAATGAGAAGCAGCCGCGTCTGGTCTACTTCGAGCTCACCGTGACCGATCGCGACGTTCCGCTCGATGTCGATCTCTTCCAGTTGGGCAAGGACGAAGACGGCAAGCCCGACGTGGTGCCCTTCACGGCGGGAGAATTCGTCTACAAGATCGAGGCCACGCAAAATTATCCCGGCCTCTACAAGTTCCGCACGCGCATCGTGCAGCCCGGCCAGGAGTACTACGTGCGCGTGGCCGCCAATCATCCCGCCTATCAACTGCACACCTACGAATACGGCGTGCCGCCTTACACCGACCCGCACGAGGCCGTGCGGGCGGGCATGGATTTCCTCATCAACATGGGCGACACGTGGCTCTCGAACACGCCCCGGCGCGGCGCCGTGGCGCTGCGCACCGTGATGCAGCACTCCGAGACGCAGCTCTGCATCGCCTGCCATCCCACGCAGTTCACCACGCGCGGCTACCTGCGCGCGGTCGAGAACGGCTACGCGCCCACGCAGCGCGCCTCGCTCGAATTCCTCACCGACCGCATCTACAACAACACGCGGCCGCTCTATGGCGAGCCGGGCACGAACTGGGTGCGTGTCATCTATTCGGCGCGCACCGTGGCCAGCCGCCTGCCGATGATCGAGCATGCCTTCGAGCAGAACGTGACCCACGATCCGCC
>JASHQQ010000364.1 GCA_030039035.1 Acidobacteriaceae bacterium | reverse complement strand
AAGGGAACAACGTCTCGTTCAAGGTCGGCAACAGCACCTATCAAGGAAAACTGAACAATGGACGCATCGAGCTGGAGCGAACGATGGATCTGCGCTTTCTGGCCGTGCCGCCGTCGAACGCGCCGAAAGACGGCCTGGCGATCGGGCCGCCGCCCGACGGTTCGGATCCGTCCCGCGGAGCCGCACTGCGTATGCCTACGGGCGGAATTCGTGTCGTGCTGCGGCGCGCGGAGCGATAGAGGCCTTTTGCGCCGGTAACCTGTCGCATCCCACCCAATCGGCTCGCCAGGGCGAGCCGATTGGATGGGGCACCCACGCGCTTCAGAGCCTGCTCAGAAGGCTGCTGAAGGCATTAAGCGGCGAACTGGATGAATGCCGGGCTGCCGACGGCTGTGTATTGGCCTGTGAACGTCAGAGTGCCGGTCTCGGGATGAATGCGGAAGCAGGTGATGCAGTCGCTGTGCTGGTTGCAGGAATAGAAGAATCGTCCTGACGGATCGATGTTGCAGTGGCGCGGGTAATCGCCCATCGTAGAGGTCTGGTCGACGCGCGTCAGCTTTCCATCTGCGCCGACGGCAAAGACGGCGATCGAGTCGTGAAGGCGATTGGCGCCGTAGATGAATCGCCCATCGTGCGAGATGACGATCTCCGAGCAGAAATTGGTGCCCGCAAAGCCCGGCGGCAATGTCGAGATGGTCTGGCGGGAGGCAACCGCGCCGGTTTCCGGATCGTAGGCGAAAGCCGTGATCGTTGACGATTCCTCCTGGATTGAAAAGAGCCACCGGCGGTTGGGATGAAAGACGAAATGCCGCGGTCCGTCTCCGGCAGGCAGCTCGACAAATGGCTGCGCGCTCGATGGAGTGAGCTTCCCCGAGCCGGCGTCAAAGAGGTAGGAGTAGATCCGATCCTGGCCGAGGTCGGCGACATGGACGAACCTGTTCCGCGGGTCGGGAGAAATCATGTGCGCGTGCGGAGCGTCGTGGCCGCTGATGGCGAAGCTGCCGGCTGGTGCATTCGTCGCGTGGAGATTGCCGAGCGAGCCCGTGTCACGATGAACGTCGACCGCGGCTCCAAGCGAGCCGTCGTCGCGGATGGGCAACACCGCAAAGCTTCCGCTGCCGTAGTTGGCGACGAAGGCAAATTTGCCGCCGGCATCGAGGCTCATGTGGGCCGGCGTTGCGCCTTCGGAGCTTACGGTGTTGAGCGCGCGCAGCTCGCCTGAACCGGAATCGATGGCGAAAGACGTGACGGAGCCGGTCTTGCCCTCATAGCTGTCGATCTCGTTCACCGAATACAAGAGCTTGTGTGAAGGATGCAGCGCAAGCCACGAAGGGCTGGCCGTTTTTGCGGCGAGACGGCGACGGGTCAGTTCGCCGGTGGCTGAATCCACGTCGAAAAGATAAATGCCTTCTCCGTTGCCCGGGCCGTCGACGGAAGTCGTGTAGGTGCCCACGTAGGCGCGAATCTTCCGTTCTGCCGGCGATTGCGATGCGGCGTGCAGAAGCGCAGACCCCGTGTGCACGACGGCCAACGCTGCGGCGCCGCCGAGGAAATGGCGGCGGGAAAGGATCTGCGGCAATGAATCGGGAATCATGCTGTTCCTCCTGGGGCAATGCGAACGCAGTGTGCGACGAAATCCAGCGGATCCCGGTCAGACAACATGGGCCACGCCGAGTGTCAATACGAGCGCGGCAACCGAGATGATCGTCTCGCAGATCGACCACGTTTTCAGTGTCTGTGCAACTGTCATATGGAAATACTCCTTGACGAGCCAGAAGCCCCCGTCGTTCACATGCGAAAAAATGAGCGAGCCTGCGCCGGTGGCGATGGCGAGCAGTTCCGGGCGCACGCCGGCGGTGTGCAGCGCCAGCGGAGCCACAATACCGGCTGCTGTGGTCATGGCGACGGTTGCCGATCCCGTCGCGAGGCGCATGGCTGCGGCCAGAATCCATGCAAGCAGCAGGATGGAGACGTGAGTTTGCATGGCGACCGCAATGATAGCCTGGGAAACGCCGCTGTCCTGCAGGATCCGCCCGAAGCCTCCGCCGGCGCCGACGAGCAAGGTGATAGTTGCCGTGGGAGCCAGGCACTCGTTGCTGAAGCGCAGAATCGTCTCGCGCGAAAACCCGCGCATTTTGCCCAAAGTGAGAAAACTGAGCAGCACGCCGATGAGCAGCGCCATGTCGTCGTTGCCGATCAGGCGCAGCGCCGAGTTAATGGAAGTGCCTTTCGCGGCAAACGCGTCGGCCCAACTGCCAACGAGCATGAGCAGGACAGGAAGCAAAACCGTGAAGATCGCGAGCCAGAATCCGGGCAGCGCGCGCTCTTCGCCACGATCGGCAAAATCCGCGGCCATGGGGTTTTCGGCAGAGAGCCGGACATGGGGCGCGATCAGCCTGGCGAAGAGCGGGCCGGCCAGGACAGCCGAGGGAATGCCTACAACGAGCGCGTAGAGGATGGTGCGTCCCACGTCGGCATGGAAGATCGAGACCGCGAGAATGGCGGCCGGGTGCGGCGGGACGAGGCCATGCACGACGGAAAGCCCGGCCACCATGGGCAGGCCGATGAACACAAGCGAAGTGTTTGTCCGCCGCGCCACGGTGAATGCGATGGGAACGAGGAGAACGAATCCGACTTCGAAAAACGCGGGCAGGCCGACCACCAGGCCGATGAGGACCATGGCCCAGTGGATGCGTTTTTCGCCGAAGGCCGCGATGAGCGTGTAGGCGATGCGGTCGGCCGCGCCCGATTCGGCCATCATTTTGCCCAGCATGGTGCCCAGGGCGACAACGATGGCGATGTGTCCGAGGATTCCGCCGACCCCGGCTTCGAAAGAATGAACCACGTTCGCAGCGGGCATGCGCGTGGCTGCGGCGAGGCCGAGCGACGCGAGAAAGATGGAGAGGAACGGGTTGAGGCGGACGACGGTGATCAGCAGAATCAGCGCAATGACAGCGGCGGTTGCCGCGACGAGGAGATAGATGCTGTGCGAGTCGACCATGGGCGAAAAGAGCGGGACTCCGGCCAGAGATTGGTTGTACGTCAGATTTCTTCAGGGGCCAAAGCCCCACATTTTTGCTGGGCGAATAACGTACCGGCTGAAGCCCGTACCCTCCAGATCGGCTCACAATCGAAATCTCGAAGCGCAAAAGCCCAATGTACACTGCGACGCTGCGCTCAGGGGTGTGGCGCCTTGTAAGCGACGCAGTCGATCTCCACCTTGCAGTCGACGACCATGCGGGATTGGACGCAGGACCGTGCCGGCGGATTCTGGCCGAAGAACTCGCGGAAGACGGCGTTGAATGCAGCGAAGTCACGCGCATCGTCGAGCCACACGCCGCAGCGGACCACGTGCTCCGGCCCGTATCCCGCTTCGCTCAGAACGACGATGAGGTTCCGGATCGCCTGGCGAGCCTGTGCGGCAATGTCGCCGGTGACAAGCTCGCCGTCGTGCATAGGAACCTGGCCGGAGACGTGAAGCCAGCCACCGGCCTCGACGGCCCGCGCGAAGGGAAGAGATCCCGCTTTGTTTGCGCCGTCCGCGCCAATTCGCCTGATGCTCATTCTGTGCTCCTTTTGTTGCGAGTTCTCAAAGGTTCTTTGCACACTTCAGAAGGAAAAACCGCAGATTCTTCGACTCGGTTTGGCCAGAACCGGTCCAAACGTCGCTCGGAATGACAATTGCAAATTCTGTTGCGATCTTCGATTCAATGCGCTAAAAGCCCGACGGTTCGAACCCGTTGCTCTTGCCGCGCGGCACAAACCGGCCGCCACGCTGACTGGTGAGTCCTTGTGAATTGTAGGCGAGTGTGCCGTTCACCCATACGCCGGCGATGCCTCGCGAGGGCTGAATCGGGTTGTCGAAAGTGGCTGTGTCCTCCACTTTTTCCGGATCGAAGAGCGTGAGATCGGCGTAGCAACCCTCGCGAATCAGGCCCCGCCCGGCGAGTCCGAAGCGGCGCGCCGGCATGCCGGTCATCTTGTGGATGGCCTGAGTGAGCGAAAACAACTTCTCCTCGCGACAATAACGGCCCAGCACGCGGGGAAACGTTCCCCACAGGCGCGGATGCGGCCGTGGATCATTGGGCAGGCCGTCGGAGCCGATCATGGTCGCCGGGTGCCGAAGGATGCGGCGCATGTCCTCTTCACTGATGCTGTGATAGATCGCTCCAGCGGGCTGCAGGCGACGCGCCGCTTCGAGTTGCGTGATCTGCCACTGTGCCGCAATCTCCGCTAGCGTGCGTCCGGCCACTTCAGGATGCGGAGTGCTCCACGTGATCGCGATCTTCACGCGCTCGTCCACCTGGCGCAGGTCAAGCGTGCTCGATCCCGCCGCATAGGGATAGCAATCGCAGCCGATCGGCTGCGTGCCGCGTGCCGCCACGAGCGCGTGCAGCACTTCGCCGCTGCGTCCCCAGTTGGCGATGCCCGCACATTTCAAGTGCGAAACGACGACGGGCACGCGCGCCGAGCTGCCGGTGGCAAAGGCCTCATTCATCGCGTCGAGGATTGCGTCGGATTCCGTGCGCATGTGCGTGGCGTAGATTGCACCGGCCGCGGCCAGAGGCTGCGCCAGCTCCATCACTTCTTCGCTCGGGGCCGAGTTGGCCGAGAGATAGGCGAGGCCCGTGCTCAAGCCGAGAGCGCCGTGATCGAGCGCGTCCTGCAACTGCGCGCGCATGGCCAAGATTTCCGCCTGGGTTGCCGCACGGTCCAGCCGGTCCATTTGGTCGTTGCGCAGCGCGGTGTGGCCAACCAGCGCGGCGACATTGACTGCCGGTTGCGCCTCACGGATCGCGTCGACGTATGTCGAAAATGCCGGATAGCGAAACTGGCCGGCTTCGCCGAGCAGATTCATGGGGTCCGGCAACCGGCCGTTCAGCTTGGCGGGCGCGGCACTGATGCCGCAATTGCCGACGATCACGGTGGTCACGCCCTGGGAGATCTTGGGCAGCATCTCCGGATGGCGGATCACGTAGAGATCGTCGTGCGTGTGCACGTCGATGAAGCCAGGCGCAAGCGCTAGGCCTTCCGCTTCGATGCTGGTCGCAGCGTTGAGAGCCAGTCGAGGACCGATCGCCGTAATCCGGTCGCCGCAAATCGCCACGTCGGCAACCTTCTCGCTGTTTCCGCTTCCGTCGAAGACCCGCGCGTTGCGGATCAGGGTGTCGCGGGTGGACATCCGGGTCTCCTCGACCTATAGGCTATATGCAGCAAGCGAGGTGAACGGAAACTTCAGTCGCGGGCAAGTTTCCCTCCGGGACCAAAGCCCCGGAGTCAGTTTTGGGCAACAAACGTTCGGGCTGAAGAGGCAGCGGAAAAGGGCAAAGCGGACAAGAAATGCAACTCGAGGAATACGCACGGGCTGAAGCCCTCTTTGGTTTTGCGGTGCTTGCGGCACGGCTCAAGCCGTGCCCTGTTACAAAGCCAGGCTGCAGGAAGATCTTCGGCAGCTTGTGAGGCCCGTACCCTTCAAGCTGAACCACTTCGGAAGCCTCGCAAAGCCTGATGGGAGGTTGCAGCGGTGGACATCAAAACGCCATCGACCATTGTCAACGATTCGATCGGCCCTCTCAACAAGGGGCTGGGATCTCTGGCCGAACCGGTCGAGCGCGACGAGATTGCCCGGCTGGGCTGGAATCTGCTGCGCGAAGATCTCGGCCTGCCGGCCGCGGTGCTTTATGAAGACAAGGTGAAGCACAATCTGGAATGGATGCGCCGCTTCATCGCGGCCTATGGCGTTCAATTGGCCCCGCACGGCAAAACCACCATGGCGCCAGCGCTCTTCAGGATGCAGATCGATGCGGGAGCCTGGGGCATCACCCTGGCCACGTCGCATCAGACGCGCGTGGCGCATGCGCACGGCGTGAAGCGCGTGCTCATGGCGAATCAGCTTGTAGGCCGTGAAAACATGGCCACGATCGCGAGCCTGTTGCGCGATCCGGAGTTCGAATTCTATTGTCTGGTCGATTCGACGGAGCTGGTCGAGCAACTGGGCGCGTATTTCTCGCAGGAGAGACTGCTGCTTCGCGTGCTGGTCGAGCTGGGCGTTCCCGGCGGCCGTTGCGGAGTCCGCGACGAGGCGCAGTTGCGGGCCGTTCTCGACGCGCTCAAGCGCTGGCGAGGGACGGTCATCCCGGGCGGCGTGGAGATTTACGAAGGCGTTCTCGACAATGAAGCATCGATTCGCGATTTTCTGCGCCGCGCCGTTGCTGTGACAAGACAGATTGCGGCGGAGAATCTGTTTCAACGCTCGCCGGCGTTGCTTACCGGAGCCGGTTCGGCGTGGTACGACGTGGTCGCCGAGGAGTTTACGGCGGCGAAGTTCGATATTCCGGTTGAAGTTGTCCTGCGGCCCGGCTGTTATATCACACATGACGCCGGTAATTATCGCAAGGCGCAGGAACGCATTCTCACCAGCAATCCGGTCGCCAGGAAGATGCACGAGGGACTGGTGACCGCGCTGCACATCTGGGCGTATGTGCAGTCGATTCCCGAAGATGAAAAAGCGATCGTGACCATGGGCCGGCGCGATGCGGCGTTCGATTCCGGATTGCCTGCGCCGGCGCTCCACTTTCGACCCGGCGATGCGGAGCCGAAGCCCGTGCCTGCGCACTGGACGGTGACAAAACTGATGGATCAGCACGCGTTTTTGCAGATTGCGCCTCAGGATGACCTGCGCGTCGGCGACATGATCGGCTTCGACATCTCGCATCCCTGCCTGACCTTCGACAAGTGGCGCACGATGGTGGTGGTGAATTCAAACTACGATGTCGTCGACGTGATCGGGACGTACTTTTGAATTCCATCATCCTTCGAGCTTGTAGCGCGTCTCTGCCAGCCGGTAGAGCTTGCGCCACACCAGCCGGTTCATGGTGACGACCATGAGCGAGATGAGAATCGTGGCCAGAAGCAGGATGGGGAATTGGCCGTTGTCGGTTGCCGCGTCGATCTGCGCCCCGAGGCCGATGGTCTGCAAGGTGCGGTCCTGCAGGTGCGAGTACTCGGCGAAGACCGAGGCGTTCCATGCGCCCCCTGAAGCCGTCACCATGCCGGTGATGAGATACGGGAAAATGCCGGGCAGAATAAGCCGCATCCAGCGCTGCCAGCGGGTGAAATGGTAAATCTGCGCCACCTCCTTCAGGTCCGAAGGAATCGCCATCGCGCCGGCGACGACATTGAAGAGGATGTACCATTGCGTGCCCAGCAGCATGAGCGCGATGGAGCCGAATCCGAGGCCGCCACCGATCCTGACCAGTCCGATCAGCAGGATGGGGAAGAACGCCGTTGCGGGAATGGAGGCCAGTACCTGCGCCAGGGGCTGCACCACGCGCGCCAGGCGCGGCGTAAGTCCGATGGCGACGCCGACGGGGATCGTCCACGCCGCGGAGATGAGCAAGGCAGCCACCACGCGCAGAAACGTGGCCACGGCGCTCTCGAGCAGGAGGCGCAGCTCCGGCCAGGTGATGGTGTGGAGCATGACGACCGCCTGCGCGCCGCCCCAGGCCGCCGCGGAAACCACCGCCACGGCCAGCACCCAGATTCCCGGGGGAACCTTTCCGCGGACGGAATCGTCGGTCGGCTGAATCACGCGGCATTCACGAGTGCGCGCCAGGCGCCGGTAGATGGGCTCTTCGATGCTCGTCCATGCGCGCCCCGGGACGGCGCTGAGCACCCGCGAGCGTTGCAGCAGCGTGAGAATCGGCGACGTAATCCGGTCGGCGGCTTCCACCTGCTCGAACTTGAACTTGTCGCTCCAGGCGATCAGCGGCCGCCAGACGAGCTGATCGGTCGCCACCACGATCAGGATCATGACGGCAAAGCCGGCAAA
>JASHQQ010000363.1 GCA_030039035.1 Acidobacteriaceae bacterium | reverse complement strand
AAAGCCTGCCCGGAATGAGGCGAAAGAAGGTTTCCATCGGCGCCGCCTGGGCCGTACGCTTTCAAGGCCGCCGGTGAAGTGAGCTTTTCCGCATCCTGGAAAGCCCGCATCCTCCGCGCCGGACCGGTATGCCGTTTGTACCGATAGCCGGTTTGCCATTTGTACTGAAAGAGGGCTATTGTTGGCATAAATCTGTTTGAAGCCATGGGAGGTTCCCATGATGCGGTCATTCCCACCCCCGGGAACGCGCCTCGGTCCGGTTCGCAGAATCCGTTTGAGCACGGGCGCCTGCGGTGTGGCGCTCTGTCTCGCTTCGATCCCCGTTGCGGCCCAGATCACGATCGACACAAAGACCGGCACCGTGACCAACGGTACGACCACGGTTGGCGGCACCGTGGACCGGCGCTATGCACAGGTTGAACCGACGCATGTCCAGCTTCCCAGAACCTCTCTCGACGCCCGATCCCGCGAAGCCGTGATCCGGTTCCTGCAGTCCGAACAGGGGTTCGCGATGCGGCCGTTCCCGCGCGGACACAAGGGGCTGACGCTGAACGCCAACGGCGCGCTGGATCCGGCCGGGGAAAACTACCTGCAACTGGTAACGGCCAACGGGATCTGCGCCAAACCCGGCGACCGGGTGGTGCTGAGCGATGTGAAAGTGGAGCGGTCGAGGATCGTCTTCCAGATCAACGGCGGACCCGACCGGAAGCACCGCCTGCTCAGCCACGTGGAGATTGGAGCGGGACCGATGATGGCCCCGGTGGTGCAGGACAATGAGCCTGACCCGACCGGAGCGCGGCTCACGCTGGCCTTCAAGGGCGACGTGCCGGATTTGACCGGGAAACAGGTCGAGGACCTGCTCGCGCCGCTGATCGAGTTCGGGGTGAAGACGCCGGTCGAGGCATTTACCGACACGCTGCCACCGAAGCTGAAGAACGCGATTCTGGATCACCAGGTGCTGGTGGGCATGAGCACCGACATGGTGCTGTTTGCCAAGGGGCAGCCGGACAACAAGACGCGCGAGATGGACGGGCAGATGCCGTTCGAGGAGTGGATCTACGGCAAGCCCCCGCAAGATGTGGTGTTTGTGCGCATCAACGGAAATCGCGTGATCCGCGTGGAGATCGCCAAAATCGGAAAGGAACCGGTCGTCTACACAAAAGATGAAGTGGAAGGGCTGATGCGCACCGATGGGACGCCGCTGGAGGCAAAAAACGACGCGCATGTGGTGAAGGAAGGCGATGTCGAGCACGATCCCAACAAGGAGGCGCCTGCCCCGCCGCCGAGCTTGCGCAATCCCGGGGAAACGCTGCCGCAGGACCAGGACAAGGACACACAGAACGGCCGCGTGGGCGTGATGCGTCCGGTGCAGTTCCCCAAGGACAAGCAGGATTCGGATTCGACGCAGCCGGACAATACACAGACGAACGGGACGCAGACGAATGCGCCGGCGCAAAACGGGTCGGCGTCGTCGAATGGGTCGCAGCCGCAGGCCGATGGATCGCAGCCTCAGGGCGGTGGGTCAGCCGGATCCGCTGCGCCTGGGAACACGCAGCCGCAGTCGCCGTCGTCCGGGTCGCCGCCGTCGGGATCTTCGCCGTCGGGGCAAGACAAACCGCAATCGCAGACGAACCAGAATCAGTAGCAGCGATTCTGCAATGTGCGACTCGCGCAAGTCATGCGAGAACGGGGACTCTGTGCGACATTTCTGCCGACGCGTCTACGGGGCCTGGAGCGCGATTGCGGGGCATCCTGGAGCCAGAGAGCGGGCGTCAATCCGCGAAACTTCCGGATAGCCGACAATACGCCCAGGACTCTGGTCAATGAGCGCATTGTCCACTGGGCAACGGCGGATGTCTCGCCGCAGCCGCCGTGCCATGAGCAACCGCGAAAGCCGGTTCAAGCCGCGATGCGCGTTCAGCTCTCACAGCGAGTGCGTGTGGGTCCCGCCATGGGACGGTCACGATCGTTCAAGAATAAACAACCTGCGCATCACCCTAAACAACCCTTCGCGAGCACTCCGTGGGCGGGTCATCGCCAATGCGCCCATGGAGCGCTGATCGATATTCGGCCCCGAGTTTACTGAGTGACCGTCATTGTGCCATCGACGTACTTCTTGAGGTCGTAGTTCTTCGCGGCCAGCGTTCCCGCCGAAATGTCGATCGGGTACGACCCTGGCGCTGACGCCGATGTTGCCCTGGTGCTCAGCTTGGGCTTTCCAGTGGTCGCGTCGGATGCAGTGTCGTGATTCACAAAGCCGACAAAGCTCCAGGTCAGCGTGGGCACCTTTGAACCCTGCTTCATCGTCAAGTTGTTTGCCTTCACCGTCAGCGGGGCTTTGTCGACGACGATCCTGTGCGTAACCGGCTCGGCCGCCTTGAAGCTCGCATTTCCGCTCTGGCCGGCGGCGATTTCAAGGTCGCCCGCTCCGGTGATCGTCAGCTCGTCGCCGCTGATTTTTCCGTGTCCGGAAACGACGGTGAATGTAACACCAAGACCTGAGGTCGCCGTCGCCGACAACTTGATCGGCTTCGCACCGTACGTCTCGGTTGCCGGCGGAGCCGTGAAGTGGATAGTCTGAGTCGTCCTTTCGACCTTGACTATCACGGTTCCGGTCGAAGTTCGGTAAGTCTCGATGCTTCCCGCGTCCGGCGTGTAGGTGGCCAGCAGGGTAATGGTCCCATCGGGCAGCACATTTTTCGGTATGTCGATCCTGGCGACGCCTGCGCTGAGCGGGGCCGGCGAGGATGAATAACTCCCACTCGAGAGTGTAATCGTGCCCGTAGGCACCGGATTTCCGCTGCCTCCGCCGGCCGTCACGGTCACAGTGAGACCGTCGATCCGCAGGACGGTGGATGCCGATGGCGTCACAGTGAGTTTGGGCTGCAACTGATTCACGGTGAGCGTCTGCGCCGTCGACGAGCCGGTCTCGTAGTTCGAGTCTCCGGAGTAGTTCGCGACCACGCTGTACTGCCCGCGGCTGAGCGAGCGGGTGCTGAACGTGCCGGACGCGTTCGATCCCAGCGTGATTATCCCCAGCGTCGTCGGAGGAGTGGTGTCGCCGTTGGTCAGTGTCACCGTTCCGGTGGGCAGCGGTGTGTTCCCCGCTGTTCCGGCAACGGATGCGGTAAAGGTGATGTTCGAGCCTGGAAGCGCGGGCGAGGGAGAAATGGCAAGTGTGGTGGCGACTGGGCCTGTAACTTTGGAGATCTCCGCAAAGTAAGTGCGGTAATTGTTGCTCAACGACGGGGTGTCATAGGCGCCGGTGGTGGGTACGAGTTTTCCCCCGTCATTTCCATACGCCGCGATGTAAATGTTGTTGTTGGAGTCGAGAGCAACGCCGTTATTGCCGATTGCCTCATCGTCCCAGGCGCCAGTTGTAGGTGGCGCCGAAGTGATGGGCGTGGAGAAGATCAATTGACTGGCATCGGCCGAGAAGACCGCGACATATGCCATGTTGTTGCCGTCCAGGGGCTCGACCGGATTGACGACCGGGAGATCCCAGCCATAGCCGTTGTTATAGCCATACAGGTACACCCATCCCCTGGAATCGAAAGCAATGGCGTCTCCATAGGTTGCGGAGTACCCTCTTGAAGCGCCGAAATACGTAGACCAGAGGTAGGTTGACCCAGTGGGGTCAATCTTCGACAAGAATGCACTTTGAAGTCCAGCCTGTCCTGCAGTGCAACCGGTGCAGTGGGGCTGATACACGCCGGGCGTGGTCGGGTAGGTGCTCAGCGATGTGAAACCGGTTACAAACAGATCATTGGAACTATCGAATGCCAATCCCTGCACCTGGTTCTGGGACGCGTTGCTGCCCTGCACTTCGTCACCGCCGATGAAGGTGGAGTACACCAATGACGAATCCCCTGACTGTGTCGTATCGAATACGCTCACCCATCCCGTGTAGTCGTAGCAGACGCTGGTGTTGCCCGGGTTGACAACGCAGGCCGGACGGACGGAGCCGGGCGTGGTGGGAAAGCTCGAAGCCAGCGTGACTCCACCGATAGCCGCGATTCCGTTCTGCCCCGCGGCGATGGCCAGCGGCTGGGCCCAGGGCGAGCTTGCGTTCTGGTTCAATGACGACATGAACGTGGAGTAGAGCAACGTTTGGCCGTCTGCGCTGAGAACGGAAAGGCTTGCCGCCTGCGAGCCGTTCAGGCCGACCGTCTGGTATCCGCCGGATGTCACCGGAAACTGAATGTTCTGGTTGCCGTTACCGGGATAGACGCTGTCCGACGGCCATGCAGCCTGCACCCAACCGGCGACGTAGATGTTGTCGGAACTATCCAGCGCCAGTGCTGCCGGGTAAACCGAGGCGGTGCCGCCGAGGAAAGTCCCATACTCGAGCGTCGAACCGGTTGGATCGAGCTTCACAATAAACAA
Organism: Acidobacteriaceae bacterium; assembly: GCA_030039035.1. Classification (GTDB taxonomy): domain Bacteria; phylum Acidobacteriota; class Terriglobia; order Terriglobales; family Acidobacteriaceae; genus Telmatobacter. The sequence continues at coordinate 11,433 of JASHQQ010000363.1, read as the reverse complement.
GTTCGGGCCGTTCACCGTATATTCAGTGCCCCCACCACTGAAGAATCCGTCACAAATAGGAACCATCGTCGTTCCGTTGTAAAGGGGCTGGCATAGAGTCTGAAAGGCGGGCTGGACATTGCAGGTGCCGGTTTGGGGGCACGTCGTAATGGGAAAATCGTTGGAAGAAGTCGCGCCCAGAACGACGGCATACCCCTGCGAGTTCACGGCGACTGCCTGGCCAGATTCGTTGCCGCTGAGTCCGTGGAGGTAGGTGGAATAAACCAGCGACGAGCCATCGGCGCTGATCTTGGTGACAAAGGCGGATTGCGCATAGCTTACGCCGCAACGAGTGTAGGGCATCCCATTATCTGCCGGCGCATCCGTATTGCACGTCGTCTGCAGGGCTCCCGTCGTGACCGGAAAAGTCGCATCCTGTGTGTATCCCGTCAGGATAATCTGATTGTTGGGCAAGCCGGTTTGCGAATTGATCGTCGTGTCCAATGCCATTCCACTGGCCACACTATCGTAGGCGCCGCTGTCCAGCGCTCCCCGAAAGATCAGTGTCGGGTCGATAACCAACTCGCGGCTCTTGTCATAGGCGCCCAGCCTGAAGCTGGCCTCACCGTTCTTCGCAACCGCAAAGCTGCCCTCAACGGGCTGATGAACACCGTCCTTTACCTGATAGACAACCGGCTTGTTGAGGCGAATCTGGTCGCTGGCGCCAGATACAGGCAGAAGCAGGTCGCCATTGGCGGCGATTTCCGGCATGGCACCGTCGAAGCCCCACCGGATGGCCGCCGGATCGGCACCAGGCGCAACGACGAAGTCATATTCAAGCTGGCCCTGGCGGCCGTAGTAGACCAGGTCGATGCCTGGGTACACGCCCCGCAGGAGCACTTTGCCGTACAGCGGAACGTTGCGCTGCCATTTGGAAGGGTCGTTTCCGGTGAAATAGTTCGCCTTGCCGGATTGCGGGTCTTCGCCGGTCGCTGCGTGAATGGTCTTTGCGCCCAGCAGGTTCATGCGCACGGCCGATGAGCTGATGCCGGGTTTCATTTCCGCGGGATAGATGGCTCCGCGTTTGCCCGGAACAATCTTGTTCACTTCGAGGACGGCATCGTAGCCGGCGAGAAAGAGCGTGTACCGGGGGCCGCGCGCCAGCCATTGCACTTCACTCGATGTCTGGCCCATGTTGGGCTCGAAGCTGAGGGGCAGCTTGCCGTATTGTGCTCGAGCTTCCGCATTCAAGGCAGGGCGATTGTCGGCTGGTTGTGGAGCGGGTTGGCTGGCTTGAGCTCTGGAAAGTGCCGCAGAAGCGGCGACTGCCACAACGAAAGAAAGGTGAAGGAGACCCTGTCGATTCATTTCGTACTCCTGAATGGTTCGCGTCAAACAGGGGGAGATTGTGTCGGGTCGGATAATCATCCAGATGCGGTGCCCGGACAGTCAAGAAGAATCGGGATCTGAGATCGCATTGCCGCAGCGGCCAGCCGTATCGATGAACCTTGTTGTCCGGGTGACCGGCAATCAACGAGTAATCCTGCCGCAGTCCCAACGAGCACATAATCGCCAACTCACTCGTTGAGTTCCCTTGATTCATCGGGCCGGACGTATTACCGCCTGCCCGGAAGTTTCGAGCCGCAGAAGTGACAGAACCCTTCACGCGGAGCCCGCACAGCCTCGGGCCGGTTCCCCTCGGAATCCGCTCATCGAGCCCTTGACGGAAGCCGATATGCGGCGCGAGCCATAGTATGATCGTGCCACGCGGCTCATTCCTTGCGGCCTCAACCCATGGTGCGGCACATCCTTCTCTTCGGTCTTGTCGGAGGCATTCTCGTTGCTCTGCTGCGATGGGCGGATTACCGGTTTCTCGTCCTGGAACACTCGCTGGAAATCTACGGCGGGCTGATCGCCGCAACCTTCGCGGTTCTCGGCATCTGGCTGGGCCGGCGTTTTGCCGGCGCAAGGCATGGTCGCGTTGCGCGGGAGATAATGGCGGGGTCCGGCGCGCCGTTTGTGCCGGATGACAAGAAGCGCGACGATCTGGGCATCACCCGGCGCGAGCTCGAGATCCTCGAGCTGGTTGCCCAGGGGTTGAGCAATCGCGAGATCGCGGGCAAGCTCTTCGTCAGCGAGAACACGGTGAAGACGCATTGCAGCCGCGCCTTCGACAAGCTCGGCGCCCGGCGGCGAACGCAGGCCGTCCAGCTCGGCAAGCAGCTTGGGCTGATTCCGTGATCGGGATTCCCGCCGGGGCCAAAGCCCAATCAATTTGTTTGAATTTTCGGCACGACTGCAAGTCGTGCCCTGACACTTGTCCCTCGTGGAAGGCGATCTTTCTGTAACCTGGGAAGCAGGACTCTCCGCACCGGAGGTCGTGCTCCCCTAACGGAGCCGTCATGCGAAAGCGCGATTTTTGCTTTCCAGCGCCAAAATCACCCGAAAGAATGACGACTCACCTTCCCCCTTTCGCGGTATCGTGACCGCACATCCGGCAAATTGAAAGGGGAAACGCATGAAGAAGATCGTTCTGAAATACGGCCTCATCTCCGGCGCGTTCTGTTCGCTGATGATGCAGGCCAACATGAAGCTGGCCGGCCGAATCGGCTTCGATCGCGGCCTGTATCTCGGCTACGCGGTCATCGTGTTGTCATTCCTGCTGGTGTTCTTTGGCATTCGCTCGTACCGCGAGGCCGAAGGCGGGGGGCAGATCACCTTTGCGCGCGCGTTCGGCATCGGCATGTTGATCACCCTGATCACGTGCGTCTTCTACGTCGTCACCTGGGAGATCATCTACTTCAACTTCATGCCCGATTTCATGGATAAATATGGAGCTTACCTGATCGCGAAAGCGAAGGCATCCGGGGTGAGCGAGGCAGCGCTGCAGGCGCAGATCGCCGAGCTGGCGCGCTCCAAGGCTCGCTACAACAACGTCTTTTACAACTCTGCCGAGACGTTCATGGAGCCGTTTCCGGTGGGGCTGCTAATGTCGCTTCTGTCGGCGGCGGTGCTGCGCAAGAGAGCGCGAAGCGGGGCGGCCGAGGAGCCTGTGCCGGCGTCGCGATGAACCTGTGCATGAGGTAGAATCGAAGGAGCGAGTTGCGCTCCCTCCCGCGGTTTTACCACTCCCAGAGACGAGTTGCCGACCGCGTCTGTCGAAACCGCGGCGCACACGGAGTGCGCGTGAGCCGAGACGTCATTCAAGGAGAAGATTCGAGACCATGGCCAGGATAGCCAAGACCGCCGACCGCAAGAAGATGATGGACACCACCAAGTCGACCGACTGCCCGAAGTGCAAGAAGCCGACGCGCATTGTGAAGCGCGTGAAGGACCGCGAGCGCGGCGTTCCCGGCGGAGTGTACATCTCCTGCTCGGCGTGCGATTTCTACGAGAAGCTGTAAGAAAATGTCGAAGTTCCGGCAACCAGGCCCGGCCGAGCGCCGGGCTTTTTCTTTTGGGATCAGGAGATCGCCTGTTGTGCGCAACGAAGTCTGCGAAGCTGGATGATCGAGCCGATCGCGATGGCCAGCAACACGGCCAGCGCGGCGCACTCGATGAAGAAGGAGGAATCGGCTCCGGTCTCCGCGACAGGGCGTTGCGGGAATGTGCCCGCGATCTGGGTCCACCAGTAAGCAAAGAGGCCGATGTCCATGATGAAGTGCCCGAGAATGCAGAAGACCAGTGTCTGCGAGGCATAAGCCAGGCAGCCGAGGAGAGCCCCGGCGCCGAAGACGATGGGGACCATGCCGATCAGTGCCCAGTCCTTGGTCAGGTGGATGAGCATGAAAAACAGCGAAGAGACCAGGATTGCGATGGACGGGCCGTGTCGATGCTCGATGGGCCGCTGCATGTATCCGCGGAAGCCGGTTTCTTCGCAGACTCCGGCCGAGAGCGCCGAAACAACGCACGCCAGCCATTGCAGCGAGCGCGAAGGAATGAACGAGAAATCGTATCCATGGTGAAAGGCGGCTGCCGGAAAGGGCACCAACCGGAAGAGAAGCACGATGGAGGCGTGGATGGTGGCGGCAAAGGAGACGGCCGCGATCGATCCCCAGATCCACTGCCGGGTTGACAGTTTGCCGACGCGAAAACGATCGGCGCGAGCGGGGCGAAGGCTCATGGGCGGTCCGCCGCCGGCAGCCCAATAGACGTAGACGGCGAGAAACAGAATCTCTCCGCAGGTGGCCAGCGGCGCGCCGAGAGAAAGCAACAGAACGGGCCAGACGTTGGCCGCCGCCATCCCGATGACGATGCCGATGACAACGGCGCGGACCGCAACCGGGATTCGGGTCCAGACGCTGGCGCTCCGGGTTGCAATGGGCATGAAGTTTTCCTTGAGCTTCCGATTGTTATTCGTTTCGGTGAGAAGAGGCAAGCGATGGCGGTAGTTTATGGCGGGTCAATTCGTCCAGGGCCTACGGCGCGCCGCAAGGAGGGGCAGGCCTGCCCGATGTGAACGGTCAATTCGTTTGATCCGGGAGAGCCCCGGCCATTTCGTGCACGATCCCTTCGGCGGCGCGGGCCGGGTCGGGGGCCAGCGTTATGGGCCTGCCGACGACGAGGTAACTGGCGCCCTGGCGCATGGCCTGGGCGGGTGTGGCGATTCGCTTCTGGTCGCCGGAATCGGCGCCGGCGGGACGAATGCCAGGAACGACGAGGATACCTTCGGGGCCAGTGAGCCCTCGCATGTGCGCGACCTCTTGCGGAGAGCAGACGAGGCCGCGGAATCCGGTGTTAATCGCCAGGAGAGCGAGGTCTTCGGAATGCTCGGCCGGCGAGGCGGGAACGCCGACTTCGCTCAACTGCCCGGCGTCCATGCTGGTGAGCACGGTGACGGCGAGCAGCTCGGGCGAGTTGGCGGTACCTTCGAGCGCGGCGCGCGCGGCAGCCAGCATGACGGGTCCGCCGCCGGCATGGACGGTCATCATCTGCACGCCGAGCGCCGCCGCGGAGCGCACGGCTCCGGCGACGGTGTTGGGGATGTCGTGGAATTTGAGATCGAGGAAGACGCGATGACCGCTCCGCAGGATGGGTTCGAGGATCGACGGACCGGCGGCAGTGAAGAGCTCGAGACCGACCTTGAACCATTGGCATTGGCCCTCGAGGCGGTCGACGAGGGCGGCCGCGGCGGCTCGTGTGGGCACATCGAGGGCAACGATGAGCCTTTGGCGGGCAGCCGCGAGCGGGTCATGAACGGCCGAGGCGACATGTGTTGTCCGGGGAGACGCCATGCTTTGAGTATGGCATCGGAGGGCGAGCCTCGCGGGCTGAATCAATCCCACGCCTTCGCCAAAAACGGGCGAAAGGACGGGGCACGGGGAGTTTCTTCCCACCGTTGCCGCGAGAAGCAAAGGCGCGGCAAGTATGGGGTACCCGACGATGGATCCATCCCGCCGTTTCGCCAAAACCAGGCGAAAAGGGTGAGGCAACCCTGATTCTCATGAGTTTTCGCCGATCGCAGGACCGGCCCGCGACGCGACGGATGATTCCCGGGAAGCAACGCCCTTGCGCCGTCCCTACGCGACTCCGTGTTCCGATGCAGAATCCCGGCTCGCAGCGCTGAAGCGCTGGGCTAGAGCGGTTTCGCTTCACTTCCCGACATCTCGAAGGTCCCCAAGGTGGCTTTTTCTCGAGGAAAAAGCCACTCGGGGCCCTCGATCCTGTCAACACTTGAATCGAAACCGCTGTAACGACCACTGCGCCTCCGGCGCTTTCAGCGAGGACATTCTTTTTGCAGGCGGGTAAAACCGCGCCATTGAATCCGGTCTGCAACGTGCTGATTCTCTAGCTGTTGGCTGCGATCGCTTCCGGTCTACGAGCCGCTCGCGCCGGCTGCAGGCTCTCCGGCAGGTATCGGTAAAGATAGAGGATGGGGTCTTCGGCAAGGGCCATCTGGCGCAGATGGTATTTCCACGCGTCACGCCGGATCATGCGCCGTGTGTAGGGCTTTCGAGTGACCTGCACGACACCGCCACTCAAAGTGACGCGGGGATATGAGGTTGAAGGGACGGTGAAGCTCATCTGTCCACCCGGCCGCCAGAAGCAGCGGGCGAAGTCGTGCGAGAAGAGCAGCGTGTAGTATCGGCCCTCGCTGCCGAGCAGTGCCAGGGCCTGTTCGGCTCCTGGCCATACCGGGTGCACGCAGCGTTGAAACCAGCGGCGAAACTCGAATCCGTTAAACTGGGCCTGATTGAGCAATGGCCGGAGCATCTCTTTTCGATTCATGGTGTTTTTCTCGCGGCGGATTGTTGAGAGAGTGGAACCAAGGCAACGAATCGCACGGGAAAACGGAAAGGCGGAGATTTCCTACGCCTTCCAATCTCCTTAACGTCAAAAGGGCGGGAGTTTCCTTTTTGCGGCGAACGCGATGCCGTTGAAAATCCGATGAATTCGGGCGCCGCTGAAGCGGACACAAGGCCGGAGAAGGGTTGGGTTGCAGTTCCGCGGGACCGGAGCGGAAAACGCAGATCGAGTTCCTCGCTTTCACCGTCCGCCGCGGTGGACAGAAAAGGATGGGGCACCCGATCGGGATACGAGGAGAGTTGAGGTTGAGGACGAGGTCAATGTGGACGGGCGGATGGGTTGGCATTTTTCTGGTGGTGTGCGCGACCAGCCTTTGCCGGGCGGGCGAGGCGCACACCGATCCGCTGAACCGCGACCCGCAGGTGCAGGAGGCATTCCAGCACTTCTACAACCTCGACTATCCGGGCGCGATCGAGCGCTTTGAGCGGGTTCACGACGAGCATCCGGGCGATCCGCAGGCGACGGCGCTGCTGCTCGACGCCGTGATCTTTCAGGAGCTCTACCGGCTCGATCTGCTCGACACCACGTTCTACGCCAACGACGGATTCCTGACCGGACGCCACGCCACGAGCGAGGACCCGCGGAAACGGGATCAGATCTTCGCGCTGACCGACGAGGCGGTCCGCGAAGCCGATGCGCGCCTCCAGAAGAATCCCGACGATGTGAACGCGCTCTACGCGCGCGGCTGGGCGCGGAGCCTGAAGTGCACCTATGTGGCGATGGTGGAGCGCGGCTTTGCCAGCGGTTTCCGGCTGGCCAGCAAGGCCAAGGACGACGAAGTGCGCGTGTTGCAGCTCGATCCGGATTACATTGACGCCAAGCTGGTGGTGGGCGTGTATGAGTACGTGGTGGGCGCGCTGCCGTTTCCGTTCAAGATTCTGATCGGATTTGCGGGAATCACGGGCTCGAAGTCGCGCGGGCTGGAGATGCTGAGGGATGCCGGCAACCGCGGCGTGGCGACGACCGTGGAGGCGCGCACCGTGATGGCGCTCTTTTTGCGACGCGAAGGCCGCTACAAGGAGGCGGTGCAGGTGGTGCGCGGACTGAAGGATCAATATCCGCACGACTTTCTCTTTTGCCTGGAAGAGGCCAACCTGCGCAAGGACGATGGCGAGGGCATGGCCGCGGTGGACGCCTACCGGGAGCTGCTGGCCGACAGCGAAAAGCCCGGCTATTTTGCCCAAGCGCGGCTGGAGCTGGCCTGGTTCGGACTGGGCGATGCGCTGCGCGGGCAGCGGCATTATGCCGAGGCGGCGCAGTCGTACGAACGGGCGGCGGAGACCAAGGACGTTGGGCCGGAGCTGAGAATTCGCTCGCTGGTGGCCGCCGGCCAGTGCCGCGACCTGAACCACGAGCGCCAGAAGGCGGTGAGCGATTATGAGGCGGCGATCGCCTCCGGGCCGAATACGAGCCGGGCGGATGCGGCGAGGAAGTATTTGCGCAATGCGTATACGGGGGCGTGATCCGGCTACGGAACCCCGGCCGCTGGCCTTGCGTATGGATACAATGAGCGCGTAGCCCCAGGGAGGCGTCGGTCATGGCCGTCTTCTGCAATCGATGTGGAACCTCGTTGCCGAACTCCGCGCGGTTCTGCTCGAACTGCGGCAATGTGATCCATGCCGCGCCGCTTTCGCCGGCCCGCCCGCTGGTGCGGCCCATCGCCGGGCGCATGATCGCCGGAGTGTGCATTGGCCTGGCGCAGGCCTATGGATGGGACGTTGCGCTGGTGCGGGTTCTCACCATCGTTTCGGCCTGCTTCTCGGGCGGTCTGGTCTTTGTGGCATACATCGCCTGCTGGATCGGCATTCCCGAGGAGACGATCCCATTTCCGGCGATGTATCCTCCGCCGCCCGGCGCGTATCCTCCCGGACCCGGCCCTGCTCCGCCTCCTCCGGGCGTATCCTCCTAGGGTATGGAGCGTTGGTACGAATCGGGCTCGACGAAGCTGAGCTTTCAGGATTCCGGGACCGGGCTGCCGGTCATTTTCTTGCATCCCACGCCCCTCGATCATGATTATTGGCGCCCGCTGGCCGAGAATCTCGGTGGAGTACGGGCGATCGCGCCGGATCTGCGCGGACATGGCGCTTCAGCGTTGGGAGACCGGCTGCCGACGGGAGGCTTTCAACGCGTGCCCGATGCGCCGGTGCTCGCCATCGCGCAACTGGCTTCGGACATTCTCGCGCTGCTGGAATCGTTGCGGGTTCCGGAGGCGGTTTTTATCGGCTGCTCGATCGGCGGCTACATCCTCTTCGAGCTTTGGCGGCGGGCGCCGGAACGGATGCGCGGGCTGGCGATCGTCTGTTCGAAGCCGCAGCCGGATGCGGAAGCGGGTCTGGCGCGGCGAGCGGCGAATATTGCGGCGATTCGTGAATCGGGCGTGGGGACTTTTTTCGACGGCCAGGCGAAGACGCTGATCGGGGAGACGGCACGCAACCGGCGGCCGGCGATTGTGGCCGAGCTTCGCGCGCGAATGACGCTGACGGCGGAAGCCGCCGTCGCCGTGCAAGCCGGGCTGGGGGTTCGGACGGATTCGGTGTCGACGGTATCGACGATCGACGCCCCGGTGCTGGCGATTGCAGGGGGCGAAGATGCGGCCGTGAGCGCGGCGGAGATGGATGCACTGCGCGCCGCGCCGGGAGGGTGCGAATTTCACCTGCTTCCCGACGCCGGCCATTTTGCGGCATATGAGCAGCCGGAAAAGGTGGCGGCCCTGGCGGCGGAGTGGCTGAAGCAGTTCGAGGTGTGAGGGGGCGGTCGGGCACAGTCGAACAACGCGATTCCACCCTTTCGATCGCCCGCGGCGGACGAAAGGATGCGGCACCCTCGCTGCGAAGAGATTCCGTTGCGCCGTCCCTACGGGACTGCGCACCCGTTTGTGACATCGGGATTCCCCACGCTGAAGCGCGGGGCTGACAACCGCTGCGCCTCCGGCGCGCGTTGGCCGGGACATTCCTGCCGCAATTATCTGCCCGCAATCCTCCCAGCAAATCGACGTGCGAGCTCAAGCCCGTGCCCTTCAAGCGGGCTCACAATCGATAGCCGATATCGCCTGCACGATAGAGTAGGCTCAAAGCATCGACTTGTGCCCGCGGGTTCCCGAATTGACTCCGACCTCTACTTCATCTTCGACTCTTTCTTCCACCTCATCTGCAAGGCCGTTTCACTATCCGAGCCGCAGCGCGCCGCTTTATTGCGGCCAGATGTCGCTCGAGTCGCTCGCCGTACGATTCGGCACGCCGCTTTACGTCGATTCGGCCGATCACATCCTGGAAAGGCTGGGCCTGTTCCAGCGGGCGCTCAGCGGGCGAGAACACCTGATCTGCTACGCCGTGAAGGCGAACCCGGCACTGGCCATTTTGAAGCTGCTGGCAGAGCGCGGCGCAGGATTCGACATCGTCTCCGGCGGTGAACTGGAGCGCGTGCTGGCTGCGGCGCCGGAAGCCGTCGATCGCGTGGTTTTTTCCGGCGTGGGCAAGACGGCCGAGGAGATCGATCGTGCGCTGGCCGCGGGCATTCTCGAGTTCAACGTGGAGAGCGAAGCGGAGCTCGAGCTGCTGGCGACGCGCGCGAAGAAGCTGAAGCGAAGAGCGCGGTTCGCGCTGCGCGTGAATCCCGATGTTTTTGCCGAGACGCATCCATACATTTCGACCGGGCTGCACGAGCACAAATTCGGCATCGATATAAGGCAGGCGCGGCGCATCTATCGCGAAGCGGGAGGCAATCGGTGGCTGGAGGCGCACGGGATCAGCGTGCACATCGGCTCGCAGATTCGCGCGGCCGATCCGTTTGGCGCGGCGGCGGCGCGCGTGAGTCAACTCGTCGCGCAGTTGCGGCAGGATGGCATCGCGCTGCAATCGATCGATGTGGGCGGCGGGCTAGGCATCGACTACCACGACGGGCGCTTCGATGCGGCGTCGATAGTGCGCGAGTATGTGGGCGCGATCGAGTCGGCGCTCGCGGGCTTCGAAGGCCGGCTGCTGCTTGAGCCGGGGCGATTTCTGGTGGCGCAGGCCGGGGCGCTGGTGACGCGCGTGCTCAACGTGAAGCGCAACGGAAGGAAGACCTTCGTCATTACGGATGCGGCGATGAACGACCTGATTCGCCCCGCGCTTTACCAGGCGTATCACGAGATTGTGCCGGTGCGGCCGAGGGCAGGGAAGTCCCGCGTGGTAGACGTGGTGGGACCGGTGTGCGAGACCGGCGACTTTTTTGCGCGCGACCGCAGGCTGGCTCCTGTCAGGCCCGGCGACCTGCTGGTGCTGCTCGATGCGGGCGCTTACGGAATGGCGCAGGCGTCGAACTACAATTCGCGGCCGCGCGCCGCCGAGGTGCTGGTGGTAGGGGCGAAGGCGAGGCTGATTCGCAGGCGGGAGACGATGGAGGATTTGCTGGCGACGGAGAGGGTGTAAGCGGACCCGCGCAGGGGCTAAACCCTGTGGCTTTTTATGGCGCCCTTCGGCACGAATCGTGCCCTATTACTAGGCACATCCTGGTCGACTTCTTCGCAAACAGCATAGTCGTTCCTTCTTGGGAAAGAATCGATTGCCATCCCACCCTTGGCGCAAAAGCAAAGACGCGCCAAGGATGCGGCACCCGCTGCATCCTTGATGCTCTTCGTCTGAATCGGAATTTCCGCACGAGCAATTGCCGAATCGTAGGCGTGAAACCTGCGCGGGCGCTGCACGTCCGGTGTAAGGTAATCTCTCGGAGGATTTTCATGACGCAATGGGGATGGAAAGCGTGTGTCCTGGCCATCGCGGGGCTGGCGTTGTCGTGTGCGGCGACTTTGCGCGCCGACTCGCTGACCGTGAAAGTGGAGCAGGGCAAATTGCATGGCAAGACGATCAACAGCGGCAAGGTGAAGGCGTTTCTGGGGCTGCCCTATGCGGCTCCGCCGGTGGGCGATTTGCGCTGGAAGGCGCCGCAGCCGCCGGGCAAATGGAAGGGCGAGCGCGACGGCACCAACTACGCCGCGCACTGCGCGCAGAACAAGGTCTTCGAGGACATGATCTTTCAGGACAACGGCGGCAGCGAAGACTGCCTCTACCTGAACGTCTACGCGCCTGCCGACGCCAAGGAAGACGCGAAGCTGCCGGTGATGTTCTGGATTCACGGAGGCGGGTTTTCCGGCGGGGCCAGCAACGAGCC
>JASHQQ010000059.1 GCA_030039035.1 Acidobacteriaceae bacterium | reverse complement strand
AAACAGCCGTTCGCGAAGCAGTGAACAGGGATCAGGGATCAGTGAACAACGGTCAGCAGTCGGCACAGCAGTTGCAATCGACCTGAGAGGGCCGGCAGGCAAGGCTTGAAATCCCGAACCTTCAATCGAATCCGGACCGCTCGCTCTATACTGGCGCGTAACCGATTTCCTCCCTGGAGACTCCCCGAATGCGCATTTCCCCCTCTCTGCCTGGCGCCGCTGTCGCGGCCGCCCTGCTCTTCCTGCCTGCCATCGCCGTTGCCTCGGATGACACACAAACTGCAAAGCCGGCCGCAACCGCCGCTGAAAAGCCCGCTCCTGCGCCGCCCGCCGATGTGACGACTCCCGGCGCGATCGACGCCGGAGGGCAACACATTGCGTACAACGCCATTGCGGGAATCATCACCGTGGGCGCTACCGACGCGCAGGATGCGCAGCTCGGCGTGGACGGCAAGCCCGAGCCGGGCAGCCAGCTCGCGCTGAACGAACCGAAAGACCCCAAGGACGAGCCGCCCGTGGCGCGCATGTTCTACGTGGCGTATTTCAAGAAGGACGCGCGGCCTGAAGATCGTCCCATCACGTTTTTCTATAACGGCGGTCCGGGCAGTTCCACTGTATGGCTGCACATGGGCTCGCTGGGACCCAAACACGTGGTCACGAGCGGCGACGAGCATCTGCCCGCCGCGCCCTACAGGCTGGTCGACAACGCCAATTCGCTGCTCGACGCGAGCGACCTCGTCTTCATCGACATGCCTGGCACCGGCTTTGGCCGCCTCATCGGCAAGGACGCCGAGAAAGCTTTCTGGGGCGTGGATGAGGACGCCCACGCCTTCGCGCGCTTCATCGCGCGATTCATCACCAAATACGACCGTTGGAACTCGCCCAAATACATCTTCGGCGAAAGCTACGGCACCACGCGCTCGGCCGTGCTTGCCGATGTTCTGGAAAACGAGAAGAGCATCGATTTGAACGGGGTCATCCTGCTCTCGCAGATTTTCAATTTCACCAATGACATCGATGCACCCAGGGTCAATCCTGGCATCGACCTTCCCTATGAGCTGGCGCTGCCCACCTACGCGGCCACGGCCGCGTACCACAAAAAGCTGCCCCAGCAGCCGTCCTCGCTCGATTCCTTCCTGAAAGAGGTTGAGGAGTACGCCATGGGTCCTTACGCTCAGGCGCTGGCGAAGGGCACCGATCTTTCCGCGGACGAGAAACAGCAGGTGGCCGAGAAGCTCCGCGATTACACCGGCCTGCCGGTCGCCTACCTGATCAAGGCCAATCTTCGCGTGAGCGGCGGCGAATTTGAAAAGACGTTGCAGGACGACCAGGACATGACCACCGGCCGGCTCGACACGCGCTTTTCCGGGCCAACGATCGATCCCTTGAGCGAAGAAGCCCAGTACGATCCGCAGAGCTCGGCGATCTCATCGGCCTATGTGTCGCTGTTCAACGACTATGTGCGCAAAGACCTCAAGTACGGCGACAACCAGACCTATCTGCCCGAGGCGCTCTTCGGAGGCTTCGAGTGGGACCAGAAGCACCGTGGAAATCCCAACGATCTCAACGTCGCTCCCGATTTGGCCGACGCCATGAAGACCAATCCGCGGCTCAAGGTGCTGGTCAACGGCGGGTATTACGACCTGGCTACGCCGTTCTACGCCGCAGTCTACGAGGAAAAACACCTGCCGATCCCGCAGTCGCTGGCGAAGAACATCGAGTACGCGTGGTACGAGTCGGGGCACATGGTCTACGTGCGCGACGAATGCCTCAGGCAGCTCCACGACAACGTGGCGAAGTTCATTCAAAGCACGGAAGGCGCAAGGTAATTGAACGAAGCATAGTTGCTTCATCCCTTTCTGCTCGCGGCAGCGAGCAGAAAAGATGATGGGATAACGAGATCTTATTCCGCCCTGAGCGCATCGGTGGGGTCCACCGAGGCCGCGCGATGAGCCGGAAGAAAACTCGCCGCCAACGAGGCGAGACCCAGCACAATTGCGACGCCGGCGAGCGTGGGAGCATCCCACGCCCGCACGCCGAAAAGCAGGCTGCGCATCAGCAGCGACGTGCCGATGGATAATGCGAGACCCATGGCAAGACCCACAACCGTGAGCCATGTCGCCTGGCGCATCACCAGCCTGTACACGGCGCCGCGCTGCGCGCCCAGCGCCATGCGCACGCCAATCTCGCGCGTGCGCTGGCTCACCGAATAGGCGATGACGCTATAGAGTCCCACCACGCTCAGCACCAGCGCAATGACTGCAAATCCGCCGAGCAGCCAGGTGGAAAGCCGATGGATCAGCGCCGATTGCGTCGAAGCTATCTGTTGCTCCATTGTCGTTTCGCCATAAACACCGAGATTGGGATTGATCGTGCGCAGCGTGGAGACGAGCACGGGGAGGATGGTTTTTTCGTCCTGCGCAGTTCGCACGGCGACGGCGATACCAAGGTCAGGAACCTGATTGATCGCTTGATATTCCGCAGGCCAGGGTTCGGCATCGAGCTCGGCTTCCCGAATATCCGCGACGATTCCCACAATCTGCCGCATCGA
>JASHQQ010000362.1 GCA_030039035.1 Acidobacteriaceae bacterium | reverse complement strand
CTGGAACTCAATCCCAGCGAGAAGGAGCGGTTCATCGCCAACATGCACGATGTGCTGGCGCAAAAGACCCCGGTGGAGCAGTTGCTGGTGGCGCGGCATCATCTGAACCACCGGTCCAACGCGAAAGTCGTAGTGGAAACGCGGCTGGAGTTCGATTCCGACTCTTCTACGCATTCCACGTTGCTGCAGGTAGTGGCCCAGGACCTGCCCGGCCTGCTGCGCCAGATTGCATTGGCGCTCAACAGCCACCAGTGCAACATCGAAGTGGCGCTGATCGATACCGAAGGCGAGACGGCGATCGATGTCTTTTATCTGACGCGGAACGGCAAGAAGCTGAACCCCGACGACCAAAGGTCGCTCGCGGGAGAGATGAGGTCCGCGATTCAATCCATGCGGGTTCCCGTACGCGCGTAGAACAATCTGCGTGTAGGCAGGTTTCCGGAAATGCCATGAAGGGGTTCCCCGCTGCATTACCAGGCAAGCAGCTCGTCGCCGCCCGATGAGGAAAGGAAGGCGACCGGCCCCGGCGCGGGTCCCTGGCAGTCGCCGAAGCACTGGATGGACTCCGGGCCGGCGTTGCGCGCCGCTTCCAGCGCCTGTTCGGCTTCGCGCAGAACCACCAGCGGCGATCGGCCGTTGCTGCTCGCAATCCCGAAGCACGCCGAAAGCCGCACGGCTTCCCCGCCGGCGTGAAACGGCGAGGAAAAGACCTCGAGGCGCAGGCGTTCGGCGAGCATGGCGGCGCTGGCGCTGCTGCAGCCCGGCATGCCGACCAGAAACTCGTCCTTGCCCACCCGGCCCAGCAGATCGTAGCTGCGCAACTGGCGGAGGGTGCGGCCGGCTACCTGGCTGAGCAGGTCGTCGCAGTTCCCGGCGCCCAGCCTCGAATTCCAGTGGCCGAAATCGTCGATGTCGAACAGAACCATGCACAGGGAGCTCCGTGTGCGTTGCACGCGGTCGGTCTCGCGGAAGAGCGTGGCCAGGATCGCCTCCCGGTTGTAGACGCCGGTGAGGCGGTCGTAGAGCGCGTGCAATGCCGCGGACTCATCGAGCCGGTCGAGCTTGCGGGTCAGCGCCTGGGTGCGCAGCACCGCCTCGATGCGAATTCGCCAGAAGACCGGTTTGGTGTCGCCGGGAACAATGTCGGCGAGGATGCCTTCGGAAAGCCGATCGAGCGCTTCCGGAGTCACTGTGTCCGCGATCAGGACAATGGGTGCGAACCCTCGTCCGCTGGCCGCGGCCAGCAGTTGATTCAGTTCCATGCCGGGCAGGTTGGCGTCCAGCAGCAAGAGATCATGCGAAACCTGCGCAGTCAGCAGCGACAAGGCGGCCTCGCCGGTGAGGGCGATATCGACATGCGCGTCGCGCTCGGCGAGCAACGGCTCGAGTCGGTGGAGCAGGGCCGGGTCGGGTGAGGCCAGCAAGACGTTGCTATGGAGTTCGTCGCGCATCCAGCTCTCCTCACTGGGTGCATCGGCGAAGATGAGAAAGTATTTAGGACTTTCGGGGGAGATCCTTCGCCGGTCCCGATGACCGACGCGCAACCAACCGGTGCCCGAGGTACTTATTCGCGGCTCAATCGGCGAAATCCACTTGCGGCGCCATGGGAATGATGCCGCGCTCGTGGCCCAGTTCGAGCAGCCGGCGGATGGCCTGGCGGCCGTCCGTACCATAGTCGAGGGTGCGTTCGTTCACGTACATGCTGACGAAGCGGTTGGCCAGGCTGGAGTCGAGATCGCGCGCGAACTGCATGGCGTATTCGAGCGCCTGTTCGCGGTGGTCGAGCGCGTGCTGGATGCTGTCGCGCAGGGCCCTGGAGACGATGCCGATGGTCTCGGCGCCCAGCGAACGGCGAATGGCGTTGCCGCCCAGCGGCAGCACCAGGCCGGTGGTTTCGCGCCACCATGCCCCGAGATCGATGACGCGATAGAGGCCGCTGGACGAGTAGGTGAGCTGGCCTTCGTGAATGATGAGGCCGGCGTCGAAGTTGCCGGCGAGAATCTCGGGAATGATGCGGTCGAAGGGAACGGTTTGCGTTTCGAGGGCGGGATTGAAGATCCTGAGCGCAAGATACGCGGTAGTCAGCGTGCCGGGAACCGCGATGCGCATGCGGCCAAGATCGGCCGGCGCGAGGTGCTTGCTGGAAACCACCATGGGGCCATAGCCCTCGCCCACGCTGCCGCCGCAGCCCATCAGCATATAGTTCTGCTGGATGTACGGATAGGCGTGAAAGCTGATGGCGGAGACATCGTAGAAAGCCGCGTCCTGGGCCTTGCGGTTCAACGTCTCGATGTCGGCGAGCGTGTGCGTGAAGCGGAAACCCGGCACGCGGATTTTGCTGGTCGCCAGCCCGTAGAACATGAACGCGTCGTCGGAGTCGGGGCTGTGGGCGATCGAAATCTCGCGCGGAGCGGCGGGAGTGGTGACCGCGGAAGATTGGGCAAGGCTCACTGGGGCAGAAGTCCTTTCCGGAAAGGCGTACGCGAATCAGTTTTCCCGCGATTCCCTGGCGCGGCGCAGGCGGAACCATCCCGCGGCGAGGCCGGCCGCCGCGGCGATCTTGAGCGCGCTGCCCGGCAGGAAAGGAAATACGGTCTGGGCAAGGGTGAATTGCGGTGAAGCGTGGGTCAGGATCGAAAACCACAGAGCTCCGCACGAGAGGATGAGAAGGTCGCCAAACGCCGCACTCACGAATGCCGCGGCGAATCCGCGACCGATCCGCCGGAAGAGAACCGAAATCAGCCCAGCGGCGACAACATAGGCGAGCAGATAGCCTCCGGTCGGCCCCAGAAGATGAGCCAATCCCGTTGACAAGTGCGGAGCTGGCGCAAAGACGGGCAGGCCGAGCGCGCCTTCGACGAGGTACGCGCCCAGCGTGGCTGCGGCAAGTCCGGGGGGAAGCAGCAGTCCGAGCACGAGAACGGCGAAGTCCTGCAGCGTAAGCGGAACGGGCGTGAAGAAGAGCGGCAGCGAGATGTGGGCACACGCGGCGACAAAGACACTGCCGGCAACTGCGATTCCCGCCGAACGGAACATTCGGAGAACGGCGGCGTCCGGCGCGGCCCCGGACAAGGCGACAGAGAGATCTTTGCTCAAGGCTTCCTCTCAAATCTCGTGTTCAACATCGGATTCGGCGGCTGTGTCGGGCGCCTCGGCGGAAGTGCCATTGGGGAAGAGTCCCAAGCCCGCAGTACGCCCGTTCGGTATGCCCGAGCGCCGCAGCCAGATGTGGCGCGCCATTCCCGCAGCGGCCAGCAGCAGGGCCGCAACCGAGACGAAAAGGCCAATGAGTAACCAGCGCATTCTAAGATCAGTTACCACCAGCGAAATCTTTGAACGCGTCGCTGCCTTGAAAGGGGCGGCTTCCACCGTCCCGGAAAGAAACGCAAGAAAGTGGGCCGGAGCGGCTTCGGGCGATTCCCGATACGCTCTGAGCCTCCCGTTTATGCCCGCAAGAGCCTGGGTCTGGCTTAGGATACCAGACGGCGAATCCTTTTCAGCCCTTCCGCAGACCCGCAAGGAGCCATTCGATATAACCGCCGCTCCCGGATTCGACGGGGAGCACGAGAAACTCCGGCGTTTGATAGCTATGCAGCTCATGCAGCCGCACTTGCAGCGGGCCGATCTGCTCGGCCGTGGTCTTGATCAGGAGCAGCGCCTCGGTCGACGATTCGATCTCGCCCTGCCACCGATAGATGGATTCGACCGAGGGAACGAGCGTGGCGCAGGCAGCCAGGCGCTCTTCGACCAGCGTACGGCCCAGGCGCCGCGCCTCATCGGAACTGGCGGTGGTGGTGAGGACGACGCGGGCGGTGGAATGGTTCTCGGACATGGTGCCCTTCCGAAGTGAGTATAGGTGGCGCGGCGGCGACGGGACAGCGGTTCGGCTTCGCGGCAGCGAGCTTTTCGCGTCAATCCTCGGGCTTGATCTTGCGAGGCCGGATCGGCTTGCAGGGATTGCCGGCGCAAACCGTCCACGGCGGCATGGAGCGCGTGACCACCGAGCAGGCGCCGATGACCGCGCCTTCTCCGACGGTGACGCCGGGCGCGATGAACACTTCCGCGGCAACCCACGCCTGCGAATGGACGGTAATGGGTGACGATATCTCCCGGAAGCGCGAATGCGTGTAGTCGTGCGTCGAGGTGCAGAGATAGCTGCGCTGCGACAGGACGACATGGTCGCCGATTTCGACGGGCGCGAAGTTGTAAATCTCCGAGTGGAACCCGATGCAGGAGCAGCGGCCCACGGTCAGATTCCACGGGATCCAGATTCTGACGCCGTTATCGACATGGCAGTCGGGGCCGATCCTGGCGCCGAAGAGGCGCAGCAGCAAGATGCGCAGCGGGCTCAGCAGGCGCGGCGTGTGCGCGAAAAAAGGAAGCTGGAAGCAGTGCCAGAGCGTGCGCAGCAGCTTGATTTTGAGCGGCGTGGGGCATTGGATTTTGTAGAGGGGGATGCGGGGAGCGGTAACTTTGCCGGTGACGTAGCCCGAGACTCCGATCTCGGTCGGCAACCTCCCCGTGGGTTTCTCGGGGTCCGCGGATTCGGCTTCGTCGAGCCGGGCGTCAATTCTTGCGATTTCCTGATCGTTCAAGCGGATAAGGCGCTCGATGAGCTTCTGGAGAGATTCGGGCGATGTGGCGATCTTTACTGTTTCGGAGAACGGCGTTTGATGAGGTTCTCGTGCAAGCTCCTTTCGGACTGCCTCGAGCTGGATGCCGCGTTCCGCGAGGATTGCCGCCGCAAAGGAGTCTCTTTCTCGCAGAATCCCCAGCAGCAGATGTTCCGTACCGATGTGCTTATGCCCAAGGCCCTCTGCCTCTTCAGCGCCGTAAGCCAGAATCCGCTTGCATTCGTTTGACAGCGGCAGGTCCACGCTGGTCGAAACCGGCTCGCGGATGACCGTATTCTCCTCAATCTGCTTGCGGATGGATTCGACCGAGGCGTGCGAACGAAGAAATCGATTCGTCAGCGCCTTGTCTTCGCGGAGCAGGCCGAGCAAAAGGTGCTCGGTCTCGATATACGGCGCGCCGGACTGGCTGGCTTCGTATCGGGCGAAGAAGATTACGCGTCGCGCTTTTTCCGTGTAGCGTTCGAACATGCCGGTCCTTGCGCGGAGTCTTCCCGTCTTCGCGCTGAGATGCACATCGAGCCGGTTCCGCTCGGGGCTAAAGTCCGAAGACAAGATTGGGAACTGACGCAGGGGCTGAACACCGTACCCTCCAACCCCCGCTGTTGCCTTCAATGTGGCTAGATCGTCGCTCGTCTATCATGGCAGAGTATCGCATCGCCGCAAGAGATGCCCGTTTTGGATGGGGCCGTTTCCCTCAGGGGCTGAATCCACGCCCAATTTGCGGCGTTTTTGGCACGACTGCGGTCGCGCCTGACACATCTTCTGCGGCTGGAATCGTTTTCCCGCAAACCTGCGAAGCCGGTACCCTCCCAATAAGCCTGCCACTCGCTATTCCGGGGGTTTGATTTCGCGGGGCTGGATGGGATTGCAGGGATTGCCGGCGCAAATCGTCCACGGCGGCATGGAGCGTGTGACGACCGAGCCGGCGCCGATGACCGCGCCCTCGCCGACGGTGACGCCGGGCGCAACGAAGACTCCGGCCGCGACCCAGGACTGGGACTGGATGACGATGGGCGAAAAGACCATCGGGAAGTGCGGATGCGAGTGGTCGTGCGCCGAGGTGCACAGATAGCTGCGCTGCGAGAGGACGACCTGATCGCCGATCTCGACCGGCGCGAAGTTGAAAATCTCCGAATCGAAGCCGATCGAGGAGCGCTCTCCCATTTTCAGGTTCCACGGAACCCAGACCTTGACTCCGGCGCCGATATGGCAGGCCGGACCGATCCTGGCGCCGAAGAGGCGCAGCAGGAAGATGCGCAGCGGGCTCAACATGCGCGGCGTGTGCGAGAAGAAGGGAAGCTGGAAGCAATGCCAGAGCGCGCGCAGCAGTTTGACCTTTGGCGGCGTGGTGCTGCGGATCTTGTAGAGGTCGATGCGCGGCGGACCTTCCGCCGGCGGGTCTTCGCTTCCAGTCTCGGTGGGAATCTCCACGGTGCCTTTTCCCTTTTCGTCGGCCTTCTCCAATCGGTCGGTTCCCCCTCGGGGGTCATAGCCCCGGAGAAAATTATCGGGCAAAAACATAGGGTCTCAAGCCTGTACCCTTCCAACTGCCCCACTGCCGGCTTCAATGTGGCTCGATCGTCTCTCGTCTATAATGGCAGAGTATCGCATCCCCGCGAGAGACGCCCGGTTTGAGCCGCTGCGCGCGGCCACGGGGCCATCTTCCAGAGCGCGGAACGAACCGCAGGTCCCAATCATGATTCGCTGGCTGCAGCAAGACAATCGCGTCGTCAAAGCCTTCTTCTTCGTCGTCATCGCCTTTGCCTCGGTGGGCATGGTGATCTACCTCATCCCCGGCCTGAGCGGCACCATGTCGTTCGCGCCCGATGTCTATGCGGTGGTCTATCCGCACTGGTACAGCCGGTTTCTCTCGTCGGGCGACACGGTCAGCCTGCAGCGCGTGGAGCAACTGGCGCGGCAGCAGATCGAGCAGCGCGGCCCGCAGTACGCCAGCAGCCAGGTGATGCTGCAGTTTTTCGAACAGCAGGTAGGCCAGCAGCTTGTGCAGGAGCAGATTCTGCTCTCCGAGGCGGGCAAGCTGGGAGTGACCGCGACCGACGACGACGTGGCCGCGTTCCTGCATAAGGGCCAGTTTGGCGAGGTTCTTTTTCCCAACGGCCAGTTCATTGGCCAGGACCGCTACGCCGACCTGATCGCCGGGCGCTTCAACATGTCCGTCGCCCAGTTTGAAGACGAAGTCAAGCGCGACATCGTTCTCAACCGGCTCAGGGCCCTGATCACGGCGCCGGTGACGGTGAGCGAACAGGAAGTGCGCGACAGCTATCGCAAGGACAACGTCAAGATCAAGTTCGACTACGCCATCGTTTCGGCCGACGACCTGCGCAAGACCATCAACCCCACGGACGCGGAGCTCGAGGGCTTCTTCAAGACCAATGCCGCGCGCTACGCACACGCCGTGCCGGAGGAGCGCTCGATCGCCTACTTTGCCTTCACCGCCGATCAGGTTCCCGGCGGCGTTCCGCGGCCCACGCAGCAGGAGATCCAGCAGTACTACGACGGGCATCAATCCGACTACATGGTGCCCGAGCAGTCGAAGTCGCGGCACATTCTCATCTCCGTGCCCAATGGCGCCGACGCCAGGACGGATGCGGCGGCCAAGGCCAAGGCCGAGGATGTGCTGAAGCAACTGAAGGCTGGCGGAAGCTGGGATGCCCTGGCCAAGAAGTACTCCGACGACCCGGGCAGCAAGGACAAGGGCGGCGAGCTGGGCTTTTCCAGGCGCGGGACCATGGTGCCGGAGTTCGACAACGCCATCTTTACGCAGAAGATCGGCGACATCAGCATCGTGAAGAGCCAGTTCGGCTACCACGTGGTGCAGGTGGAAGAACGGCAGACGGCGCACCAGCAGCCCCTGAACGAGGTGCTGCCGACGATCCAGGCGACGCTGATTCGCGACAAGACGGCGCAGGCCGAAGACGCCTATGCGCGGACGCTGACCGACGAGGCTGCGAGGACCGGCCTGGCCAGGACGGCCGCGGCGCACCATCTCGACATGGCGACCTCGCCGATGGTGGCGCGCACCGGAGTGATTGCGGCGCTGCCCGACAGCGCACAGATCCTGAACAAGGCATTTTCATCCAAGCCGGGCGATGCGCCGCAGTACGCGCAGACGGGCGAAGGCTACGCGATTTTTCAGGTGGCAGGCATCACGCCGGCGCATGCACCGACCTTTGCCGATTACAAGAGCCACGTCCTCGACGACTATCGCGACGAGAAACTGCCCGCGCTGGTCAACGGGAAGACCAGGGAACTGGCCGACAAGGCCAAGGCTGACGGAA
The DNA here is from genome assembly GCA_030039035.1 of Acidobacteriaceae bacterium. Classification (GTDB taxonomy): domain Bacteria; phylum Acidobacteriota; class Terriglobia; order Terriglobales; family Acidobacteriaceae; genus Telmatobacter. The sequence continues at coordinate 41,755 of JASHQQ010000362.1, read as the reverse complement.
ACGATCTGGCCAAAGCTGCGAAAGAGGCGGGCGCAACGGTGAAGACCAGCGACCTGGTGGGCGAAACCGGCCAGGTGCCCGACGTGGGCGATGTAGGGCAGGTGGCGCCGCAGCTCTTCGACCTGAAGGTGGGCGACCTGAGCGGCCCCATCAACGCAGAGCGGAACGGCATTGTGGCCAAGCTCGTCGACAAGCAGGAGCCTACCGCCGACGAGATCGCCAAGAACCTCGACCAGACCCGCGACCAGATGCTGGAACGGCGCCGCGAAGACGCTTTCGAGGTTTTCGTGAGCACCGTTTCCAACGACTACCGCAAGAGCCGTCGCGTGGAGATCAACACCAAGGCCGTCGGGCCTGGCGTGCCGGGAATGTAGTTCAGCCGCGGAGAGTCAGAAAGTCCGTTGGATAAACCAGCAACCTTGACCGCAGTCGGGCATGGAACCCTGTTCCATATCCGACTGCGGTTGTTCCTCTGAATCACGCAAAAAGCCGCTGTGGCGACGCGTCAGCTTTGCTCAGCCGAGCAAGCTTGTGGAGAGGGAACCGTGCTTCTCGCCGTCCTTGCCGGCAGCGTGCGCAGATTCAGCAACACAAGGCCAGCGAGGATCACGGCCATGCCGGCCAGCGCCGTCCAGCGGATCGGTTCGCCGGCGATGAATCCCCAGAACAGGCCCCAGACGGGCAGAAGGAACGTGACCGCCAATGTGTGCGTCGGCGAGGTGTTGGCCAGCAGGCGGAAGTAGACAAGGTAGGCCAGCCCGCTGCCGAAGACGCCCAGCATCGCAACCGCGGCGAGCGACTTCCAATGAATGGCGGCCGGATGCGTGCCGAACGCCCCAAGCGGCAGCAGAACAAGCCATGCCAGCGTGAGTTGAAGCGTGGCGGTCACCACCGGCTCCACGCCATGGAGCCAACGCTTGGCCGCGACCGCGCCGGCGCCGTAGCTGAAGGCGGCGATGGCGATGAGGGTGACTCCGAAGAGATAGCCGTTTCCGCTGTTGCCCGCCCCCGCTCCCGCAGGGCGCCCGTAGACGACCAGAAGCACGCCGAAAAACCCGAGCACAACGCCGGCGATGGTGCGCCCGATCGATCGGGCCCCGAGCGCCATCCCGCCCGTGGCAAGGCCGAGGATCAATCCCCAGATCGGTGTGGTGGCGTTCAGGATCGCGGCTGTGCTGGAAGGCACGCTGCGCTCGCCCCACGCAAAGAAGCAGAACGGCAGGGCGTTGTTCAACACAGCGACCGCGAGCAGAGGTCCGAGCAGCCGCAGCGGCGGCAGCGAGTAGCGGCCCATCCTGAGCACGGCCCAGAGGAGCAGGGACCCGAAGGTAAGGCGCCCGAGCGCCACCCACACCGGAGGCAGGTCGTTGCCGGCGAGCTTGATGAGGATGAACGAAGCCCCCCAGACGGCGGAGAGCAGAAACATTTCGAGTGCGTCGCGGAATCGCATGGAATGAGCCTCTCGGAAAGCGAGCTGCGATCCAGGAATAAAGGATATCGGGCCCGCTGTCTTCCCGGATCTTGGCCGGTTCTCTCATGGGATTCCATGGTGAGAGGATCGAAGTGACAAAAGATGGAGATACAGTCCATCTCCGGGAGAGATGGACCTGATCAGCCTGACACTGCATGTTTCCTCTCGGGGGCAGAAGCCCGCACTTTTCGAACCGGCCCACTGCCGGAGATTCTCGACGTCCGGTATGGCGGGCAAGCGCCGGAGATAATGGGTGAATGGGTTTCAACCGTGCGCAGGGGGTTCTCCTGCACGTTACCTCGCTGCCTTCGCTCGGAGGCATCGGCGACCTCGGGCCGGCGGCGTACGAGTTTGTGTCGTTTCTTGCCGCGGCCAAACAGCACATATGGCAGGTGCTGCCGCTGGGGCCGACCGGCTACGGCCATTCGCCGTACGCGGCTTCGTCGGCGTTTGCCGCGAATCCGTTCCTGATCAGCCTTGAGCTGCTGGCCGAGTGGGGCTGGATCGACGCCGCGCGCCTCCAGGGGCTGGTTGCGCCGGGTGCACATGTTGACTTCAACGAAGTGGAACGGACCAAAGTGCCGCTGCTCCAGGAGGCGGCAGCGAACTTTCTCGATCGTGGGCCGCATGACGGGCGATTCGCCGCGCAGTGGGCGGAGTTCGGGACGTTTTGCCGCGCCGAGGCAGGTTGGCTTGAAGATTACGCGCTTTATGCCGAGCTGTGCCGCCAGTTGCGCACCGGCGCGTGGACGGCGTGGCCCGAGCCGCTGCGCCGCCGCGAGCCGGATGCCTTGGCCGAGGAGGTTGCGAAGCATAGCCGTGCGCTGGCGCGCGAGCAGGCCCTGCAGTTCGCCTTCGCGCGGCAATGGCGCCTGCTGCGCGAGGCCGCGGCGCGGCACGGCATCAGGATTCTCGGTGACATCGCTATATTTGTGAACCTCGACTCGGCCGATGTGTGGACGCATCCCGAGCTCTTCGAACTGGATGCCGACCTGAATCCGATACGGATTGCCGGCGTGCCGCCCGACTATTTTTCGCCGACCGGACAGCGCTGGGGCAATCCGCTTTACCGGTGGGATGTGCTGGAGCGGCTGGGTTTCGACTGGTGGGTGCGGCGGGTGGCGCGCGCGGCGCAACTCTACGACATTCTCCGCCTCGATCACTTCCGTGGCTTCGAGGCGTACTGGGCGATTCGCGCCGAAGAGGAGACGGCAATCCATGGCGAATGGGTGAAGGCGCCGGGTTTGAAACTCTTTCGCGTTCTCGCGTCGGTGCTGGGGCCGCTGCCGTTGGTGGCCGAGGACCTTGGGCTTATCACGCCGGAAGTCGAAGCGCTGCGCATCGAGCTGGGGATGCCGGGAATGAGGGTGCTGCAGTTCGGATTCGGCGACAAGGGCGCGCACGTCCACCTGCCGCACCGGTTCGTGCCGGAGTGCGTGGCCTACACCGGCACGCACGACAACGACACCACGCAGGGATGGTGGCGCACGGCGGGCAAGCTCGAACGAGCGGCGGTGGAAGCCTATGTCGGGCCGGTTCCGGTGGTCGAGGGAGTGGCAAGGCCGGCGTGGCCGCTGCTGCGCGCCGTGGCCGCGAGCTGCGCGCAACTGGCGCTGGCTCCGGCGCAGGATCTGCTCGAACTGGGCTCCGAGGCGCGGATGAATACGCCGGCCGTCGCGGCGGGCAACTGGAGCTGGCGCGCGCCCCAGGACGCCTGGACTCCGGAGCTTGCCGGCCGGCTGGCGCCGCTGGCGGAGGTCACGGACCGGGACAGCGACCCACTCGGCGAAGCGACCGCCGGGTCGGCGAATTAGCGATTATGGGTCAGCGGTTCAGCCGGTCAGCGGATTCAGGGCCAGCGATGCGTCACGGAGCGCTCGGATGTTTGCTCCGGTCACTGGCCAGCCGCTTCAGGCTCGTCCTGCCGGAACGGGTGGACTTCCAGCATCTTCTCGATGAGAGCAGCCGCTTCGCCGCGTGAAAGCTGCTTTACCAGATCGCAGGTGTCGTCGCCCTCGTCGAACTGCACGGTTTCCCGGCCTTGCAGTTTGATGCCCGTCCAATCCGACGTCGAAGGCACGGAGCGCAGGTTGTGCAGGCGGCGCGTGGCGAAGCTCGATTTTTTCCAGTTCAGGCCGAACGGACCGCGCCGGAAGGTCATCCAGGCCGGGTTGAGAGTGAGCACGGTCTGATCGGCAAAGAGTGTGATGAGCCGCAGCACGGCAACGGCAAGCAAGGCCAGCGTGAGCTGCTCCCAGCCCCATCCCCTCCAATCCTTGTCCATTCTGGCCACGACGTCGACGACCAGAACCGGAATGGCGGCGATGAGGATGGTGTCGCCTAGCGGGCCGATATCGAAACGCGACGGGATGATGACGCGAATACCCTCGCCGGTCCGCTCCCACCTGAGTCTTCCGGCCAGCGGTCCGAGCATGGCAGTTCCCCGGGATTCAGCGCACGACGGCGTTGTAGTATCGTTCGCCGCTGCGCGGGAAGGGATAAACCTCCATCATGCGCTCGATCAGAGCGACGGCTTCCGTCTCGCCGATGCCCTTGCCGAAGGTGTGGAACCCGTGGGTGGTGACGAACTGGATCTTGCTGGTGCTGGGGTCGGTGTCGGCGCGCAGCGCCCAGAACTGCTTGGGGCGCACGAAGCGGATGTTGCGGATGTCGCTGTTGAGGTGGGTGCGCGTAGCCACTTCAATGCCCAGTACCCGTTTTTCGATCTTCAGCTCATTGTGGTCGAGGATGACCAGCGTCTCGCCGGTGACGGTCCACGACAGCCAGCCGAGAAAGAAAAAGAAGCCAAAGACATAGATGGCGACCGCCGCCAGCTCCAGGGCGTATTGCGAGCTGTCGACGTGGTTGCCCGAAAGCAAATGCCAGTAATGGACCGAGGCAATGGTGAGCCAGACGATCACCAGCAGGGCATAGCCCGCGGTGGATGGGCCGCGCCGCACGGGGATGGAAACAAGAATTCCTTCCGGCTTCCGCTCCCACTCGAGCCTGCCTTCCAGCATCTCCCGCATCCGTTATCCTCTATGCCCAAAAATGATAATTCGGCGGCGTGCATTAGGCCATACGCAAATTCGGTCATGTTCCAATGTGGTCACCAACCGCCCATCCGCCCCTCATGGCGCCGTCCGGGCATCGTTTCATGGGATCGAAACCCCGCTCCGCTACAGCAAAGGGATTGGCGCTTCGCAGTGGAGCGGCGAAGGGTGAACTTGGCCGGCTGGACGATGGCCGGTTCCCCGTCGCGCATTTGTCTCGCAAGGCGAGACGGTCTGGCAGACAATGTCTGCCGCGCGTCCGCCGCCGGTTCTTCGCGGCCGGCAGGCTGTCGCCGCCGGTCTCCCGGCGCCGGTTTGGCTCCCGCCGCGCGGCTTGCTATGCTTGCCCCACATGGAGAACGCGGCGATTCAAACCTGCGGCCTCACGCGGCGTTTTGGCGCGCTCACCGCCGTGGAGAACGTCACGCTCGGCGTGGCGCAGGGGCAGTTCTTCGGTTTTCTGGGGCCGAACGGGGCCGGCAAGTCGACCACGATCAAGATGCTGACAGGGCTCCTCGAACCCACCGCCGGGACCATGGAGATTCTGGGCCGGCCGTTCGGCGCCGGGGCGCTCGACCTGAAGCGGCAGATCGGAGTGGTTCCCGAAGGCATGGCGCTGCTGGGGCGGCTGACCGCGCCCGAGTATTTGCACTTTGTGGGCCGCATGTACGGCCTGGACGCGGGTACGGCCCGCGAGCGCACCGAGGAGCTGCTCGAGTTCATGCAACTGGCCGATGAGCGCCGAAAGCTGGTAACCGATTTTTCGCACGGCATGCAAAAGAAGCTGGCGCTGGCCGCGGCGGTCATTCACGGGCCCAAAGTGCTGTTTCTCGACGAGCCGTTCGAAGGTGTGGACGCCATTGCCGCGGGCATGCTGAAGACGATGCTTGCGGGCATGATCAGCCGCGGCGCGACCATCTTTCTCACCTCGCACGTGCTGGAGATCGTCGAGCGGCTGTGCAGCCACGTGGCCATCATCCACCAGGGGAGGCTGGTGGCCAACGGGTCGCTCGAGGAACTGCGCGCGGGGGTGGCTTCCGCCTTGCCAGGAGCCGAGGATGGCCGGCGCCTCACCCTCGAGGAGATTTTCCTCTCCATCGTGGGGGCCGGCGGCGCCGAATCGGCGCAGGAGCTGTCATGGCTGGCCTGAGCGGGGTGCCGGGGGCTGCCGGACCGCGACAACGGGAGGCCCTGCCCGCCGGTCTGGCGCGGCAACAATATGCGGCGCTCGCCGCCATGCGCTGGCAGGTCTTTCGCAACAGCCTGCGCACCGGCAAAGGCGTACTGGAGTTCGGCGCCCGCGTACTGTCCTACGCAATGTTCGGAATGCTGGGGCTGGGGATGAGCGTGGGATTCGGCTTTGGCTCCTTCGCGATGATTACCTCGGGACACGTACAATACCTGCCCATTCTCTTCTGGGTCGTCTCTCTCATCTGGCTCATGCTCCCCGTGGTCATGGCTTCGATGCAGGAGCAGTTTGACCTTGGGATCCTCTTACGTTTTCCCGTGAGCTTTCGGTCCTATTTTTTGCTCTACCTCATCTTTGGCCTGGTCGATGTCTCCACCGTCACTGGAGCCCTCTGCTGCCTGGGGCTGGGCATCGGGATCACGGTTGCACGCCCGGAGCTACTGCCCTGGATCGGATTGGCGCTGGCTGTCTTTGCAGCCTTTAATGTTCTCCTGGTGCGGGCCATCTTTGCCTGGATCGACCGCTGGCTGGCGCAACGAAAAACGCGGGAGATCGTGGGCGCGATCTTTCTGGCCCTGGTTCTTTGCATGCAGTTGCTGAACCCGGCGCTCTACCAGGGCCGCCACCGCGGGGCCAGGGGCTTTGAGGAACGGGTGGGCCAGGAGCAGCGGGCGTTCTCGAAGATCCGGCCCTGGCTGACGCGGGCAGACGCCGTGCAGCGCTGGCTGCCGCCCGGTCTGGCGGCCCGGGCCGCCCTGTTCGCCGCCGACCGGCAACCGGAGCCTGCATTCGACTCCGTGGGGCTGCTGGGAATGTATGCGCTGATGGCAGGACTGGTGCTGGGATGGCGGCTGGGAGCGGAGTACGCCGGTGAAAGCCTGGGCGAAGCACCCTCCCGAAAGGCGGCGAGACACCGCAAGGTAGCCGACCGCGGCGGATGGACCGCCGGCGGCTCGGGCCCCATGGCGGCCATCGTGGAAAAGGAGGTGCGCGCGCTGCGGCGCACCCTGCCGCTGCTTTATGCGGTGGGCGCGCCGCTGCTCCTGGTGCTGGTGTTTGCCGGAGTTTTCATTCGCAATGGCCCCACCGGCCACACATTCCAGTTGGCGCTGCCCATCTGCCTGGTCTACGCGCAACTCGGATTCACGCAGTTGATCTATAACAACCTGGGCGCGGAAGGAGCCGGGATTCAGTTGTATTTCCTTTCTCCCACACCCATCCGCACCGTGCTGCTGGCCAAGAACGTCTTCCACTCCATTCTTTTCGTCCTGGTCGCCCTTGCGGCGGGAGCCCTTGCGCTCCTGCGCCTGGGTGCGCCGCCGGCGCCGGTGATCGCGGCCAGCGCGGCCTGGCTTGTGTTTGCCCTGCCCTGCAACCTGACCGCGGGCAACATTTTCTCGCTCATCATGGCCTACCGCATCAACCCCGGCCGCCTGACGAAGCAGCGCGGATCGCAGGGCAACGCACTGCTCAGCATGCTGGTGCAATTGGGGGTGATCGCGGTGGGCGCGGCCGTGTTTTCGCTGTGCTGGACCTTCGATGCCCACTGGGTGGCGACTCCGGTGCTCCTGCTGCTGGCCGTGGCTGCGGTGACGGCATGGCGCCTCGGCCTGGGCAAGGCCGAGGCGCTGGCCAACGCGCACAAGGAAGAGCTGATCGCGACGCTGTGCAGGGCGGAATAGGACGAGGGTCCGGCGTCCGGCGTCCAGCGTCCAGCGAACAGGGAACAGGGAAAAAGGAGTTCGAAGCGGGCACCGGCAATCATCCAAATCGAATCCGGCTGGCGGCAAAGATCATGCCGCTGAACGCCAGCAGGACCAGCGATGCAAGGACCAGCAACCATCGCAATGGGTCGGATCGTTTCAGCGCGCACGGCACCGCGACGAGGAAGAGCAGGACCTCGAGCACGGCAAACCAGCCCATATCGGGATCGGGAGGGTCGACGAAATAGAGCATTGCAACAGGAAGCGGCGCCTGCAGGGTCACGGCCAGCACGCCCAGCAGCGAAATCACGTGCGGCCCGGCCAGATGCTTCGCTTCGCGCACCTCCTTGTACGTCACCACCCAGGCGTAGGCCAAGCCGACGACGGCCAGGGCGACGATGGGAAACATCACGAAGACCATGCAACGTCCTGCATCCGATTTCCGCTTCGTTCCGATCCCGGATGGCGGCTGCGGGTCAACTTCTCCCCGGGCCGGGGTCTTTTTCGAATTCGGGTAATGGGCAAACCCCGCCTAGGGAGAATCCTTCCGCTTCGACCGCGAAGGTTCGGTTGAAGCGTGCCCTGTAATTCTCCCATGCGATGACCGCGCTCAGTTCCACCAGCTCCCTTTCTGCGAACCGCTGTCGCAGGTCCGCAAAAAGGTCATTCGAAACCTCCGATGGCGTTGCGGTGAGAGCGCGAGCGAGGCGCAGCACCAGCCTTTCGTCCTCGCTGAAGTGAGCACTGCTCTCGCACCGCGAGAGGTCCCGCATTTGCGCTTCGGTGATGCCGGCTTTTCTGCCCACGGCAGAATGGATATCGATTCAAAGCGGGCATCCCACCAGGGTTGCGACCTTGAGCTGGGCGAGTTCCTTGAGTTTCGCCGGAATATCTCCCGACGTTGCCAGATGATGGCTCATGCCGGCGGCGAAGTAGAGCAGTTTCGGATCGCGGGCCTGAATGCGCGAAGAAAGCGGAACTCGGCCAAGCCGACGCCGGATCTGCCGAAAGATCCGCCTCGTCCAGAATCCAGCCTCTTGGTCCTGGACGCCGACGGCTCGCGCACCAGAACCGGCGCCTCGGCCGGAATCGGAGCCAGGGTCCTCGGGACGGTTTTTCGAGATGCGTCTGGACATTCGCCTTTCCTTCAATGCAACAGCGTGCAGGACGATAGAGACATTTCCCTGTCGCGAATTCCGGCCCTGCGGCCCGAACCTTCAGCTCCCGGTCCTTCGCCCTGGACATTGGACGCCGGACCCGGCTGTCAGAACGGAATGTCGTCGTCGGAGATTTCGGTTTGCTGCGAGAACTCGTCGCGGGCCGGGGCTGGACGCTGGTCCATGCCGGCCGTGGTGCGACTCGGGCCGCTCTGGCCGGAACCGTCGTCGCGGCCGGAGAGCAGGGAGATATCGTTCACGACGATTTCGGTGCGATAGACCTTTTTGCCCGTCTCCTTGTCGTCCCAGTTGCGGGTGGTCAGGCGTCCTTCCACGTAGAGCTTGTGGCCTTTCTTCACGTAGTCGCGTATGATCTCGGCCAGGCGCGCGTAAGCCACCACGTTGTGCCACTCGGTGCGGTCCTGCCAGTTGCCTTGCGCGTCCTTGGAGCGCTCCGAGGTGGCCAGGCCAAAGGTGGCCACCATGGTGCCGCCGCCCGTGGAACGGATCTCGGGGTCCTTGCCGACGTTGCCCAGAAGAATGACTTTGTTGACGCTCTTGGCCATGGGTTTGTCTCCGGTAAGCAAGAAGAATAGCAGAGGATCAGGCCTTGCGCGCCAGCCGCCGGTTGCGCAGCCACTTGGCCAGGCCCAGCGTGAGCAGCATCCCCCCGAAGGGAATGCACGTGAGCGCGACGATGACTGCGAACCAGCCGGCGTTGGTGCTGGCTCCGGTGTGCGTGACACCGCCAAGCACGGTAAAAAGCAAAATCGTTGCCAGGACTCCTGCGCCGAGCATCGATCCGCCCCATTGGATCAGCTCGCGGGTGCCGTCGTCGGATTGGGCGGATTGATTGGAGGGTCCGGGCATTCGTCGAATCGATTGTTGTGATTCCCACCCTTCGGGAATCCGCCTTTGCGGATTCCCGAAGGATGGGGCACCCTGCACCTGGCTGATTTCAATTCTCATCCCGCCCCTGGGACAATGCTTGCGCGAATTGCCCAACGATGGGGCACCCTGTACGGCTCAATCCGGCGCTTCAGTTCAGCCCATTGCAAGCCGCAGCATCGCGTAGGTCAGCACGCCCGTGATGGAGACGTAGAGCCACAACGGAAACGTCCAGCGCGCGATCTTGCGGTGTTGCGGAAAGCGCCCTGTGAGCGAAAAGAAGAACGTGACCAGCACCATGGGCAGCGCTACTACGGCCAGCACGATGTGGCTGGCCAGCAGCGGCAGATAGATCGAGCGGTATGCAGCGTGAACCGGGTAGCGGATGTCTCCGTGCAGCGCGTGATGCGCGATGTAGCCCACCAGAAACAGCGTGGAGAAAACGAAAGCCGTAATCATCGAAGCGCGGTGCGCCGCAACGCGGCGGGCGCGGATGAAGGTGAAGCCGGTCAGCAGCGCGACGGCGCTGAGGCCGTTGAAAATGGCGTCCAGCGCTGGCAGAAATCCGAAACGCGCGTTCGACCTGTCGGCCGCGGGATGAACGTAAATGAGCCAGAAAAGGAAAAGCGTGGCCGCGGCGCTGATGGCAAGAATGGCGACGATGGCCGGGCGCGTGGTGGATCCCGGCGAGACCGCGGTGGTCATGAAGCCTGGCCCTTCGCCGTGGCGCAGAGCATGAGCGTGGTGAGCAGCAGGGGAAGATAGATGACGCTGACCTTGAGCAGATCGCGGGCCAGCATCCGGCTCTCCGTCGCCGAGCGCGAGCGCAGGATACGCGCGAAGCGGATGGTGTAGGCGAGGTAGAAGAGCCCCAGCGCGGCGGCGAGAACGGTGTACGTGATGCCGGCCATGCCCAGCCAGGATGGAATGAGGCTGACGGGAATCATGACGGCGGCGTAGAAAAGCGCCTCGACCACGGTGGAGAGTCCGTCGGGCTGCACCACGGGCAACATGCGGATGCCGGCGCGGGCGTAATCGTCGCGATAGAGCCAGGCGATGGCCATGAAGTGCGGGAACTGCCAGACGAAGAGAATGGCGAAGAGCGCGACGGCCGGCCACTCGATGCGGCCGCGGGCGGCGGTCCAGCCCAGCAGAGGGCCCATGGCGCCGGGAAATGCGCCTATGAACGTGGCCATTGTGGTCACGCGCTTGAGCGGCGTGTAAACGGCAACGTAGGTAAACGCCGTGAGCAGCGAAAGCGCCACGGTGAGCAGGTTGGTGTGGAGAAGCAGCCAGACGGCGCCCAGTGCCAGCGCGCCCAGGCCGGCGAGGATGCCCGCGGCCAGCGGCATGCGGCCCGAGGCAATGGGGCGATCGGCGGTGCGGATCATGCGCGCGTCGGTGGTGCGCTCGAGCGCCTGGTTGAGCGCGGCGGCGCCGGCAGAAACCAGGCCGATGCCGAACAGCGTGTCGAGCAGGCCGCGCTGCAGGCTCGAAATCCCCGACTGCATTGATCCCAGGTAGAAGCCTGCCCATCCGGTAATGACCACCATGCCGGTGACGCGCACCTTGAAGAGCTCGCGGAAGTCCTGGATGAGCGTGGCCGTGGCGCCGGGGCGCGGCGCGTGGACCCGGGCTTCGTCGATTGCGGGCGCGGCGAGGGGCACGGCGGTTTGCGGGATGGAGCTCATGAAAAGGCGGCGAAGCGGGTGAATCCGGCGCGAGGCTCTCCGGCTACCTGATTGGATGATACCAACCGCTGCCGGTTACGCGGGAAGTGGGTCGTGGCGCATTTTCCCTCAGGGGCCAGGCAGTGTCCGGCGAATCGAAGCGACCGCGAATCGGGCCGGAAAAGCAGCCCTCAGGGGCTATAGCAAAACCAGAGATGCTGTATACCGAAGCCAAGGCAATCAAGTCGCCGCGACCCCTGGGAGCGGCGACCCTGCAAGACAGAAAACCGGCCATACCTCCTCTGGTTTTGCCGTAAAGAGTGTGCGTGAAAACTCGTTTGGGCAAATCTTCGGTGTGCGAATTGGAGGGAGCAGCAGCCTTCAGGCTGCTGGTTTCGGCGCAAAACATCGACGTGGCTTCAGCCATGGGTCTTTTGAAACCGGCTTCATGGCCTTGGGCCCGAGTTCTCACGCAGACACTGAAGCCCAGCCCTTTTCGCGCTCTTCCCGGCACGACCAGGGTCATGCCCTGTTACAAGGCCGCTCCGAACCGTAGATCCGCATTGCCCGCGACCGCGAATCAGTAGTCGTCGGGGTCTTCGGTCGGCAGGATGCCGTTGAGGCCGAGAAAGAACGCGGCGTTTTTCTCCGCCGCAATGGGCTGGAAGGCGCGCGGCGTGGCGACGTTGAAGAACGCGCTCAGGTCCGTGGTGGAGCGGCTGTCGGCAAAGCCCAGCGCGCCCTCGGGGATGTGGTTGACGCCCTCGATCATGCGCAGGATGCTGCCGAAGTCGTGGTGCTCATTGCTGATGAAGCCGGCCTTGGTGTAGGCGGAGATGACGAGGAGCGGAACGCGGTATCCGCCGAGGAAGTCACCCGGACAGTTGGTGGATTTGCAGGGCAGGGAAGAAGCGAGGATCGGCAGTTCGTGGTCGGCCCATCCGCCCCAGTCGTCCCAGGTGACGACGATGGCCGTGGATTGCCAAAGACTCTGGCCGGCATTTGTGGTTCCGGCCGGGCAGGTGGGCTGGGTGCCGATCGCGTTGACCACGGCAGCGACCCAGGATGGACCCCAGTAGTCGTCGGTCCCGGCGTGATCGGACCATTTGCCGTCGGGGATGACCCAGTTGACCTGGGCGAGATCGCAGTTGGCGACATGGGTCAGGATATCGGTGCCCATGCGGCCGAGGTCGACGTGCTCGGTCCACTCCTTGCCGTTGCACTGCAGGGCCGAGGACGGGTCGGCGTTGGGATTGGTGAAACCGGGCTGGCAGATCGGCGCAAAGGAGACGGGCGCGGTGGTGACCGAGCCGGCCGTGGAGGCGAAGTATTTCCAGGTGATGCCGCGTGCGTCGAGAATGTCGGCCATGGTGGGGCGCGAGTAGCAGAAGGAGCCGACGGGTTGGGTGGGGTACACGAGCGCGGAGTTCGTGACCGGGCACTCCTGCACCGAGCCGTCGGCGAACGTGCTGCAATTGTGGCCCGGCGAACCGGATACGGGAGAGACGATCCAGCTTGTGGCGTTTTGCGGGGCCAGGCATCCGGCGTTGCTGGCGTCGATGTCTTCGGCGATGAAAGTGGAATTGGCGTCGTCCTGCGCTGTCGGAGCCGAGGTGCCGCCGAAGAGAAACTGGTGGGCGACGTAACTGGGACCCTGGTTGCTCTGGTACATGTAGTTGGCCCAGCCGTAGTTCCTGGCCATGGCCAGGTAGGGATCGAGGATGTGGCCCGATGTGCCGTCGGAGTTGGTGACCGGCGAATTGGCGACGTAGGCGTAAGCGCCGCCCGCGGGGGTGCTCACCTGCCAGGCGCCGTCGTTGCGGCATTGCTGCGTGGCCGGATCGGGGTCGCACATCTCCTCGAAGTTCCAGTGCGTGTGGCCGGGAGTGGCGCTGCCGTAAAGCGGAGCGGGCGTGAGCGGTACGACGACGGGCTTGCCGCTCTGGCCGGAGATGCCGCAAGGAGAGATGTTGTAGCAGCCATGCGTGACCGGCGCGGGCGTGCAGGCCTCGATGCCTGAGGCGTTGGCGGGGATGGGGCAGGCCGGCGAAAGGCCCTGGAAGAGGTTGTCCGGCGTGCGGTTCTCCTGCACGATGACGACAATGTTTTTGATCGGATAAGGGAACTGGCCAAATGCGGCGGCGGATGCAAGGACTGGAGACAGGATCAGAGCCCGGAACTTCAATTCTCATTCCTCCCTGGCAACTGAAGCGTGGATCGACGTGGCAATCCGGCAGCGGATCGCAGAGGCAATCGATGAGAATCTGCAGAGGATTCTGCCCCACATTCACATCATGAGGCGATACCGGTGCAAGGGTCTTGCCGGCAAGAGGTCGAACAACGCGAACAGGACGTACAGAGGCGAACAGCGGTCCGGCGCGAGCGGGCAAAGCACTGCCAGCACATCGGGCACAGACGCGCGCGGCAATCCGGGGTGAGGATTAGCGTGTGGAATCATCGTGCCACATGCCCGACCCCGGCTCAAAGCAAAAAATTGAAGAAAATTCAGGCAGGTTAAAGGCGGATGGTAAGGGAGTCCGGACCGTGGACGTGGAGCGCCGATCGCGGTTGCCATTGCTCTTCGGCAAGTTCGAATCGTCCCAGGCGCGCCAACAGATCGGGCAGGGCGATCGAAGCCTCCAGCCGCGACAGCGGCGCGCCGAGGCAGAAATGGATGCCATGACCGAAGGCAATGTGCGGATTCGGCTCGCGGCCGATATCGAACTCGTTCGGCTCCGTGATGACCTGCGGATCGCGATTCGCCGAGCCGATCATGGGCAGCACCAGCTTGCCGGCCGGGATCGTCCGGCCGTGCATCTCCACATCGCACCGGGTGGCGCGAAAGACCCATTGCACGGGCGAGCGAAAACGCAGAACCTCTTCGATCGCCTTCGTCATCAGCTCCGGCGAATCCGCAAGCCGTTGCAGTTGATCCGGATTCTCGGCGAAGCAAAGTACCGCATTGGCGATCAGGTTCGACGTTGTTTCCTGGCCGGCGACGATGAGCAGCTCCACAAAGCCGAGGATCTCCTGCTCGGTGAGCCGCTCGCCATCCACTTCGGCCTGCGTTAGCCGCGTAAGCAGGTCGTCGCGCGGCGCAGTCCGCCGCTCCTCGATCAGCGCGCGCGCATAAGCGCCCATCTCGGTTTTGACGAGCGAGTATTCGGCGACCGCCGTCGTCGCCGACGCGCCGGCCGAAATCGTATGGCTGAGCTTGAGAATCGCATCGCTCCAGCGGCGAAAGAGCGGCCATTCCGCCGCCGGAACGCCGATCATCTCCGCGATCATGATCATGGGCAGTGGCGTAGCGTATTCCCGAACGACGTCCATCTGGCCGCAGCCGCCAACCTTGCCGAGCAGCTCGCGCGAGAGCTCCCGTATGCGCGGCGCCAGCTCGGCAATCGCTTTCGGAGTGAAAGCCCGGCCGATCAGGCCGCGCAGCTTGGGCTGGCGCGGCGGATCGAGGAAGATCATCCAGTCCGGATTGCCGCGGCTGGCGGTGAACATGCTGGAGCTGAAGCGATCGTGATCGGTGAGCGCCTGCTTCGCGCCGGCGTAGTCGAAGATCATCCACGCGTCGAAGTTCGGCTCGTACAGCACCGGCGCGGCGGCGCGCAAACGATCATAGACCGGGAACGGATTGCGCCGGATCTCGGGGGAAAAGAAGTCCATGGTGCGAACGATGTTACGTCAATGCGTTCGATCTCGGCCCACGGAATGCGTGCTCCCCGTGTGGATCGCCTGAACCACCGCATCGGCTACTTCTTCGGGCGTGAGCGCGTCCGCGGCAATCGATACGTGCGCCGAGCGGTAGAGCGGCAGGCGGCGCTGGTAGCGGGATTCGAGGTGGGCGCGGTCGGCCAGCACCGGCCGGGTGCTTTCGCTGCCGGCGCAGCGGGCCAGCGTGGTGGCAAGCTCGACCTCGAGATGCACGACGAGCGTGCCATCAAGCGCCAGAAGCATCGACCGGGTCGCCGGATCCTCGATGGCGCCGCCACCGAGGGCGAGAACCAGCCCGTCGCTCGTGGCAAGGCGGGCGATGGTCTCCTGCTCGCATTGGCGAAAGGCCGCTTCGCCGTGGCGGGCGAAGAATTCGGCGATGGTCGAGCCGGCTTCAGCCTCGATGACGTCGTCGGCGTCTATGAATCGCCAGCCGAGACGCGCGGCCACCAGCGGGCCGACGGTGGTTTTGCCCGAGCCCATGAAGCCTGTCAGGACGATGCGTCGGCGCCGCGCGGAATCCATCTCCGGCTGCGCATTTCCGGACAGGCTGGACTGGACGGGGTCGTTCACGTGCAATCAGTCGTTGCCGGTGGTCGGCTCCGCCTTTAATACCGGATGGATTTCGTCGCGTGCGTCGCAGTCGTGGTCCGGAGATTGCTCTTCCTTCCGGATCGCCGACTCGATCTGGTTCCACAGGTCGTCGGGCGGCTCCACGGTGGGGAAGAGCTGGCGGGCGGCCTCGGCGATGGTTTCCAGCTCCGCCAGCAACTCGCGGCACAGATCGCAGCTCCGCATGTGCGGATGGCGATTGATGTCCACTCCGGAGCCGATCAGCTCGGGCAAGAGGGCCTGGAATTGTTCGCAACTCAAAACGGTGTCGCGAGGATCGGTCATCTGCGGTCCTCCTGCCGGGGATGAGTGCGCAGGGCGTCGCGCAACTTGAGCCGAGCCTTGTGCAACTGGGACTTGCTGTTGCCGATCGAGCAGTCGAGCATGGCGGCGATTTCATTATGCTCGTAGCCCTCGATGTCGTGCAGCACGAAGATCAGCCGGTAGCCGGCCGGAAGATCGTCGATGGCGCGCTGCAACACGAGCCGGTCGATGGAGCCGGCCAAGGCAAGGTCGGGAGCGCCGAAGCTGCGGCCGGGGCCTTCGTCCGGAGCCGGATCCATGGCCTCGTCGAGGGAGATGAGCGAAAGTCCCTTCCGCCGCAGGTGCATGAGCACGACGTTGATAGCCAGGCGATGCAACCAGGTGGAAAATGCCGAGTCGCCGCGGAAGGTCGCGATCTTGCGGTGCAACTGCAGAAAGGCCTCCTGCGTGAGGTCCTCGGCTTCTGCCACGTTGCCGACCATGCGCAGACAGAGGGAGTAAATGCGCCTCTTGTGAAGGGCGTAGAGCTGGGCGAAGGCGTAATGATCGCCGGCCTGGGCGCAGGCCAGGACATCGGGTCCGCCGCCGTTGGCCGTGGAGCCATGGGAATGGGAATTGGTGGCGCCAGGCGTCCCCGGTACAGCCGCCAGTTGCGGAGGTTCTTCCGCCACCGTGGTCAGGACAGGATCCCGTGGTTGCATCGAAGATGGGGAGTGAGGCATGCGCTTCCTTTGCGGAGCGTTCCCTTACACCTGCCCTGTGCGGCGAGGACTTCAGTCGTTAGTATAAGGGATGCTGAGAGCTCCATGGGACCTGGGCTGCGTGCCATGGCGCCACAGCGGGTTGGATGCGAGACAAAGTTGGCGTGTTGTGCGACGGGGGTGGCCTTCCCGTGTTTCCACCTGGAGATGGTCTTGAGGATCAAGCCGGCAACGAAAGACGGCGCAAAACGCGCCATGGCGTCGGCGGTCATCTTCGTTTTCTGGATTCTGGGCAGCCTCACCGGCTGGTGCCAGGTGGCAGCCGGCTCCGGCGGGCCGGCAACGCGGGCGCACGACGGTCCGCAAACCGGCGCGCCATCGCTCGCCCGGTGGCAGGGGCTGACGGTGCGGAGTATCCGGTTCGAGGGCGTGCCCGAACGCCGGCTGGCGCCCCTGCCCGATCGTCTCCCCCTCAGGGTGGGATCGCCGCTGACCGGGGAAAAGGTGAGGGAGAGCCTGCGCCAACTCTATGCCACCGGCCTCTTCGACGGTGTGCAGGTCGAGGCGTCGCGGCAGGGCGATGGACTGGAGATTGTGGTTCGCGGCACGCCGAGAATGTTCATCGGGCGCGTGACGGTGGACGGGGCCAAGGGCGCGACCGTCAATACGCAACTGGAGCGGGCCAGCCAGCTCAACGCGGGGACGCGCTTCACCTCCTCCCGCCTGGATCGCGCGCTCGAGCAGATGCGCCGGACCATGGTGGACAACGGCTTTTACGAATCCGCAATCACCGATGAGATGCACGCGCACCCCGAAGACCAACTGGTCGATATCGCGTTTCATGTGGTCTCCGGTCCGCAGGCGCGCGTGGGAGCCGTGGAGGTTTCGGGCGATCCGGGGCTGAGCACGGGCGAGTTCCGCCGCTACGCCCACCTGCGGTACGGCGCGCACGTCGATCGCGACACCGGCAACCGGGCCATCGACAGCGTGCTGCGGCATTACCAGAAGCAGGATCGCCTGGAGGCGGAAATCAAGCTGGATTCGCAGCAATACGCGGCGCCCGACCGGAAGGCGAATTTTCAATTCACAGCCAACCGCGGGCCTGCCGTAAAGGTGCTGGTCGAGGGAGTCAGGCTGGCGCAGGATCGCGTCAAGCGGCTGATTCCGGTGTTTGAGGAAGGCAGCGTGGACGAGGATCTTCTCAACGAGGGCAATCGTCGGCTGCGCGACTATTACCAGCGGCTCGGGTACTTCGACGTCAGGGTCGACCACCGCGAGCAGATGTCGACCGCGCAGCGGGTCGTGATCGTCTACAACGTGACTCCCGGGCCGAGGCGGCGCGTGGCCAGGGTTTCCCTGGAGGGGAATCGTTATTTCGATGCGGCGACACTCGGGGATCTGCTGGTCGTTCAAGCCGCCAACCGGTCGAACCGGCACGGAGTCTATAGCCAGGCGCTGGTGGCCGCCGACGTGAGCTCGCTCGAGGCGGTCTACAGGAACAACGGCTTTTCCCAGGTGAAGGTGACGCCCCAGGTCGATGCGGGACAGGCGGGCGAAGCGGCCAACGACCTGCCCGGCTCGCTGGCCCCGCTCACGGTGACCTACCGCATCGAGGAGGGGCCGCAGCAGCGCGTGGGCGCGGTCGATATCGAGGGAGCCGAACACGTGGCGGTCACCGCGCTGCGGCCGCTCATGAACACCGTGCCGGGGCAGTTGCTCTCGCCGCAGAACCTGGCCGGTGACCGCGACGCGCTGCTCACCGAGTTTCTCAGCCGCGGCTTCGATCAGGCGAGAATCGAAGTGGCCACGCAGCCCGAGGCCGACGACGCCAACCGGATCGACGTGACCTTTCGCGTCACCGAAGGGCAACAGATCTTTGTGCGCAACGTGCTTTTTACCGGACTGCACTATACGCGTCCCGACACCGTTACGCGAGCGATCGCCGTGCATGCCGGCGACCCGCTCAACCAGCAGGCGCTGCTGGAGACACAGCGCAATCTTTACGAATATGCCCTCTTCAACGAGATCGACACGGCGGTCGAGAACCCCACCGGCGCCCAGGACGAAAAGACGGTCCTGATCCAGGCCACCGAGGCGCGGCGCTGGGTGTTCACCTACGGCCTTGGTTTCGAGGCGCAGACCGGGCAGCCGGTGAGCAACTGCGCAGGCATCGTATCCGCCGGAGTGAAGTGCAATCCCGAGGGCAAAACCGGCGTGAGCCCGCGCGTGCTCGGCAATCTGACGCGCAACAACCTTTTCGGCCGGGAGCAGTCGGTAAGCCTGCAGGGCACCTACGGCTTGCTGGAGCAGAACATCAATTTGCAGTTTCAGAACCCGCATTTCAACGGCGACCGCGATTTCGGCCTCGCCTTCACCGGCGGTTACGCCAACAGCCAGGACGTGACGACCTACGTGGCGTCGAAGCTCGATGGCGGCATCCGTTGGACGGAGCACTTTTCCAGGCCCGATCGCGGGCCCTCCAGGGCCAACACGCTGATCTACGAGTTCGACTTTCGCCGCGTGAAGGTGGCCGCGAGCAGCCTGCAGGTCTTTCCCGACGAGATTGCGCTTCTCTCGACCGCGGTGCGCGTCGCCGGTCCCGGCCTGACCTGGCTTCGCGACACGCGCGACTCGCCCATGGACTCGCACCGCGGCACCTACACCAGCTTCCAGGAATTCCTCTCCCAGGAGAAGTTCGGCGCGCAGGCCGAGTTCAATCGCGTGGACATGTCGAATTCGAGCTATTACGGCTTCGACAAGCAACGATGGGTGCTGGCCCGGAATACGCGTTACGCGCAGGAGCGCGCCTTCGGCGATGGCAACGAGGAGCTGATTCCGCTGCCCGAGCGGCTTTATGCCGGCGGGCCGGTCAGCCTGCGCGGTTTCTCGATCAACGCCGCGGGGCCGCGCGATCCGCTCACCGGCTTTCCCATCGGCGGCGCCGGCGCGATGATCAACTCGACCGAGTTGCGCATGCCTCCGCCGAACCTGCCGTGGTTCGGCAACACGCTGAGCTTCGTGCTGTTTCACGATATGGGCAATGTCTTCCGCGACGCGTCGGAGGTGTGGCCCAGCGCCGTGCGCATCCATCAGCCGGATCGCGACGCGTGTGAGAAGCCCGCGCCGGTGGGAACAACATCTCCCGTGGGGGTCGACACCTCCACCGGCCCGCATGGTCTTTGCAGTTTCGATTACTTCTCGCACGCGCCGGGTATGGGGTTGCGTTATCACACGCCGGTCGGGCCCATCCGTCTGGATTTCAGCTACAACCTGAATCCGCCGATCTTCCCCGTAACCTATAACTATTCCGAGCCGGGCGAGCCGCCCTACGTCGGCGGCGCCAGTCACTTCAACTTTTTCTTCAGCCTGGGGCAGACGTTCTGATGACGAGGCGAGGATTTCAATCCGCGAGGGCTTTGGAAGGGCACGGTTTGAGTCGCGCCGAAAGGCCGGGGAATCGGGATTTGTGGGCTTTGGCCCTTGGCAGAGGCATGGGCGCTGCGTCGTTCTCGCCGGTTTCAGAAGCTGATGAAAAACCCACAAGGATCGGCTTTTCGCGGGCTGAACCCCGCGAGGATGATCGGGATGGCCGGACTTGCCCGGCACGGCTGAAGCCGAGCCCTTTCAAAAACGCACGGACAGAGAGTTTTTTCGCCTCCGGTACATCCGACCGCAAGTCAGGAAGCAAGGAGTTCGCGCCGGCGCGACCAAATTCGCACCCTGGCAGGCTTCTGCCCCGGATGCGTCTTTCCGGGGAGTTTCACGCACCCTCTTTACCGCGAAGACGCCTCGTCCTGACTCTCGCTCTTCTCCCCGTCGGTCTTTCCATGCCACTGTGCAGCCAAACGTCCCGGCCCGTTGTCCTCGACAGCGTGGTGGCCGTAGTCAACAACCACGCCATCCTGTCGAGCGATGTCGACGATGAGATTCAGTTGTCGGCGCTGCAGAGCAACGGCGCCGCCGGCGCCTTGACTCGTGCGCAGGCGCTCGACGAGCTGATCAGCCGCGTTCTCATCGCCCAGCAGATGCGCCGGGAAGAGATTGCGGCGTCGACTCCCACGCAGGCCGAAGTGGACGCGCGCCTCCGCGAAATCCGCGCAGAGCTGCCGGAATGCGTGCGCGACAACTGCGCCACCCGGAAGGGATGGGAAGCCTTTCTGGCCGCTCACGGCCTGACCGACGCGCGCGTGGAGAGTTACCTGCGCAACCGCATGGAGATCCTGGGCTTCATCGAGCAGCGGTTCCGCCAGGGAATTCGCGTTTCGCCGCAGCAGGTCGAGGCCTACTATCGCGGCACGCTGCTGCCGCAGTACGCGCCGGGCGCCCGGGTTCCCGGCCTCGAATCGGTGGCGCCGCGCATCGAGGAGATTCTGTTGCAGCAGCAGGTCAACGTCCTTTTCGACGACTGGCTGAAGAACCTGCGCCAACAGGGCGATATCGAGGTGCTCGATCCGGCGCTGGAGGCGGCTGCGGCGGGCACTGGCGGCGCGGGGGGCGACCAATGAGCGCCGAAAAGAGCACGCGTTCCGCGCGGCGCCGGCGGCTGCGTCTCCTGCTTCGCGGCCTCGTTTCCGGTGCGGCGCTGCTCATCGCCGCGGTCGTGCTCCTTTTCTTCTGGACAAGATCCTCCGGGTTCGAGAACTGGGCGCGCCGGCGGCTGGTGGCGGCGATCGGGCAGCGAATTGGCGGCCGCGCTGAAATGCGCTCGTTCCATTGGAACCCGTTCGCGCTGGAGGCTGAGGCGGACGGGCTTGCGGTCCACGGAAACGAGGGGCCCGGCGAAGCGCCGTTTCTCGAAATCGAACGGCTGCGCGTCGGACTGAGCCTGTTCGATCTTTGGAGCCCGCGGGTTCTGCTGCGCAGCCTTGAAGCGGTGCGCCCCCAACTCCACGTCATCGTCTATCCCGACGGCACCACCAACCAGCCCAGGCCGAGCAAGCCGCTCAAGTCACGGACCCCGGCCATCGACACCATCTTCGATCTCCGGGCCGGCCGCATCGCCGTAGAGCAGGGCGTGCTGGACTTTGAGAATCGCGCCGCGGCCTTCGATTTTCAGAACCGTTTCACGCTGCTCGATTTCGGCGCGCGCGACGTTTCCGTTTCGATGAGCTACCTGCCGGCGGCCAAAGGGAGCGCGGAGAGTTATCGCATTGAAGCCGGAGCGCGGGACTTGAGCGTTGCGCGCGGCGCCTCGCCGGCAAAAGCGCAGACTGCCCAGGGATACCTGCAGGCCACGCTTGACCTGACGCGGAACGCGGTCTACCTCCGGTCGCTGCGCCTGAGCTCTCTCGCGCGCGATGGCAAACAGCGCGAGCAGGAACACACGCTGGAACTCTCCGGCGCGCTCGAGGACTTTTCCCGTCCGCGCTGGCAAGGCCGTATCGCGGGCGAGCTGGACATGCGGCTGCTCGATCCGGCGACCGGCTTTCCGTTTTCTCCCGAGGGCATCGCAAAGCTGGATCTTGCCGGCGCGGGACAGGACGGGCAGTTTCGCATCGACGGCAGCGTGCACGTGGACGGCGGCGCCTACGTGGATCCCAGCGTGAATGCGACCGGGCTCGGCCTCGACGTGCATGTTCACGCCGACCCCGAACAGTTGCTGCTCACGCAGGTCGTGGCCCGGCTCAGGCAGGGTGGACGCCTCGAGGGAACGGTTGCGCTCGACCATTGGCTGCCGCCCATTCCCGGAGCCGCCGGATTGCAGCGCGCTGGCCAGAGCGCGGTGCGGGCCGCGCCCGGCTCGGTTCCGGCGATGCGCGCGCGGCCGGCGCCGGTCGAGGTTCCGGTAAATGGCAAGGTGACCGCGGAGCTGAGGGACGTTTCGCTCGACACCGTGCTCGACATTGTGGGGCAGCCCCCGCTGCAGCGCCTCGGATTCGCGACCCTTCTCAACGGACCTGCCAGGGCGACGTGGAGCAAGGGCGACAACGCGACGCTGGCGATCGAATCGTCGCTCAGCCTGTCGGCGCCCGCGAGCGTTCCGGCCGGCGAAGTGCCGGCCAGCGGCGCGATCGACGCTACCTATACGCAGCGCGAAGGCGCCGTCGATCTGCGCAAGCTGGAACTGCGCACGGCCGGCAGCGATGTGGAGGCGCACGGAAACCTGGGCGCGTACCCGGTGACGAGCACATCCGCAATCGCGCTGAACTTCGACTCGCGCAACCTGCGCGACTTCGATCCCCTGCTGCGTGACCTGGGACTGCGGCGTGACGGCAGGGAAGGCGTTGCCGCGCTGCCGGCGGAGCTTGGCGGGGCGGCGGCTTTTCGCGGAACCTGGACCGGCTCTCTCGTCGATCCGCATCTGGCCGGCAGCGCGCAAGCCACCAATCTCTCCTTCCAGATCCTTCCCTCGCTGAACGGCAAGGCCGCCGGGGCGCAATGGGTGCACTGGGACACCGTGCAGGCCACCGGCAGTTACTCGGCCGCGCAAATTGTCATCGACCATGGAGCATTGCAGCAGGGGAGGGCCGAGATTGAACTCGACGGCAGCCTCGCCGCGACCAGCGAAAGGATCGCGCCGGGGCGTCGCGGGGCCGCGCCGGTCTTCGACGGCGAATCGAAGTTGCGAATGCATCTCCGCGCCGCCAATGTGACGGCCGATCAACTGGTTCCGCTCACCGGGCGCGAGTTGCCGCTGACCGGGCCAATGTCCATCCAGCTCTCGCTCAACGGTCCCGTCGGTTCGCTGGGCGGATCGGGGTCGGCGGAGCTCGACGGCGGAACGGTTTATGGACAGCCGGTGCAGCGCATTCGCGCGCAAGCCACGCTGGCCGACCGGACCTTGACGCTTTCGTCGCTGGCGGCGAGCGCGGCCGGCGGATCGGTCTCCGCTTCAGGCAGCCTCAACCTCGATTCGGAGCAGTTCCGGCTGGACTCGCGCGGGTCGGGCATCGACGTGGCGCAACTCGAATGGCCGCGCCAGCACCGATGGCAGGCGGCCGGCAAGCTGAGCTTTACCGTCGGCGGATCGGGATCCATCGACGATCCGCGGCTCGAAGGGAACGCAACCTTCAGCGGTCTCGAATTGAACGGTGAGGCGATGGGGCAGCTCCAGGTGACGGCGCGGACGGCGAACCACGCCATGACTTATTCGGCCACCACGAGCGTGGAGACGGCCGCGCTCGCATTGCACGGGCAGACTGCGCTCGGCGGCGGATACGCGACGCAGGCGAAACTCGAGTTCTCCCGGTTCAATGTCGGCGTGCTGCTCAACATGGCCAATGTCGGGGGCCTGAGCGGAGAGTCGGCGCTGGCGGGAACGATTACGCTCGACGGTCCACTGGCGCGCCGCGACGAGCTGCGCGGGGAGGCGCGCCTGAACGAGCTGGAGGTGACCGTTGCCGGCGTGCATCTGAAAGGCGATGGCGGCTTGCATGTCATGCTGGCCAACTCGCGGCTCAGCCTCGATCCTCTGCACATCACCGGCGAGGATACCGATCTGAGGGCGCAGGGCACTCTGGCGCTCACCGGTCAGCGGCGGCTGGACCTCGCCGCCAGCGGCGCGATCAACTTCAAGCTGGGACAGATGCTCGATCCGGACCTGACGGCCAGCGGAACGACGACTTTTCAGGTCGAGGCGCACGGACCGTTGCAGGACCCGGGGTTGCGCGGGACCGTGCAGTTTCACAACGGCTCGCTGGCGCTCGAGGACATTCCCAACGGCCTGAGCCAGATCGAGGGCGCGCTCGAGTTCAACCAGGACCGGCTGGAGGTGAAATCGCTTTCGGCGATGAGCGGTGGCGGCAGGCTCGCCGTGACCGGCTATCTGGCTTACCAGCACGGACTCTACGCCGATCTGCGGGTGAACGGAAAAGGCATTCGCATCCGGTATCCCAACGGCGTGAGTTCGCTGGCCGACGGAGATTTTCACCTGCAGGGAGTGCGGGACAACCTGCTCCTGGGCGGCAACGTGACGATCACCAGGTTTTCGGTAAGCCCGGACCTCGATATCGCGGGGCTGGCCGCGCAGGCGGCCGTCGCGCAGCCCATCGTCTCCCCCAACGCGCCCTCGAATCACATCCGGCTCGATGTGCACATCGTCTCCTCGCCGCAGTTGAACTTCCAGACCACGGTGGCCAAGCTGGCCGGCGATGTGGATCTGCGCCTGCGCGGCACGCTGGCCGCGCCCACGCTGCTGGGCACGGTGCAGATCACCGAGGGAACCGCGACCCTGGCCGGCACACGATACGAGCTGCAGCGCGGAACCATCTCTTTCACCAATCCGGTGCGCATCGAGCCTTCGATCGACCTGAGCGCGACGGCGCACGTCTCGGACTACGACATCACGCTGGGCCTGCACGGAACGCCGTCGAAGATGTCGGTGAGCTATCGCAGCGACCCGCCGTTGCCGGAACAGGACGTCGTCGCGCTGCTGGCGCTGGGACGCACCCAGGACACGCAGCGGCTCTACACGCAGCAGCAGGAGCAGGAGGGCGCCAACCCCACTACGGACGCGCTGCTGGGCGGCGCGCTGAACGCCACGGTAAGCAACCGCATCCAGAAGCTCTTTGGAGCCGGCTCGGTCAAGATCGACCCCAACTACCTGGGCGTGCTGGGCAACTCCACCACGCGCATTATCGTGGAGGAGCAGGTGGGCCGCGATGCGACCCTGACTTACGCTACCGACGTCGACACGACCCAGCAGCAATTGCTGCAGGCCGAGATCGCCATCAACCGCCATGTCTCGCTGATGGTGGCGCGCGACGAGTCGGGCGTTTTTTCCATGGTGATCAAGGCAACCCGCCGCTACCGCTGAAGATCCGGAATAAGTTGATCGATTTATCTTGCGCGTAAGTCGGATTTTGTAACTTATCCGGCACGATTTGCGTCTAATAAGGATTCGCCCGCGCATTCAATCTAACTTCAATCAAAAAAGCCAGATACGCGCCGTAACCTTTCTCCGGCGCCTGTGTCTGTATGGGGTGTAGCGACGCCGGTTTCGGAACAGGCGTATACCGCGGCCGGCATGCGCAGCCAGTATTGGCATCGAACGAGGAGGAGACTGCAATGAAGAACACATTGCATACAACACGGGCCGCATTCATGACGGCCATGCTCGCGGGAGCCCTCCTGAGCCTTCCGCAAGTTACCTTGGCGGCGGCCGGGAACTCCGGCGCAATGATCCTGGCACAGGACAACTCCGGCACGGCCGGGGCAATCCAGTCCAGGCTCGACAAACCGCAGTTCAAGAACGTGAAGATCACCGTCGAGAACGGCATTGCCACGCTGTCGGGCACCGTCGACCTTTACGAATACAAGGTGGACGCCGACAAGCGGACGCACAAGGTGAAAGGCGTCGAAGCCGTTCGCAACGACATCCAGGTCGCCGGCCCGGACGTCCCGGACCAGGAGTTGCAGGCGAAACTGGGCGAGAAGCTTGCCTATGACCGCGTCGGCTACGGCAATCTCTTCAACGCCATCACCATCGGCGTGCAGAACGGCGAGGTCACTCTGGGCGGACACGCGCGCACTTATCCCGATCGGGACTCGGCGCTGGCGCTGGTCAGCACTTATCCCGGCGTGAAGGACGTGACCAATAACATCGAAGTCGATCCCACGTCGTTCATGGACGACCAGACACGCTTTGCTGTCGCCCGCGCGGTCTACGGATATCCCACGCTGAACAAGTACGCCATCGATCCGGCCAAGCCCATCCGCATCTCCGTGCAGAATGGCAACGTCGAGCTCTATGGCGTGGTGGACTCGCAGGCAGACAAGGAAACCGCCTACCTGCGCGCCAACGGTGTTCCCGGCGTCTTCAGCGTGAAGAACTACCTGCAGGTTACCGGGCAGCCTGCCGAGCAGACGAAGCAGTAGATCCTTGCTCCGAAATGAGGGATCCGGGATCAGGGGTCAGGCAATGCCTGGCGCTGGCCCCTTTTTCATTCGGTTGTATTACCTGTCTGGCCCGCGCGGAGCCTCGGACGGCTGGTGCGCGGCGCGCGCGGGTGCGGGCGGCGCTTCTGCTGGAGCTTTCTGAACCGGCGCTGCCACCGGCTCCGCGGGCAGCGGCGGATGCTCGAACGAGTAAAGCTCGTTGAAGAAATACTTGTAGGTCGCGTGCGATTGTCCGCGGAACTGCGGCTTGAACCCGAAGAGCAGAATGCGTCCCTGGCCGTAGGCCAGCTCCACCGCCGCGGCCTTGCCTTCAATCGCTTCGGGATGCAGCAGCAGACCGCTTTCGAGCGGATCGGTCTCCCTGGGATAATGCGCAAGCACCGCGCCGTGGAAGCCCGGCAGCGGCTCAAAGGCCGGCCCGTTCTGGAACATGACCACCGGCGAATCGGAGAGGCCGAAGTTCACAGGCAGATCGGGATGGTCCGTCTCCACGCGCAACAGCGCCCCCGAGCAGAAGAACTTGTCGCTCCTGGCGCCTTCAATCACGTTCTGCACGGGCAGCGAGAGCAGCGGGATGATCGCGCTCGCCGCGCGATTGAAGGCGATCAGCGTTCCGCCTTCGCGCACAAACTCGCGCACGTTGTCGATGCCGTCTTCACCCAGCCCGCCTGCGTACTGGCCGGGAACCACGCCGATCTTGTAGCCATCCGTGAGTTGCCGGCCGGACATGTCGGGAAGAATGATCGCGTCGTAGCGGCTGCGCAGGTTGGCCGAGCGGATGTCGGCGTTGTAGATGCTCTTGGGCTCGAAACCGTAGTTCTCCAGAATCCAGCGCGTCCAGCCCTCGTCGATCGCAGGATCCCACGGGCGATAGAGTCCCACGCGCGCCTTCCTGATCGCCAGCGTGTGCTGCGGCGCGCTGGCGCCCACGGCTGGGACGAAGTATTTGCCCGTGAGGCTCTCAACCGCGGAGCGGCTCAGCCCGCTGATCAAAAACGCGCCCGTTTCTGTTCCCTCCGGCGTTTTCACCGGATCTTCCGCCAGCGAAACCGTCGCGCCCTGCTTCAGCGCGTCGTTCACGAGCTGGAACGATGCGTTGGCCTTGTGGCTCACAGCGAATACCGCGCCGGCGCCTTCCACGCTCGCCGCCGGCAGCCTGACCGCATCGATCTTCGTGAGCTTCGCGCGCTGGTCGGATGTGAGCGGATCGGTGACTGCATCCACGTTCACGCCCATCTGCAGCGGCAGCGTCCAGCCGGTCACGTCGTAAGGCAAGTCGATGGCCTTTGACGTTCCACCCTCCAGCGCATCGGGATAGCGCTGGCGCTCGAACAGCTCCTTGGCGAGCGCGGAAAACGGCTGATCCATGGGAATGACCCACGATCCGGCCGGATAGTCGACTCCGTTTGCGGTGAAGCCCGCCTGCGATGCGTAGACGTCGAGGCCGTTCTCGATCATCAATTGCGCGAGCTGGCCGGCCTCGGGCAAGTCCGTCTGCTTTGCGCCGATCACATACGCGAACGGCGGCTCCTTGCGGAAATGCTCGATGTTGTCGCGCGCCGCCTGATATCGGTTGTAGAGCAGCGTCTCGCGATTCTTCGCGGCCAGGTCGAGCACCGACATCGAGCCGCCGATCATATAATCGACCGCGTCCTTCAATCGCCACCAGCCGCCCTCCCAGGGCGTGGTGTACATCGTCAGCGCGCGCAGATCCTGGTAGTTTCTCGGAAAATCGTTCACGGTGTAGAAGTGCGGCGTGGCGTACTCGTACAGCGCCGTTTCGGTGAAGAACGAGATCTCGTTGCGGAAGACGTGTGCCCAGTCGGTGAAGCCGGCGTACCAGTTGTCGAAACGCGACTCGGAGATCGCGCCCGGCATGTGATGCGCATCCAGATACGCGGCCATATTCGTGCCGATCACGTTCAGCCAGCTCCGCACATAGGGGCTGATATTCGACGAAATCGGATCGGAGAACGGCGGAATCCAGATGCGCGCCGGAGACGGCGCTGTCTGGTGCTGGCAATAGAAGATCTCCGGACTGTATTCGAGCTGCGTCTTCGTCACCACCTGCTCTTCTTTCATGTTGAGCATGTAGCCGTCGCGATTGTTGTCGTGGCCCACGTAGTCCTGGTAAAGGTACGGCAGCGGGCTGACTTCGTATTTCGTTCCCAGGTTCTGGCGATACCAGTGCACCACCATGTCCTGCCCGTCCGGATTGAGCGTGGGCCACAGCACGAGGATCACGTTGTCGAGAATGGCGTCGATCTCCGGATCGCCCTGCGTGGAGAGAAGCTTGTAGGCCAGCGCGATGGTGTGCTGGGTTCCCGCAACTTCGGACGAGTGCAGCCCGCCGTCGATGTGCACGATGATCTTCGATGTGCGCGCCAGCTCTTTGGCCTGATCGTCATTCAGGTCGGTCGCGTGCGCCAGTCTTCCGGCGATCTGCTTCGTTTCATCGAGCCTGGCCAGGTTCGCCGCCGACGAGATCACCGCGATCTCGATGTCGCGGCCCTCGGTGCTCTTGCCCACGGTGAACATCTTGATCTTGTCCGACGCCGCGGCCAGCGCGTGGAAGTATTTGATCGTGTCCTCGTAGTCGGCGAGGTAGAAGTCATCGCCGGCATTGTGGCCGAGGACCGAAACGGGCGTGGGAACCTGGGCGCTTGCGGAAACAGGGCCCATGCACGGCGCAACAGCAAAGCAAACGAGCAGGACGGAACAACGGATCGGCAGGGAAGAACGCATCGAAGCTCCTTTTTGTTGAGGGACCGCTGAATTGCAGGCGGCTGGTCAGGGCGGAACGGAGTGCGACAACAGGGTAGCGCGGCGGGGCCGTGGCGCAAAGGGCAAATTGCGCTCAAATCAGCTCGCCGCGTTGCCGCTGGGCGAAGATTTCCGTGCTAAGGTGTTTGCGCGGAGGACCCTCCCCGAATGTGCGCTCCGAAATGGTTTCCGGCCTTTGCGCTTCTCTTTGCGGCGCAGCTCGCCATTGCGCAAAATACTCCTGCGGCATCGCCCGGAATTGAGCAGCGCATCCAGCGCGTCGAGTCCGGCCTCGAAGGCGACATCGTGCTCAAGGGCGACACCCGCGCCACCCGCAATCTCGCCGACCGCATGAAAGAGCTGAACGTTCCCGGCGTGAGCATTGCCGTCGTTCACGAGGGCAAGATCGGGTGGGCGCGGGGCTTCGGCGTCACGCGCGTCGGCGGCTTTGCAGTGAGCCCCGATACCATGTTCCAGGCCGGCTCCATCAGCAAGCCGCTGGCGGCCATGGCCGCGCTCAGACTTGTCGAACAGGGCAAGCTTTCGCTCGACGCCGACATCAATACATACCTCACAAGCTGGAAGCTGCCCGGCGCGCCGGTTACCGCGGGCAAGCCGGTCACGCTGCGCGAACTGCTCACGCACACTGCGGGAATCGCCGTGCACGGCTTTCCCGGCTACGCCTCGAATGAGCCGGTTCCCACTCTGGTGCAGGTTCTCAATGGCGAAAAACCCGCCAATACTCCCGCCATTCGCAGCGACGCCGCGCCCGGTGCGCAGTGGAAGTACTCCGGCGGCGGATACACCATCATGCAGCAGGCGCTGCTGGACGTAACGCACGAGCCGTTTCCCGAATTGCTCCGCGACACCGTCCTCGCGCCCATCGGCATGACGCACAGCACCTACGAGCAGCCGTTGCCCAGGGCGTTTCAGCTCTTCGCCGCCACGCCCTATCACGGCGACGGCCAGCCGGTCGAAGGCGGTGCGCACACCTATCCCGAAATGGCTGCCGCCGGTCTGTGGACGACTCCGTCGGACCTCTGCCGTTATATCCTCGAGGTCCAGCAGTCGCTTGTCGGCAAGGCCAATCACGTTTTGTCGGCCGAAATGACGAAGCAGATGGTCACGGCGGGGATGGGGAACTGGGGCCTGGGCCTGGAGATCGGCGGCACTTCCCCGAATCAGTATTTTTCGCACGGCGGCGACGACGCGGGATTCGTGAGCCTTTTCGTCGCTTATGAAAACACGGGCGAGGGCGCGGCGGTGATGACCAGCAGCGATCGCGGCGGGATTATCGCCAACGAAATCATGCACAGCATCGCCGCCGAGTACAACTGGCCTGACTTTCGCCCCACCGAGCGCACGGCGATCCATGTCGATCCCGCGGTCCTTGCCCGGTACGTCGGCACCTACGAGCTCCAGCCCAACTTCGACATCGTCGTCACCCTGGAAAACGGACAGCTTATGACCCAGGCCACGGGCCAGCCCAAATTCCCCGTCTATGCCGAGTCCGGGACGAAGTTCTTTCCGCTCTTTCCCGCCGAAATCGAATTTGCCGAAGACGGACAGGGCAAGGTGACGTCGCTGATCCTGCACCAGAACGGGCAGGATATGAAGGCGCCGAGGAAGTAGCGGGCAGGGACTAAGGGACTGGGCGCTTCGGGGAACGGGTTCGAAAAACGGTTGCCTGCGGCGGGCCACAAAAGCCGGGCGGCTCCTTCCTGAAGAAAGAGCCGCTCGGGACAACCGGCAAAGCGCCGCATGGAAGCCGAAAACCCCGCTACGGCGCGCCAATTCCACTCAGCGCGACCGTCTGCGGAGAGTGGCTGCCGCTGTCTATTACATTCAGCGTCGCCGATAGCGCTCCTGTCGCCGCCGGCTTGAACGCCACGTCGATCGTGCAGGTCGCGCTCGCGGCCAGGGTGGGACCGCAGGTGTTGAGCTCCGTGAACGATGAAGCCCCGCTGCCCGTAAGGGTGATGCCGGTAATATTCAGCGTCGAGGCTCCCTTGTTGGAAACTGTAATGGTCTGAGCCCCGGAGGTTACGCCCGTGTCGGTGGTTGCAAAGGTCAACCTGGTCGCGCTCAGCGTGACTGAATCCACGGCCGTTCCCTTGCCGCTCAGCGCAGCCGTCTGCGGCGATCCCGTTGCCGAATCGGAGACGCTCAGCTTGGCCGTTTCCGTGGCGGCAGCGGCCGGTTTGAAGGCCACAAACACCGTGCAGGTTTTGCCCGCCGCCAGCGACGCCCCGCAGGTATTCAGCTCGACAAACGAGCTCGAATCCGTGCCGGTAATCGAGATGGAGTCGATCGTCACCGTGGCCGAGCCCGTGTTCTTGACCGTCACCGCTTGCGCTTCGCTCGTGGTTGCGGTCGGAGCGTCGGGGAAGGTCACTGTCGCCGGAGTCAGCGTTACGGTTCCTGAAGAGGAACTGCCGCCCGTGTAAGCAGTCACCAGGTTGTACGCGTTCACCGAGCCCAGTCCGGTGGCCAGATCGTACCCGGTCCCGGCGTTATACCCCGGCAACACGCCGATCGTATCCCCGCTGTGCTTGGCGGTGCAGTTGGTGGCGCCCACCGTGCAGGGCACGGAATTGTTGCTCGTGGTGACATCGTAGAAGACGCAACTGTTTCCGCCGGCAACGGTGTTGCTGTTGCAACTGCTCAGCGTATCCTTGGCGGCAAGCTGGTAAAACTTCGTGTTGGGGAGTCCCTGCTTTCCGGCTTTCTGCACGATGAGCGCCATGATCCCTGCCATGGCCGGAGAAGCCACCGAAGTGCCCCCGACTCCCTGCGCCTCCGCATCGTTGGCGTTGGAGAAGGTGCACGGTCCGGTGGCCGAATCGCAGATCACATACGCCGAACCCAGAACCCCATTGGCGGCGAAGAGCGAAAGGTCGGGCACGTCCCGTTTGCCGTCGTTGGGTACGCCCGTCCCCGTCTGCCACGACGGCTTGGGCCATCCCCCGGAGCACGTCGATGGCGTGACTCCGCTCGGCGTGGTGCACGCGCTTTTCCCGCCCGTGCCTCCCGCGACGTTCACCAGGTCTTCGTCGACATCCTGGTCGACCATCTGGTTGCAGGTCGTCTCCTCGTCCCAACCCAGTGCGGTAGCACCGACGATTTCGTCGACCAAAGTGTTCGCGCACGTGCTGTTCCACGGAATCTCGGGAATGTAGCCCTTTGCCGACGAGAGGTTGGACGCATTGTTGGTCGTGTTCCAGTAAGTATCCAGTTCGTCGTTTCCGCCAATTTCCATCCACTGAAAATCGGTTCCGCCCACGGCAACGTCGTAAGCCGTCGACGAAATTCCGCTCACCGCCAGGCCATTCGAGGCTTCGAAGGGAACCGCGTCCTTCGAATTGTCGTCGCACGACGCGGATCCCTGATCTCCCGAGGCCACAAACTCGGTGATGCCGGCCGCGGCGCCCTCCTGCCACATCGAGTTGTAGGCGCTGTTTTCCGTCGAACCCATGAACAGCTCGCACAGGCCATAGCTGAAGCTCATGATCGAGGCGACCTTGTTGTCGATGATGTACAGAGCCGATTGCGCCGCGCCGTCCGACACGCCGCTCACGCTCTTCGTGGTCACGAACTTGATCGTCGCATTCCTGGCCACGGCGCCCGACCACTCCACGTCCAGCGTGTTCTCCACCTTGTCGCCCGCCGAGGGCACTCCAGGGTCCGGGCCGTTGGTGATGATGGTCGGCGCGTTGGGAGGCAAACCGAAGGCGGAGCGGAACGTGGCCACATCGCTCAGCTCGATATCGCTGCGTCCGGCGATGGCGATCGTTACCCCGCTTCCGTCGATACCCTCGTTCCAGAGAGGCAGAACGTTATAGATGGTGGCGAAGTCGTAGGGTGAGACCAGTTCAAAAGTATCCTCTCCCGAGCCCACCGTGAACTGCGGCCGCGGAATCATCCCGGGGTCGAGAGGCGTCCATTTGCGCGTTTTGCTGTCCAGCCTGAAATTGCCCAGGCTCACATGTTGCGGCTCGGCGAAAAAGTCGTTCAGCGACCAGACGCCGGCCACCACCGGCGCGAGCGCCTCGGGAATGCTGGGATCGGCGTTGTTCGCGATGTGCTCCTGGCCGTTCACCGTGTAATGATCGATCCGGGCGTGAAAGGTCTGCTCGACCTGGCCGACGGTTCCCGAAAAAAGGATGAACATGCGGCTGTTGGTCACTTTCTCTACCCTGAATCCGTGGTTTTCGAGCCAGCTTGTGATGGCGGCAA
The DNA here is from genome assembly GCA_030039035.1 of Acidobacteriaceae bacterium. GTDB lineage: Bacteria > Acidobacteriota > Terriglobia > Terriglobales > Acidobacteriaceae > Telmatobacter. The sequence continues at coordinate 8,491 of JASHQQ010000362.1, read as the reverse complement.
TGTCCGCCTCGGATGGTCCGTAGAGCTTGCCCAGTTCCGTCGGCTCGAGCCAGTGATGGAAGTCCTCCGATCGGGGATCCTGCTGCCTCTCCATGAACGTCTCGAGGGCCGCTTCCTGCTCCGGGCTGCGCTTCAGCACCAGGATCAGGTTTTGCAGGGTCGTCTGCGGATCCACCGCGCCCCGGTTGTACTCGGGCCGTGCCAGCGGGTGCGTGTTGCCGCGCAGCGTCACCAGTCTGCCTTCGTCGATCCGCCCGACGATGCGCGACGGGGTTGAAGGCAACTCTTCACGATCCTGGACCGCAACTCGTGCCGCACTCCGTCCGTTTGCCGTCCCGGCGCGTGCGGCAGTGGTCAGGACGCAGCTTCCCAGGGCCAGACACGCGCAGAGCGCCATCGTTCTATCGATTTTCATTTTTATGCTCCTTCGGGACCGCTCCGGCAACGGGACGATCCAATAGGTCGGTCCGGGTCTATACACTCCTTCGCGTACGCAGGCCGCCCATGGACCCGCCGATTGAGATCAAACCCGGTTGATGGGACGCTGAGCCTATCCGAATGCCCGGCGCCAGGGGATGAATAATAGTCGAGTCGCAAATATACTGCGTTTCCCGATCCATTTGCTACTCCTATTCGGATCCCCCTTTCCCTTCAGTCACCATGGGCCGGAACTGCCCGGCGGGATCGCCTGTTATTCATGGAGAGCCCGGGCCGGGGACCACGCGTCGACCATGGAATCGAATTCCGGAGGCCTGTGACTTCGCGTGCTTCCCGCGGACCGTTCGCGGCCGGACAATTACACTGTTCGATGGAGCATCGATGTCCGGCCCGTGGCACAAGACGCGCACCACGCTGGAGATGATCAAGTGGGAGCACTCGGTCTTCGCGCTTCCGTTTGCGCTCACCGCCGTGCTGCTGGCGGCGCACGGCCTGCCGCCGTGGCCCACTCTCGCCTGGATTCTCGTGGCCATGGTCGCGGCGCGTTCCATGGCCATGGCCTTCAACCGCTGGGTCGATGCCGAGCTTGACGCGGCCAACCCGCGCACGCGCAGTCGCGCCATTCCCGCCGGCCTGCTCACGAAAAACTTCGTGCTCGGATTCACCCTCATCGCCGCACTCGTCTTCCTCCTCGCCGCCGCCGAGCTTAACCGCCTCACGCTCATCCTTTCGCCCATCGTCTTGATCGTTCTGCCTGGATACAGTTACATGAAGCGCGTCACCCGCTGGTCGCACCTGGTGCTCGGCTTCGCGCTCGGCCTTGCGCCTGCGGCGGCGTGGATCGCGGTCAGGGGCGCCCTGGACGCGCGCATCCTGGTGCTCACCGCCGCGGTCACGCTGTGGGTGGGCGGATTCGACGTGCTTTACGCATGCCAGGACTTCGAACACGACCGCGCGGCCGGGCTTTTCAGCCTGCCGCGTGCGATCGGCATTCCCGCGGCGTTCTGGTCGGCTCGCCTGATGCACCTGATCATGCTCGGGCTGCTGGTCTGGTTCGCGCGGATCTTCCATTTTGCGATCGTCGGCTGGATCGGCATCGCCGCCGTCGGGGCGCTGCTCGGCTATGAACATGCCATCGTTTCCCCGCGCGACCTGCGCCGGCTGAATGCGGCATTCTTCACCATGAACGGCGTAATCGCCACGGTCTTTCTCTGTTTCGTGGCGGGAGATCTGTGGTTGCGGAGCTGATTCGGCATGGGAGGGTACGGGCTTCAGTGTCTGCGTGAGAACTCGTTTCGGCATGTTTTCCGTGTGCGAATCGGAGGCAGCAGCAGCCTTTAGGCTGCTGAATCAGCGCAAGACAGCGAAGTGGCTTTGGCCACGGGCCTTTTGAAACCGACTTTGCATCCTGGGCTCGAGCTCCCACGCGGACACCCCGGCCCGTACGCGGATTGCAAAAAGCGGATTGGGGCTTTGGCCCCTGAGGGAAGCACGTTGAGGATCGCGATTCAGGGCGAGGCCGGCTCGTTCAGCCACGAGGCGGCGACGAAGCTGGTCGATGGGGCGACGGTTGTGCCGCAATCGCATTCGGCCGATGTTTTTGCGGCGCTGAACGGCGGCGCGGTGGACGCGGCCGCGATTCCCATTGAGAACAGCCTCGCCGGATCCGTGCTGGAACACTTCGATCTGCTGCTCGCGCACAATGTGAAGGTCGAGCGCGAGATGCTGCTGCGCATCCGCCACAACCTGATCGCGCTCTCCGGCGCGTCCATGGCGGAGATCGACCGCGTCTTCTCGCATCCGGTGGCGCTGGCGCAATGCCGGCGATTTCTCGCCGCGCATCCGCGCATGGAAGCCTTTGCCTTCTACGACACGGCGGGCAGCGTGAAGCACCTGGTGGAGCAGCGCGATACTCATGCCGCGGCCATCGCCAGCGCGGCGGCAGCCGAATACTACGGGGCCGCGATTCTCGAGGCCGGCATCGAAGACAGCCCCGAGAACTTTACTCGCTTTTTTCTGGTGCGACGGACGGCGGACGCCGCGATCGACCCGGAGTCGAACAAGATCAGCCTGGCTTTCTCCGTCGAAAACCGGCCGGGTTCGCTCGTGGCGGCGCTGGCCGAACTCTCGAAACTGGGCACCAATCTGACCAAGATCGAGTCGCGGCCCGTGCACGGAAAGCCGTGGGAATACATCTTCTACGTCGACTGCCAGCTCCGCACTTCCGGGGAAGGCGCGCGAGCCGTCGAGGCGCTGGCCCCGCATTGCTCCATGGTGAAGGAACTGGGGCGTTACAAGGAGGCGCGGATTTGAGAAGCGAATACCGGGTTGCGCCATTCTTGGCCGATGTCAGGCAGGAGATGAACCGTCCTTTCCCGTCGGCCGTCCGGCAGTGATTCGTCAGTTCCCTGCGGCCCGCCACCTCTCTCTGGCGCATTACCCCTTATCGGGAGGGATGCGCCGGATTCGGGGGACGGCGCCGGGAAACGTCTGGACGATCGATGATCTTCGATCGCCCGCGGCGTATCCCGCTCCCGGCTTGCTCACTTCTTTTTCGATGGGCACCGCATTCCCTCGGGTACCGATTTCGGAATGGCCTCGAATGAGGTGATCATCAATTCGGCGAGTTTCGGACCGATGCCCCAGCTCGCGGAAGTTCCGATGACCGTGAGTGGAACGGCTCGCAACGGAGGCCTCATTGGTCCGTGCCGGTCAACTCCGCTGATCCGGGACACCCGGTCGAAGGCGGAGATCCCTTAAAGTCTTCTCACGGATTGGCGATCCATCCTGGATCTTGCGGAAATCGATCTTCGCCCGGGCCTCCTCACCTCTTGCACAGCACTCGCCGATACATCCATCGACCGGAGACGCATCCAAAAGGAGTGGCTGGTGGCTGGATGACCGAACGCCCGGAACCCTCCCGGATCGGCTGCCGTAGTGGAAAAGCATGGCTGCCTGCGCGGACTGGAAGACTCCGCAAAGGCCGTGGAATCTCGGCGCATCGGGGAGAAGATCCACGAAACCTTTTTGATAGCTGCGTTGTCTAATGTAGGAAAGTTTATAGAAGGATGCTCAATGTCGACTCAGTCATCGAATCCGCTTGATCCTCAAAGGGTTGCCGTCAACGGCGGCCAATCCCTGCGCAAAGTGCCGGTCCTGCCCGTTCGCGATACGGTTCTGTTTCCCCGCGCTGTTCTGCCCCTGACGGTCGGCCGCGAAAGCTCGATCCAGCTCATTGAGTCGCTGGGCGAGGAACGCACCATCGTGGTGGCGGCGCAGATCGACCCGCGCCTGGATACGCCCAAACCCGCTGATTTGCATGCAGTTGGCACGCTCGCCACGGTGCATAAAGTGGTGCGTATGCCCAATCAGAGCCGCTTCGTCTTCACCGAAGGCGTGGAGCGCGTGCGCCTGATCAACTACACCCAGTCCGAGCCGTTCATGGTGGCCGAAATCGCCCCGCTGGAGGAGATCGAGCCCCCGGAGTCGGTCGATTCCGAAGCGCTGGTGCGCAACGTCATCAGCCAGTTTCAGCAGATCGTGGCGGAAAGCCCGACACTGTCCGACGAACTGCGGACGATCGCGGCCAACATTGAGGAACCGGCGCGCCTGGTCGATTTTGTCGCCTCCTCGCTGCCCTTTCTTACCACTGAAGACAAGCAGAGATTGCTTGAGGCGCCGGGCGTGACCGAGCGGCTGCAAAAGCTGAACCAGCACTTGGCCAAGGAGATCGAGGTGCAGCAGTTGCGCGCCAAGATTCAGAACGAAGTCCAGGACCAGGTGCAGCAGTCGCAGCGCGACTACTATCTGCGCGAACAGATGAAGGCCATCCAGAAGGAGCTCGGCGAGGCCGACGAGGGCCAGCGCGAGATCGAGGAGCTGCGCCAGAAGATCGAAGCCGCCGGCATGCCGGAAGACGTGAAGAAAGAGGCCAACAAGGAGCTCACACGCCTGTCCCGGATGTCGCCCATGGCGGCCGACTACTCGCTCACGCGCAACTACATCGAGTGGCTGGCCGTGCTGCCGTGGTCGAAGAGCTCGGGCTCGAAGATCGACATCAACAAAGCGCGCGAAATCCTGGATGAGGATCACTACGAGCTCAAGAAGGTCAAGGACCGCATTCTCGATTACCTGAGCGTACTCGAGCTCAAGCCCGACATGAAGGGACCGATCCTGTGCTTCGTGGGGCCGCCGGGAGTGGGCAAAACCAGCCTGGGCCGTTCGATCGCGCGCTCCCTGGGCCGCAAGTTCCAGCGCATCTCGCTGGGCGGCATGCACGACGAGGCGGAGATTCGCGGCCACCGGCGCACCTATATCGGCGCGCTGCCGGGACAGATCATCCAGTGCATCCGCCGGGCCGAAACCAACGACCCGGTGATCATGCTCGACGAAGTGGACAAGCTGGGGCGCGACTTCCGCGGCGATCCGGCTTCGGCGCTGCTGGAAACGCTCGATCCGGAACAGAACAACACTTTCCGGGATAACTATCTGGACGTGCCGTTCGATCTTTCGAAAGTGCTCTTCATTTGCACGGCCAACATGCTGGACACCGTGCCGCTGCCGCTGCAGGACCGCATGGAGCTGATCCCGCTGCAAGGTTACAGCGAAGAGGAAAAGGTACACATCGCCAACCGGTACCTGATTCCGCGGCAGATCAGGGAGAACGGGATCGCCTCCGATCAGGTTGAATTTCCCGAGGCGTCGGTACGGCACATCATCCGCCACTATACCCGCGAGGCCGGCGTGCGCAAGCTGGAGCAGGTGATCGGCACCGTTTGCCGCAAGGAAGCGCGCCGCGTGGTCGAGGGCCGCAAGGAAAGGCTCGTCGTCACGCAGGAGGTGCTCAAGGATTTCCTTGGCGGCATCCAGGTGCGCGTGGAAACCGAGGTGGCCGAGCGGGTGAAGCGCGCCGGCGTGGCCGTGGGGCTGGCCTGGACGCCGGCCGGCGGCGACATCCTCTTCATCGAGGCCAACAAGATGAAAGGCAAGGGCAACTTCACCATGACCGGGCAAATCGGCGAGGTGATGCAGGAGTCGATGCAGGCGGCGCTGACCTGGGTTCGCTCCAATGCAGCGTCACTGGGGTTGAACGAGGAGTTCACCAAGGACACCGACCTGCACATCCACGTTCCGGCAGGCGCCATTCCCAAGGATGGTCCCTCGGCCGGCGTAACCATGGCCACGGTGCTGGTTTCGCTGCTTACCGACACGCCGGTGCGGCCGCTCACGGCCATGACCGGCGAGATCACCCTGAGCGGCGATGTGCTGCCCGTGGGTGGAATCAAGGAGAAGTTCCTCGCCGCGAGGCGGGCGGGGATCGACTGCGTGATTCTGCCCGCGGAAAACCGCCAGAACGTGGAGGAAGACCTGACGCCGGAGATGATGGAGGGCGTGCAGGTGCACTATGCCCGGCACATTGAAGATGTGCTGGCGGTGGCGCTGCCGCTGTTGAAGGTGCAGCCGGTGCTGGTGTCGGCCGTCTCCGACCAGGAAAAAAAGGAGGCCGGCGCACAATTCGAGAAGCCGGCAGCGATCGCGGACGACCGGGCCAACCAGCCGGCCGCCGCGGCGTCCCGTTTTTGAAGGATTGCGCGGCCCGGCCCTGCATTGCCGTCGCGAGGGTTGCCCCGACTTTTCGCCCGGCGTTTGCAAAAAGGGCGGGACGGGCTTACTCAAGTGGCAGTCCAACAGAACCGCCCCACGTCCGCCTGTTGCGTCTAAACAGCAGGCGGTATGCTTTTTCTAACCATGCATGTTCGCGTTCTTCCATTCGGAATTCTGAAGGACTCGCTCGGCTCCGCCGCGTCGCGCGTGGAGCTGCCCGAGGGCGCCACAGTCGCGGAGCTGCTCGATCGGCTCGGCAAAGCCCGGCCGGCGCCGGAGCTGCGCGGCATCGCCGTGAGCGTCAACGCCGAATACGCCACTGCCGGCGATGTGCTCCACGACGACGACGAAGTCGGCTTATTGCCGCCGGTCTCTGGCGGAGCTGGCTGTTCCGGCACTGGGCCTTTGGCGCCTTCCGCGGACGGTCGCGAAGAAGATCAGACGGTTTCTACCGCGCTCACCTGCGAGCGCATCGACGCCGAATCGCTGGTGGCAGCCGCCAGGCGTGCCGAAGACGGCGCTGTGGTGGTTTTCGACGGCATCGCCCGCAACAACACTCGCGGCCGCCAGACGCTGTACCTCGATTACGAAGCCTATGAAGAGATGGCGGAAAAGCAACTGCGCGGGCTGGCTGCCGAAGCGCGCAGCCGCTTCGGCGTGCGGCAGGTGTCCATCGTGCATCGGCTGGGACGGCTCGAGGTGGGCGAGACCAGCGTGCTGATCGTGGTGGCTTCGGCGCATCGCGCGCAGGCCTTTGACGCCTGCCGCTGGCTGATCGATACGCTCAAGAAGACGGTGCCCATCTGGAAGCGCGAAACCTTCGCCGATGGCGCGGTCTGGGCGCCCGGCGAGCCGTTCCCCGAGGAGATCGCTATCGCTCCGACGGAGGCCGCGCATGGAGCGTAATGCGTGGGGGATTGGGAGGGTACGGTCTTCAGCCCGTACATTGACGCGCGTTCTTCTTGCGGGGGCTTTGGCCCCTCAGGCGCCATTCGACGCCCGTCTCTTGCTGGCCTTCCTCGCCGCCGTTTCCTTTGCAAGTCGCGCTTTTGCCCAATCCGACCCCGCCGCCACGCTCCACGTCAACGTGAAGCTCGTCAACGTCTTCGTCAACGTCACCGACAAGAACGGAGCCATTGTCGGCGGGCTTGCGCGCGACGACTTCCATCTTCTCGAGGACGGCCGTCCGCAGACCATCTCGGTCTTCGAGCGCCAGTCGGAGATGCCGCTCAATCTCACGCTGGCGATCGACACCAGCGGCAGCGTCTACAAGGACCGATCGGTGGAGCAGAGCGCGGCCAAGCATTTCGTCCACGCCCTTTTGCGCCCGCAGGACAAGATGAGCCTGATCGAGTTTGCCACCGACGTCCACGAGATCACGCCTTTTACGAACAAGGCGAGCGAGATCGACCGCGGGCTCGACCGGCTGCGCGGAGGTCCGTCCACCGCGCTTTACGACGCGATTTATCTCGGCTCGCAGCGGCTCGGTCCGCTGGAAGGGCGCAAGGTGCTGATCATCGATTCCGACGGCGACGACACCGCCGAAGACACCACCTACGACCAGGCCCTGGAGCAGGCGCTGCGCAATGAAGTAATGATTTACAGCCTCATCGATGTCCCCATCGAAGCCAGCGCCGGCCGCGACCTGCGCGGTGAGCACGCGCTGATCACGCTGGCCGAGCAGACCGGCGGAAAGAGCTTCTATGTGAATGAAGGCGGGCTCGACAAGGCCTTTGCGCGCGTCAGCGACGATCTGCGCACGCAATATCTGCTCGGCTACTATCCGCAGAACCAGGTTCCGGGGAGGAACTTCCATCGCGTCACGGTGACCATTCCCAGAGCCTCGGCCTCGGACTTCAACATTCGCAACCGCGCGGGCTACTATTCCGATTCGCCGGTCAAGAGCGATTGAACCAAACCCCGCGCGGCCCGCGCGTGACATTTCCTGCAAAATCCCTCAGCCCCACAATGCGGCGATTGCATCGAATGCAGAGAAAGGGACTCAGTCGGTCCGAACTCCCATCGATTCGCATTCGTTCAACGCACGCTGCGCCCGCGCGGAATCGGCCGGACCCGTCTGTTTGAGGCTTTGCCGTAAAATGTTCAACATGACTCCGCCACTGCCTTCGCGCCGCCGCACCAAGGCGCCGCCGCCGGGAGACACCGGACAGGAAGCGCTCTATCTTCGCTCCCTGAGCGAACGCCAGGTTCCCGTGCAGATCAAGTTGCGCGATGGCGAGACGGTGCGCGGCTGGATCGAATACTTCGACGACGGCATGGTTCGCCTGACGCGCGAAGGCCGGCCCAATCTCTTCATCTACAAGCACCAGATCCGCTCCATCGCCGAGGTGGGCCGGGGACCGCGGCGTAATGCGCGCCATGAGTCCGGCGATGGGGCGGTCAACAACGGAGCGGCTTCTTGAAATCCGGAGACGCCGCAATTCCGGAC
>JASHQQ010000361.1 GCA_030039035.1 Acidobacteriaceae bacterium | reverse complement strand
GTAGAAGACTCCCTCCTGCTCGACTTCGTAGACCGGCACGATCATGGCGATGCCGAGCTCTTTGGCCAGCGAGCGCATCCGGCTGACAGTCGGTCCTGAAGGGACTGACTCGGTGGTCTCATACCATCTGACAGATTGTTCGGCGCAAAAGTAAGGGCCGTTGAAGATCTCCTGCAGGCAGACGATCCGCGCGCCGTCGGCCGCGGCCTGGCGAATGAGGCTGAGGTGCTTGTCGATCATGGCCTGCTTCTGCACGGCGAGCGGCTCGGTGGCGGGCACGGCGTTCGAGGCCTGGATAATGGAACAGCGGACGATGCGGGGCATGGGAGGCAGGCTCCGTGGCGAAGGTTAAGTGAGACTTTAATCTTGCGGCGGCGATTTCGCAACGTTGACCGCATGCGTGAAGGGTTCAATACTCGACCTTGTTCGGTGACGCGATCCACGCTGCAAAGCTGGCCCAGGCTTCGTCGCTGAGGAGCCGCACGGCCGGGATCTTGCGCTCGGCCGGGTTCTTGCGAAGCTCCGCGTAAAGGAAGGCATCGTCGAAGCCGGCGCGGGCGGCGTCGGCGGCGCAGCAGCCGTAAAAGATGGCGTCGAGGCGAGCCCAACAGGCAGCCGAAAGGCACATGGGGCAGGGCTCACAACTGGTATAAAGCTGGCAGCCGGCGAGCTTGAACGTGCCCAGCGCCTTGCATGCCGCGCGGATGGCCACGATCTCGGCATGGGCCGTTGGGTCGTTGGTCGCCGTGACAGCATTCGCGCCCTCGCCGACGATCCGGCCATCGAGCACGATGACCGCACCAAACGGACCGCCAATGTTGTTGGCGACGTTCCCGGTCGCGAGAGAGATGGCGCGGCGCAGGAACTCGGGATTGGGCTGCGCGGAACTTCCCACCTTGCTCTCGGCCTCCCTGAGCGGCGAAAGTAATGTCAGTATGTCACAGGCATTTCGCTCGACCCGCGTGCTGACGCCGCAGGGCTTGGCGCCGGCGACCGTGATGGTGGAGGGCGAGCGCATCGTGGAGGTGCGAGGCTGGGCGGACGTCCCTTCGGGCGCCATCCTGCGCGATCTGGGGGATTTCGTGCTGCTGCCCGGGCTGGTCGACACCCACGTTCATATCAACGAGCCGGGGCGAACGGAGTGGGAGGGCTTTGCGACGGCCACGCGCGCCGCGGCGGCGGGTGGCGTAACGACGCTGGTCGACATGCCGCTGAACTGCGTTCCGGAGACGATCGATGTCACGGCGCTCGAAGCCAAGCGGGCCGCCGCCGACGGAAAGGCGTGGGTGGACTGGGCTGCATGGGGTGGCGTGGTGCGCGGCAATGCGGATGCTCTTCAGCCGCTGGCGAAGGCGGGTGTTGCGGGATTCAAGTGCTTTCTGATCCACTCCGGAATCGATGGGTTCGCATGGGTGGATGAGCGCGACCTGTGTCTGGCAATGGAGCGGCTCCGGGATTCCGGATTGCCGCTGCTGGCGCACGCCGAGGTCGCCGGGCCGGTGGATGCGGCGACGGCCAGACTGAAGGGTGACCGCGGGGACTGGCGCAGGTACTCGACCTGGCTGGCCTCGCGCCCGGACGAAGCCGAGACCGAAGCGATTGCGCTGCTGATCCGGCTTTGCGAGAAATTCAAGGTGCCACTTCATATTGTTCATCTCTCGAGCGCAAAGGCTCTGCCGCTGATTGCGCGCGCGAGAGACCACGGATTGCCACTCACTGTCGAAACCTGCACGCACTATCTCTGGTTCGCAGCCGAGGAGATCGCCGACGGCGCGACCGAGTTCAAGTGCGCTCCGCCGATTCGCGGTGCGGCCAATCGTGAAGCGCTGTGGGGAGCGCTCGGCGCGGGGCTGATCGACATGGTGACCACCGACCACTCCCCCTGCCCGCCGGAAATGAAGCGCCGTGACGAAGGCCGGTGGGACACGGCGTGGGGCGGCGTTGCCAGCCTGGGTCTGGCGCTGCCGGTGCTTTGGACGGCGATAAGCCGCCGCGGCTTGCGCATGGATGGTCTGGGCGACTGGATGGGTGCGGCGCCTGCGCGGCTCGCCGGTCTGGCCGGCCGCAAGGGCGTGCTGGCCGCCGGAGCGGACGCCGACCTTGTTGTCTTCGATCCCGACGCGACATGGACCGTTGCGACGGGCGATCTCCATTTTCGCCACAAGCTTTCCTCATATCTCGGAGCAGAACTGCGTGGGCGCGTAGTGGAAACCTGGCTGCGCGGGGAGCGGGTCTTCGACCAGGGCGAGTGGTCGGGCCAGCCACTGGGCAGAGAGTTGGCGCGTGCATGAAAGACCGGGCGCAGAGGTCGATCGCCGAGTGCCGGCTGATTGCCGGATTCAGCGAAGAGCCCGGCCGCACCACGCGGCGGTTTCTCACTCCGCCGGTACGCGACGTTCACGCCCACCTGCGCGGCCGCATGGAAGCGCTGGGCATGACGGTGCACGTCGATGCGGCCGGAAATCTCCGTGGAATGTGGCAGCCTGGAGGCGCGAAACCGGACTTCGGCATGGCACGCAAGCGCCTTTTGCTCGGATCGCACATCGATTCGGTGCCCAACGCCGGCGCATTTGACGGCGTGCTGGGCGTGGTGCTGGCGCTCGAGTGGGCTCGGATCGCGCGGGAGATCGCGTTTCGCTTGCCGATCGAGGTGATCGCGTTCTCTGAAGAAGAAGGGGTGCGCTACGGCGTGCCGTTTCTGGGCAGCCGGGCGGTGGCCGGCGTATTCGATGACAAGATGCTGGCCTATGAAGATGCCGAAGGCATACGCATGGAGGAAGCGATCCGCGCCTTCGGCCTCGATCCCGGCAAGATCGGCGAAGCCACGATCGATCCAGGCAAGGTCTACGGATTCATCGAAATGCACATCGAGCAGGGGCCGGTGCTGGAGGCCGAGAATCTGCAACTGGCGGTCGTGGACGCCATCGTTGGACAGACGCGCCTGGGGCTGCGCTTCACCGGGCAGGCGAATCACGCCGGGACGACGCCGATGCATTTGAGGCGCGATGCGCTGGCGGCCGCGGCGGAATGGATCACCCAGGTTGAAGCAACGGCAAAAGCCGAAAGCGGGCTGGTGGCGACCGTCGGAACGATCGAACTGCAACCGAACGCGGCCAACGTGATTCCTGGCCAGGTTGACGTGAGTCTCGATCTTCGCCACATGAACAGCCGGATACGCGACGCGTGGGTGAGGCAACTTACCCGGGATGCCCATCGAATTGCCCATCGAAGAGGCGTAGAGGTGGCCTGGATGGAGAAGATGAATGAAGCGGGAATCGAAATGGATCCAACCTTGACGGCTTGTCTCGCTTCGGCGGTCGAATCTGCGGGGCTCCCGGTGAAGCGCATGCCCAGCGGCGCCGGCCACGACGCCATGGTGATGGCCGCCCGCGTGCCTTCTGCGATGCTCTTTCTGCGCAGCCCCGGCGGCCTTAGTCATCATCCCGACGAAGCGGTCCGCGAAGAGGATGTCGAGGCCGCGCTGGTTGTGGGCCGGAAGTTTCTGGAGCAATTGGCCGCAGAGGTCGGATAGAATCGAGCAACACATGACGCGAATGGACCTCTCGCCGGACGAAACGCAGGTCCTTCGACTCCCTGCTCGTCCGTCACGGCGGACCCGGAGTCGCTCAGGATGATACGCGATTGTTTTTTCCTGTCATTCCGTGAGCCCTCGGCCAATCGGGACTCGCGGCGATATCGCACTTGCAAAGAAGTCTCTCCGATTCCGTTGAGTCGTCGCGAGAAAGATCGAGGCCGCGCTTGCACCATCTCGGACTGACACGCAGCAGCCTGAAGCCGGACCACCTGCTGCAAACGCCGGACGCGTTTGTTCGCACGCCGCTGCCGGGCGCCGAGCGTGTGGAGTTTGTCATCCATGTGGGACCGCAACCGGGCGCGCGCTTCACGCAGATGACGGCGGAGTTTACCGCCGACGGCAGTCTGGGGCCGACGCCCGCACAGCGGTTTCTCTACGTCATCGAAGGCGAACTGGAGCTGACCGCGGGAGACAGAAAGCATGTCCTGGCGCCGGGAGGCTTTGCTTACCTGCCGCAGGGCGCTCCTCACACGGTGCGTGCCCGCGATGAATCGCGCGCGGCGGTGATCGAGAAACCCTACCAATGCGAAGCCGGCGCGCCTGGGCTGGATATCCTGGTCGGCGACGAAGCCGCGAAGACCTCCGTGCCGCTGTTGGGCGACGAGGCGCTGCGCGTGCGCTCGCTGATGCCGGATGGCCCAGGCTACGACTTCGCCGTCAACACCATGACCTACGAGCCCGGCGCGGCGCTGAGCATGGTCGAGATTCACATCATGGAGCACGGGCTGCTGATGCTCGAAGGCGGCGGAATCTATCGTCTTGGCGACTCGTGGTACCCGGTGCAAGCCGGCGACTTCATCTGGATGGCGCCCTTTTGCCCGCAGTGGTTTGGCGCGCTGGGCAAAGCGCCGGCGAAATACCTGATCTACAAGGACTGGCGCAGACATCCTTTGGCGACGCCGGGAGGCTCGGCATGAGACCCGATCGGCCCATCGACGGCCTGATGGCGGAGCTGCAGGCGCTGGCGCAGATCTCCGAAGCCGAGCCGCCTGTGGTGACGCGCGTGGTCTTCAGCGAAGCCGACCGGCGCGCCCGCGCCTATGTGAAAGGCCTTTGCGCAGCGGCCGGCCTGACTGTCCAGGAAGATCCAGCGGGCAACACCTTTGCGCGCTGGCAAGGAACCGACCCCACGCTCGCGCCCATCGGCACGGGCTCGCACATCGACGCCATACCCAACGCGGGCTCATACGACGGAGTGGTCGGCGTCCTGGGCGGGCTCGAAGCGATTCGCGTGCTGCGGCAGATGGGCTTCGCGCCGCGACGATCGATCGAGCTGGTGATCTTTACGGCCGAGGAGCCAACGCGTTTCGGCATCGGCTGCCTGGGCAGCCGCATGATGGCGGGCGTGCTTTCACCGGAGAAAGCGCAAGCATTGCGCGACAAGGAGGACCGCACCCTGGACGAACTGCGCGCGCAGGCGGGCTTTGCGGGACCGCTCGAATCGGTTGCACTGCCGCCGGGACGCTTCCACAAGTTCATCGAGCTCCACATCGAGCAGGGTCCGGAGCTCGAGCGCGAAGGCATCGATCTCGGACTCGTGACGCATATCGCCGCGCCGGCCAGCGTGAAGATTCTCATCGAAGGCGAAGGCGGCCATGCCGGCGGCAAGCTGATGCCGGGCCGCAAGGATGCGCTGGCCGCGGCGGCGGAGCTGATCCTGGCCCTGGAATCGGCAGCGAAATCGACCGGCGCGATTGATACCGTGGGAACTGTCGGCGTGTGCGAAGTTTTTCCCGGCGCCGTGAACAGCATCCCTTCGCGCGTACGGCTCGAAACCGACATCCGCGACATCGATCGACAGCGCCGCGATGGGGTTATTCGTTCTCTCTTTGACGCCTGCCAGGAGATCGCCCTGCGCCGCAGCATCGACTTCAAAGCAGACGTTGTCAACTCCGACCCGCCCGCGCAGTGCGACGAAGAGACTCTCGCCGTGATGGAAAAAGCAGCGGCCGAAGCCGGCAAATCCTCCCAACGCCTGGTGAGCCGCGCCTATCACGATTCGCTTTTCGTCGCGCGCATTGCGCCCGTGGCCATGCTCTTCATTCCCTGCCGGGGGGGCGTGAGCCACCGGCCGGATGAATACGCCTCGCCCGGGTGGATCGGCAGCGGAGTGAATGTGCTGGCGAGGACGCTGGCGGTGCTGGCGAGCTGATACGTGGCCTTATTCGTCCGTCATCCCGCCCTTGCGGCACAGACAAAGATGCCGCAAGGATGGGGCACCCATTGTTGATATAGATAAGGGCCAGGATTTTGAATCCCTGCCGCGCCGTTGTATCCTAGGCGACAACCCGCACGGCAATCGCGGCTTCCCACAGGGATGAACACAAGCCGGACAAACCGCATCGTCGGTGCTCCCGTTCCGCGCAAGGAAGGGATCGACAAGCTCGTGGGCCGCGCGCGTTACGTCGACGACATTGAGCGCGAGGGCATGTGGCACGGCGCCACGGTGCGCAGCACGATCCCGCGCGGGTTCCTTCGCTCCATCCGCTTCGATCGCCGCGTCGACTGGAACGAATTCACGATCGTCACGGCGGCCGACATTCCCGGAAAAAACCACATCCAGCTCATTGTCGCCGATCAGCCCTGCCTGGCCGATGGCGTGGTAAATCACTGCGACGAGCCGATCCTGCTCCTCGCGCACCCCGACAAGCACAAGTTGCTCCAGGCCGTGGCCGGCGTCGAGATCGGGTACGAGCCGCTCCCGCCTGTCTTCACGATCGAAGAGAGCGAGCGGCAGGATGTGATTGTGTGGGGAGCCGACAACCTGCTCAAGAGCTTCCTGCTCGAGAAAGGCGATGTGGACGCGGGCTTTGCCGCAGCCGCGCACATCGTCGAAGGCGAGTACCGCACCGGCGCGCAGGAGCACCTCTACATCGAGAACAACGGCGTCATCGCCGAGTGGAGCGCCGACTCCGGCATCACCGTCTGGGGCTCGCTCCAGTGCCCGTTCTACGTGCACAAATCCCTCATGGCCATCTTCGGCCTGCCCGAAGACAAGGTGCGCGTCATCCAGACCGAAACCGGCGGCGCATTCGGC
>JASHQQ010000360.1 GCA_030039035.1 Acidobacteriaceae bacterium | reverse complement strand
CCTCTTGGCTGAGGGTTCCTGCATCCTGCAGAACCAGACATCCATTTGCGGTCTCAGGCTCCGAAGAGCCGTCACCGAAGATTGAGTGTGTGTTCGCTGCCAGTCCCGAAACAATTCGGAGAGAGCCTCCGGAGTTTGATCTCCTTCGCTCAGTCGCCAACCGGCAGGACCTGGCAGCCTGCGCATCGAAAGAATCCTGAGTTTTTCCCTCTTGGGAAGAGTTTTTACGCTGCCGCCATACCAGAGAACTCCTCGGCAGGCACGAAGTCGCGCTGGCCACGTTCAACCGCCAGCAGGTAGCACACGATTTTCCTCGCCACTGCCAGCGTGGCGCGGTTCCGATTGCCTCGCTCCAGTTCCCGCTCTCGGACCACTGCCAGCTCGTGGCACTCTCTGGGCGCCAGCTTGGCAGCCTCTACCAGCACCCGCTGGATGTGCTTGTTCCTCTGCTTGGAGAGCGGCATGCGCATCGCCTTGTCGGCCGAGCTGCTTTCATCACCGCATAGACCGCAGTAGCTGATGGCCTGCTTGATTGACCGAAAGCGTGTGAAATCTCCGATCTCCAGCGCCCAGGTCAGCGCCGTGATCGGCCCCACTCCCGGCACCGTTCGCAACCGTCGCAGTCTCTCCTTCAGCAACGGATCGCGTTCCAGCGAGCTGACCAGCGCATAATCCAGCTTCTGTGCGCGCTCGATGTGTTCCCGGCTTAACCGGAGCAGCGGCCGGATGCAGTCGTGGATCTCCGCGTTGGTCGCCATCAGCTCGCCGAAGTACCCCACCTTGTGCAGCCGCTGCTTGTTGTAGCTCACTCCGGTCTCCATCAACAGACCGGAGACCCGGTTCTTCATCTGTACGGACTGCTTGACCACCAGGTTGCGGTATCGCAGAATCCGGCGCCGGTCGCGGATCGCTGTCGAGGCCATGTGGCACTCGGGCAGAAAGTCGCAGCGTAGGCAGTCGGCGATCTTACTGGCATCGATGCGGTCGTTCTTCTTCTTGGCTGCGGCGATGGCCCGCAACATCAACGGGTGCGCCACCTTCACCTTCTCCGCGTGCGGAAGCAGATGGTCGTAAATCCACCCGGTGAAGATCGTCGCCTCCATGGCCATCGTCCGGGGTTGGGGAAGGGTCAGAATCCAGCCGTCCAGCTCGCGCCGGGTCGATCCCATCTTGCCTTCCTGGTACACACGGCCAGCAGCGTCCTTCACGCAATAGCTGATCGTCTTCTTGTGCACGTCAAGTCCAATGAAGTACATAGTCTCTGAGGAGCCTCCGAGGTCGTTCTCTGAATCAGCCAGCCGCTGAGTTCAGCTTCTTGTAACACCTCGCGCTCCTCGACTTAACATCCAAACAATTCAGCCAGAACCTGTCCTGGTGCTATCATCTTCGCGTCTGAAATGTCGCAAGTTGCGAGGCGGTGTGCTATGAGAGTTCTGACTGCGGCTCTCCTCCTATCGGCATCGGTCCCTTGCTTTTGCCAGACCGCTGTGCAACATCCCGTCGATCCCGATCAGATCTTTCGACTGCCCGACAGGTTCCAGCAGCCCTTGCGTAACTTCGGCAAGCCGCCATCCTTCGCGGTTCCGTTGCGGATTACCCCTCCGCCGCATGTGGTAATTCCGGCTCAGGCACCCAGGATTGGCAACCCGCAACCCGATGCTCCGATCGTTCGCAAGCCGCCGCCGAACAGCTTCGCACATCAAGAACCGCGCACTCCGTTGGCCGCCAACATTTATCCCGACCTGCGGTTGCTGCCAGTAGAGTCCGCGCGGCCGGATGTTGCCTCGACCGAGTAGAATGGCGCGCCCTTGACCTGAAAAAATCGCCCTCGCGGGTGAGCAACCGCCAGGCCCGGAATCTCCATTGGCCGCCCGGGAGCCCAAAGCCGATTGGAAGACCCAGCCTCCGTTGTCGCCTTTTGTCAGAGGGGTCGCAGTTGATGGGAACACCATCGTCGGGAGGTCTTCAGACTGGATGTGCCATACGGCGCGGAGCACTCTTTGCTGTGTTAACGATTCGAAATGCCTTGATTACCGACCTCCGGTGTGTTCTGTCCATCGATCCCACCACCCGACAGGGAGCGGCGTTCGTACAAGCAGCGGTGGAGAAGGGTGAGTGTTTGCTGGCGACCGAGAACGATACTTTTGTCGGCTATGGCGTCATGGATTATGGATTCTTCGGTCGCGCCTTCGTGCACACGATTCACGTCGACATTGCCCATCGGCGACTCGGAGTTGCCGGCCGACTTTTTCGTGAATTTGAGAAACGGTGCACAAGCAGCCGCATCTTCACCTCGACGAACCTGTCCAACTTGCCCATGCAGGCTTTCCTGAATTCCAGGGGTTACGTCTTGAGCGGAATGGTTCAGCACCTGGACGAGGGCGATCCCGAGATCTTCTACAGCAAGGGATTGCGGTAAGGGGTCGATTGCAAGACCTGGACGCGGATATTTTCGTCGCCGTTCCCGCAGACCAGGCGGCCGGGTGACCGCCTGACCGGAACTTTCGATCGGCCGCTCAAGAGCCCAAAGCCGATTGCACGACCCAGCCTCCGTTGTCATCTTTTACCAGGGTGGTGGTAGCTGACTGGATGGATGTGTCGGCAGCAATCCTGGGAAAGGTTCTCATCGATTCCGGAGTGCGGGCCCAGTCGGGGACGCCTTCCACTTCATACTGGTACCTGACCGTGTACCGGGTGGGGTTGGCGGGGTCGTCGGGGATGGCGCTCTCGATGGTGGTGACGTTGAAGTGGCCGAAGCAGAAGTTGCCATAACCGGGCTGGTTGGGGTCGGGGATCCACGCGGCGTGTCCCTTGTCGGAGAGTTCGTACTTGTTCATCTGTTTGGAGCCGCCGGCAAAGCGCCCGACTTCCGGCTCACGAATGAGCAACCCCGCATCGGTGAGGGCATTGTAGTCGCGGGTCCTTTCATCTTTGGAGACGTCCACCCGGGCAGGGAGCTTGATGGGTCCGTGCCAGATGCAATCGTGGTGGCCGGCGAAGGACTTGTTGATCGCGGATACGAATTCCGCCCGATCGACTTGCTTCTTGCAACCCGTCGCCCATGCGACGACGGCGAGGACGAAGGCCAGCGCAATTCTTTCGCGCATGTGAAGTCCACCTCAAAGGTTTGGATGCCAGGAGACGAAGAAAGCCGCAGCCGGACGAAATTGCCTTGCCCAAGCCGACTCTCCGTTCCGATCGGCTGGCCGCCAATTCCGAAGTTTCGCCCCACAACCGGACAATGAGGCGAACACGAAACGACATCCATCGTCATTTGCGCAAGAAAGGCCGGCGGAGCTCTTTTCGGCCGACGATGGAAGCCGGAGCCCCGTCCCGGGCTACCCGGCTACTCCTCGCGCCCGTACAGTTCCGTCTCGCTCACGACCGGTTCGGCAATCGTCCCGTGGCCGGACCGATGCCGGGCCCCGAACATGGCGCCGCGGGCGTCGACCACCGGTGCGAATCGCATGAACCCGATGGGCCGGGGCACGTCGTCGTAGATGGCCTCCATGCCGCCCTGCCGCAGATACGTCTCATGCCAGAAGCCGGTGCCGCCCGAGTCGGCCAGAAAGTTCTTCCACCACATGCGGTGCGGTTCGGAGCGGGTCCAGGCAAGAAGCGAAGCCATATCCCGCCAGTATTGGCGCATTCCCACATGCATGGGAACGAACGAGTAGAAGACCGTCTCGTGCGAGAGCAACCCGTCCGGCCTGGCTGCCACTGAATCGGAGATTCTGGGGCCAAAGCCGAACAGGGTCTTCAGCCCCGTCAGACGGTTCACCCGCATTCCGAGGTAGATCACCACCAGGTCGGGAAACCCGGAAAGATCGACGGTCCTGCGATGGACGCTTGTCGTCATTGAATTCCACGCCTCTGTCCGGCATTTTTTCATCAGCGGATGGTGTCCCGCGGTGTCGGAAGAACCACGATCGACCGGTCACCCTTCAGGCTGTCGAAAACGTTTTCGAGCCGGTCGAATGGTTACCTGTTCGGATTCAGTGCAACGTTTTTTCCCTCTTGGATTGCCCTCGGTATATAGTTAGGACTAACCTATTGGCCGAAAAGAAAGTCCCCATTTGAAATCCAGGGGCCGCCAGCGGAGAATTATCGGACGTTGGCGGGAGTACCGGGGCATGTGCGGCCATGGGACGGGGAACAGGATTTTATAGCTGGCAGGATGGTGTGCAGCGTTTTTTGCCCTCCCCTAAAGGCCGTTTGCGTCGGCGGGCGAGTGCTGTCGATGTTCTTGAGAGGCGCAAATGTGGCCTGCTCGTCCATCTCCTCACTCACCCGTGATCGAGCCGGAATGTTCCCGACCGAGGGGAAACGGGCAGAGATAAAAAAGTATTCGCCTCACCAGGGAACAAGCCGGCAGCATTGCCTCCGCTTCCGGCTCTTCCACGATCCTGATTCAAGGAGAAGCAATGGGGGGTTGGGCCAACGGTGTTCGCACAATCCGGACCGGACAACAACCTCCGCGAGGAGCTGCACGAATCTCCGTTGCATGGCTGATTCTGGCCTCGCTCGCGCTCCTGTTGCCGTTGGGGGCTGTTGCCTGGAGCCTGCTGGCTGGCCCGGTCGCCGATGAGCTTCTGATGATCGCGGCCGGCGCGGTGGCCGCGGTCATTGCCCTTCGCCTTCTCGCGCTGGTGCCTCCCGCGCCCCAGGTCGCCGCCGCCCTGCCCGCCGCCGAAACCATGAAACATGTCCTGGATTCGGCCGGCACCATGGTGGTGGCCGCGGGTCTCGACGGCCGTCTCGCCTACCTCAATCCTGCCGCCGAACGCATCCTCGGTTATCACGCTTCGGAACTGATGGCCATGTCCAGCGCGGGCGAGATTCTGGGCCCGGGCGAGGGCCAGCGTCTCATGCAGGAGATTCTCAGGCTCCTCGACCTCAAGGAGCCGCCGGAACCCTCTTCCGGCGGCCAACTGGCGGGGTTCATGGAATGCATTCGCGCCCTGCCGCCCAGCCAGGTGCCGAGCTTCAACACGCATTTGAAGCGCAAGGATGGGACACCCATCCCCGTCACGCTCCACATATCGGCCCTCCGCGACAACGATGGCGGGCTGACCGGGCTGGTGGCCGTGGCTCTCGACCAGAGCGCAATCCTGCACGAGGAGCTGGCGCTGCGCGAGTCGCAGGAACGCTACCGCGATCTTTTCGAGAATTCCAGCGAGATGATCGCCACGCTGAGTCCGGCCGGGCAGTTCATGTATGCCAATCCGGCCTGGAAGCGGAATTTCGGGATCGAGACGGCAGCGCTGCTGGAACTGGATTCATTCCCCGACCTGTTCGGACCCAACTGCCGGGCCGAAGTGCGGGGCTTGTTCCGCCGCGCCCTCGATGGCGAACAGATCGACCGGGCGCCGCTGCGCAATTACAGCCAGGATGGGCGCGTGCAGGAACTGGAGCTGAGTCTCAGCCAGCGCCAGAAGGCGGGCAATCCCCTGGCGGTGCGCTGCCTGCTGCGCGATGTCACCCACCAGAAGCAGCGCGAGAACCGGTTGGCCCTGCAACTGAGCGTGAGCCAGATCGTGGGCGAGAACTCGACATCGGATGGCGCGTCCACGCGGATTCTTGAGGCGCTCTGCGTCAGTCATAGCTGGGACATGGCCGTAAAGTGGAACGTGAGCGCCGAGGAGAACAAGCTCGAGTTCAGCACGGCATGGGGAATTCCCGGCAAACGCACCGAGGCTTTCATCCAGGAAAGCATGCCGATGAAACTGGCCAGCGGCGCCGAGTTGCCGGGCCGGGTATGGCAGGAGGGCCGCCCGGTCTGGCTGGCCGATCTTTCCGACACGCCGCGCGGCAAGCGCGCCCAATCGGCGCTGGGCCACGAGATGGCCTCCGGGTGGGCTGTTCCCGTGCGCGTCGGCCACAAGCTGCTGGCGGTGCTTGAATTCTATTCCCGCTACCATCTCCGCGAAGACCGCGAAGCCATCGCCACCATCGAGATGGCCGCCACCTCGCTGGGGCAGATGCTGGCCCGCTCCCAGGAGCGCGGCCGCGCCGACGAGCTCTCGCGCCAGCAGGAGATTCTGCTCAACTCCGTGGCCGACGGCATCTGCGGCGTGGACAGGCACGGCGTGGTGAGCTTTGCCAACCCCGCCGCCGCGCGCCTGCTGGGCGCCGAAGCCGCGACCCTTACCGGCAAACCCGTGCACGACCTGCTGCACGGTTTTGCGCCGGCGGGCCGCAAATGCGCCGACGATTGTTCGTTGCGCGAGGCCATGAAGCGTCACGCGGCCGCGGCCGGAGAGGACTCCGTCTATCGCCACGACGGAACTTCGTTCCCCGCCGAATACTTTGCCACGCCTATCCATGACCAGGGCCGCTTCTCGGGTTCGGTCATCAGTTTCCGTGACATCAGCCAGCGCAATGCGCTCGACAAGATGAAGGATGAATTCATCTCCACGGTCAGCCACGAACTGCGCACGCCGCTTACCTCCATCCGCGGCGCTCTCGGCCTTTTGTCGTCCGGCATCCTCGGCGACGTGAACGAAAAGGCGGCCAACCTGCTGCGCATCGCAGTCACCAACTCCGACCGGCTGGTGAGGCTGATCAACGATATCCTGGATCTCGAACGCATCCAGAGCGGCCGCGAACCGCTTTCTTTCCGCGGCGTGCAACTGGCTGAAATCGTCCGTCAGGCCATCGAAGGCATGCAGCCGGTGGCGGACGCGGCGGGCGTGAGGCTGATCCACGACACCGTGCAGGTGGAAATCAGCGCCGACGCCGACCGGCTGCTCCAGGTGCTCACCAACCTGCTCTCCAACGCCGTCAAGTTTTCGCCATCCAACTCGACCGTGTCGGTCATGCTGCGCCCGGGCAAGACCGGCGTCACGCTTTCGGTCATCGATCATGGCCGCGGCATCCCCGCCGACAAGCTCGAGTCGATCTTCGGGCGATTCCAGCAGGTGGATGCATCGGACTCGCGGCAAAAGGGCGGAAGCGGCCTGGGGCTGGCCATCTGCCGGTCGATTGTGATGCAGCACAGCGGGCGGATCTGGGCGGAGCGCAATCGCGTGCGGGGTTCCACCTTCCGGGTGTTCCTGCCCTACGAGCCGGCTCCCGGACCGGTCCCGGTTCGCACTCCGGATCAGGAAGACGGACACGGCACGGTGCTGTTGGCCGACGCCAACGGGACGACGCGCGGCCAGGTGGCCGCGGCGCTGGCGCGCCATGGCTACCAGGTTGTCGAGGCAGGTACCGTGGAACAGACCCTGGCTGCTGTCACCCCCGAGATCGCGGCGATCCTGCTCGATACATCGGTGGACGGCATGAACGGCTGGAAGATTCTGCCCATGTTACGCCGCCTCGATCCCGCGGCCAAGGCTCCGGTGGTTCTGCTCAGCGTGGAAAACCAGAAAGGGCAATCGGCGCCGCGCGAACACGCCGAGGGCTGGGTGGAAGAATCGCTCGACGAGGATGCATTGCTCGGGGAGATGGCGCGTGTTCTCTGCGGGCCGGGCGAGAAGGCGCGCATTCTGGTCATTGAGGACGACGTGGACCTGGCTCGCGTGATCGGCAATGTCTTTTCGCGCGACGGCATCCAGGTGGAGCTGGCGCACAGCCGCCAGACCGGCCTCGACGCCTGCTTCAGTTTTCAGCCCCATCTGCTGGTTCTCGACATAGGCCTGCCCGACGGAGACGGATTCAACGTCGTCGACTGGCTGCGCCAGCACGAGAACATGGCCACGATTCCGCTGGTGGTGTACTCGGGCCGCGAGATCACGCCCGAGGAGCGCAAGCTGCTCACGCTCGGGCCTACGCACTTTTTGACCAAGGCCCAGGTGCAGCCGCAACAGCTCGAGGCGTTGGTCCTGACCATGCTCCGGAATTCGCGACAGATGGAGGAGTCGTCGCCGGCGGGAGCCGCCGCACAACAGGCCTGAAACGGAAATTGACCCACATTGTCATAAAGGAAAACGATACATGCGCCGAATCCTGATTATTGATGATGAAGACGACATCCGGCAGGTGGCCGCGCTCAGTCTGGAGACGATCGCCGGCTGGGAGGTGGCTGTGGCCAGTTCCGGTGCGCAGGGCCTGGCGCGCGCCGTCGACTATCAGCCCGACGCCATTCTGCTGGACGTGATGATGCCCGGCATGGATGGACCCTCCACCTTTCGCGAGCTGAGGAAGAATCCGGCGACGTCGAAGATCCCGGTGCTGCTGCTTACTGCCAAGGTGCAAAGCACCGACCAGCGCCGCTTCGCCGACCTGGGCGTGGAAGCGGTGCTCTTCAAGCCCTTCGATCCGCTGACGCTGGCCACGCAAATCTCCAGTGTGCTGAGCTGGAGCTGAAAGAGGAACCCGTGGGCGAGCTCTGCTGGTTCTCGAAATCGGGTTGGGCGAAGCGATTTCGCTAAGTGGCTTTTTCCCGGGGAAAGTGCCGCCTTGGAGAGAATCCAGAATGCCTCATGGTATTTCGGGAACCGGTCCGGACCGGTCCTCCCTGACCGGCGCTCTCGACGCTCTCTGGACGAAATTCCTGCCGGAGATCGAGCAGCGCGTTTCCCTGCTTGAGGCTGCGGCCACGGCGCTTGGAGCCGGCAAGCTGACGCCGGAGCAACAAGGGGAAGCCCACGCAGCCGCGCACAAGCTGGCCGGCGCCCTGGGGACCTTTGGTCTTGCGCGCGGAACCGAAGTTGCCCGCGAACTGGAAGAGACGTTCGCGCCGGGCCTTGCGCCCGGCGGCGCGCTTGCCGGGCGGACGCAGCAGATGGCCGGCGAATTGCGCGCCATCATTGTGAGTCGGAAGACATCCGGGTAGTCGATGGATCGCTTCGGAGGTTTCGACGATAAAGGTTGTTGAAAGGTTTGCCAGGATTTGGCTTTGTAAAAGGGCACGACTTCAGTCGTGCCGATGCGGGGCTCTTTTTCTTTTCTTCCGGGCGGGGTTTAGCCCGCGAGGACCGGAATCCGGGAGTGTTTTCCGGAATTCAGACTGTGTATTGTTGCTCAGGAAGGCTTTCCAGGCCTTGAGCCGTTCCTGGGAACCGACCCACTTCCGCCAACTTCAACCGGCGGCTACTCCCAATGAGACTGGACTCCGGTGAGACAGCAGTCCTCCAATACACCCCAGCTCGACCTCGACTTCGCGGAGCCCGCATCCGTGCGCCGCATCTGGCCGGTGCGCGAACTGGTCGCCGGGATCAGGGAACTTGTCGAGCAGGATTACGGCGACGTGTGGGTGGAAGGCGAGATCTCGAACTGCCGTCCCGCGCCTTCCGGCCATATGTATTTCACCCTGAAGGACGCCGGGGCGCAGTTGCCCGTGGTGCTTTTCCGCCGCCAGGCGCTGCTGCTGCGGTTCCGGCCCGAAGACGGCCTGCACGTGCTGGTGCGCGGCAAGGTGAGCGTCTACGAGCAGCGCGGCCAAATGCAGCTTGTGGCCGAAACCATGGAGCCGGTGGGCGCCGGCTCGCTGCAGCTTGCCTTCGAGCAGCTCAGGGAGAAGCTGAAAGCCGAAGGCCTGTTCGAGGCGAACCGCAAGCGGCCCTTGCCCGCATTCCCGCGCACGGTGGGAATCGTGACATCGCCAGCGGGCGCGGTGATTCGCGACTTTCTCAACATCGTCGGCCGGCGCCACTCCGGGCTCAACGTGCTCCTGTTTCCTGCCGCCGTTCAGGGCGAAAGCTCGGCTGGCGAAATCGTTGCGGCGTTGGCGGCGCTGGATGCGTCAGGCCTGGTGGACGTGATCGTGATTGCGCGCGGTGGCGGGTCGCTCGAAGATCTTGCCGCCTTCAACAGCGAAGCTGTGGCCCGCGCCATTGCGGCCTCGCCGCTGCCCGTGGTGTCGGCGATCGGCCACGAGACCGACTTCACCATCGCCGATTTTGTCGCCGACCTGCGCGCGCCGACGCCATCGGCGGCGGCCGAGCTCATCACTGAGGCCCAATTTCGCGTGGCCGAGTTCTTGGTTCCGCAGGCGCACCGCCTCGAGCGCGCCGCCCGGTTTCAACTGCTGCAGGCGCGCCAGCGGCTGGCGCGCGTTCCGGTAGGACTTGCCGAGAGCCGCGTCTCTGCATTGCTTCGCCGCCGGGAACAGCAACTGGACGATCTTGCCGCGCGCATGGAAGACGCGGTCTGCGAGCCAATCCGCCGGCACCAGCGCCACGCCTCCGGGCTGGCAACTGTCGTGCTGCGCCACGATCCGCGGCGGGCGCTGGGCCGTGCGCGCGAACGGCTCGCCGCAGGACGCGCCCGCATCGAGCATTCGCTGGAGCGTTTGGTCCAGACGCGGGCCGCCGCTGCGCGCGCGCTCGACGCTCGACTGCGGTCGCTTTCTCCGCTGGCGGTGCTCGATCGCGGTTACGCGATTGTGCTCGACCGGCAAGGCGCGCTTGTGCGCTCGACGGCTCAGGTCGCTCGCGGCGATCGGCTCACCACGCGCCTCTCCGATGGCGCGTTTACCAGCCGCGTGGAAGACTCGGAATCTGAAATGAAAGGGTAGTTGCTCTGTCGACAATCGCAGGAGGAAGGCCCGTCAAGCGCGCGGAGGCGCGATGGTTAGCCCCGCGCTTCAGCGTGGAGAATCGGGATTTCACGAATGATCGTCGAGTCCCGCAGGGACGGTGCAAGGGCAATCCTTTGGAAGAATCGATATGGCCCTCGAATATTCGAGGGAATGAGCGCAAAGGCCTCAACCCTGCGATCGTTAACGCAGCCACGCCAACTCGCGAGAGAACATGACCACAGCCTCGGCACGCAGACTCTTTGGAACCGACGGGATTCGCGGCATCGCCGGAGAAGCGCCGCTCGACCCGGCCACCATCTTCGCCACAGGACTCGCTCTGGGCCACACACTGCGCAAGACTGTGTCCGGACCGAAATTGATTCTCGGCCGCGATACGCGCGAGTCGAGCCCGTGGATCGCGGCAACGCTGGCCGCCGGCCTGCGCGAGGCCGGGGCGCACATCGAAAGCGCCGGCGTCATCACTACGCCCGCCATTGCATTGCTGGCGCGCACGCACGGCTTCCACGCCGGCGTCGTCGTCTCCGCGTCGCACAATCCGTGGCGCGACAACGGCATCAAGCTCTTCGGCGGCGACGGATTCAAGCTGCCCGATGCCGTCGAACTGGAGATCGAGGAAGAGATTCTGCGTCACGCGGCAACGCAAGCGGCTCCCGATCCGGCGACGCTTCCACCGCTCGGCGACAACGGAGCCTACGAAGAGGACTACATCCGGTTTTTGCTCGACTGCGTGCCGGGCCTTTCGCTTGCCGGCCTGCGCATCGTTGGCGACTGCGCCAATGGCGCGGCGGCGGCCGTGGCTCCCAAGTTGTTCGCACGAATTGGAGGCGACGATGTCTCGTCTCTTAGGTCTGCCAGCTTCACACCTGAGTTCGGCCGCGAGCTCATTCGTCGTCTCAATGGTAACGTCGAGTTCCTGAATGTCTCTCCCGACGGCCGCAACATCAATCTGAACTGCGGCGCGCTGCATCCGGAGTACGTAGCCGCGGAAGTAGCCGCGCGCGGAGCCAATCTCGGCGTCACCTTCGACGGCGATGCCGACCGCTGCATGCTGGCCGGCGCCCGGAACAACGTGATCAATGGCGACGCCATCCTGCTGGTCGCGGCGCGCGACCTGAAAGCTCGCGGAATGCTGAGGGACGACCTGGTCGTGGCGACAACGATGTCCAACATGGGTCTGGAAGCCGCACTGCGCCGATCCGGAATCCGCATGCTGCGCGCGCCCGTGGGAGACCGTTACGTGCTCGAGCAGATGCAGGCGAATCATGCGGCGCTGGGCGGGGAGCAATCGGGCCACATCCTCTTTCCGCATCTCGCCACAACCGGCGACGGCTTGCTCACGGCGCTCGTGATTCTCGATCTGATCGCGCGCACCGGCAAGAGCATCGAAGAGCTCACCGCGGATCTGAAAGTCTATCCGCAAGTCATCGTGAACGTGAAAGTGCGCGAGAAAAAGCCCCTTGATTCGATTCCCGCGGTCGCCGAGAGCATCCGCGAGGCCGAAGAAGCGCTGAAGGATTCAGGCCGGGTCGTCATTCGCTACTCCGGGACCGAGGCCCTGGCGCGTGTGATGATCGAAGCCGAAGACGAACGTGCGATGCGCCGCCACGCCGAGGCGATCGCCGGCGCGATTCGCGCGGAATTGGGCGCGGAACGATGACCGGATGATCCGGCGCGTCCGGAATCATTCCGGTGACACTGAATCGCTATTCTTCCCCGTGGCCGGGTGTGTTATTCAAGGGGTGAACGCCCCGAAAGCGGCCTCTCCCGTGCTCATTCTTTTCTCGCTCTGCTTGTTTGTCGCCGCGGCGCTTCTTTTCATCGTTGAGCTCATGATGGCGAAAATGGCGCTGCCTGTTCTGGGAGGCGCTGCCGCTGTCTGGAATACCTGCCTGGTCTTCTATCAGGGCGTGCTCCTGGCAGGATATCTCTATGCGCATGCAGCCACGCGCTGGCTCGGCCGCCGCTGGCAGATCGTATTGCATTCGGTGCTGGCGTGCGCGCCCCTGGCCATATTGCCCGTGCACATTCCGCGTGGCTGGGCTCCGCCGACGCAGGCCAGCCCGGTGCTCTGGATTCTCGCCATGCTTTCGGTCGCCGTCGGAATGCCGTTTTTCGTCCTTTCCGCGTCAACCCCTCTGCTGCAGCGATGGTTCTCCCAATCCGGCCATCCGTCGGCGAACGATCCCTACTTTCTCTACGCCGCCAGTAACACCGGCAGCCTGCTCGGACTGCTGAGTTATCCGCTGCTGCTGGAGCCATGGTTGCGATTGAGCGTGCAGAGCCGCTGGTGGAGTTACGGCTATCTGCTGTTTGCCGTTTTGGCGATACTTTGCGGCGCGCTGGTGTGGCGACAGCCCGGCCCCGCCGCCGACCATGCGCTCCAGCAGGAAGCGGGCATCGAATTCGGCGACGAAGGCCGCTGGAGCGAACGGCTGCGCTGGATTGCGCTGGCTTTTGTGCCTTCCAGCCTGATGATCGGCACCACCACCGCGCTCACCACGGACGTTCCCCCCATTCCGCTCTTCTGGGTATTGCCGCTTGCGCTTTACCTGCTCAGCTTCGTGCTCGTCTTCGCCAGACGTCCTCCCGTTTCGCATGAATGGCTGGTGCGCAGGCTTCCGTTTCTCATTCTCGGCGCGCTTGTGCCGACCGTATCAAAGACAAAACTCCCATTGATGGTTCTCGTACCGTTGTATCTTCTCGCGCTGTTCGCCGTGGCCATGGTGTGCCATGCCGAGCTGGCTCGCGGCCGGCCCAGGGTGAGCCGGCTTACGGAGTTCTACCTCTGGATCTCGGTCGGCGGAGTTCTGGGCGGAGTCTTCAATTCGCTCGTGGCGCCGCTGGTCTTTCCCACCGTGATCGAGTTTCCGCTGGCGCTGATCTTCGCCGCGCTTCTGCGGCCTCCGATCGATCAGAAAGCCTTGCCGCCGGCCCAGGCAGCGAAAGCAGGGCGCAACGACTGGATCCTGCCGCTGGCGCTGGGCACTTCCATGGTGATCGTGATCCTCGGATGCCGGGCCGCCGGCTTGCGTCCCGGCCGTCCCATGGCCATTCTGATCTTCGGCTATTCGATTCTCTGGTGCCTGAGCTTCGGCAAGCGGCCGCTGCGGTTTGCTTTCGGCGTTGCTGCCCTGCTGGCCGCAAGCTCGCTCTATACCGGTCCGTTTGGCAAGGTGCTGCATACCGAACGAAGCTTCTTCGGCGTCTCGCGCGTGACCGATGAACCGAACGGGAGGTTCCGCGTTCTGTTTCACGGCGGCACGATTCATGGACTGCAGCATCTCGATCCGTTGAAGAGCCGCGATCCGCTGGGATATTACTCCGCTTCCGGCCCGGCGGCAGGCATCTTTCGCGCACTGCACACAAGGACACCGGGCGGAACCGCTGCGGCGGATCCGGAGCAGCGGATCGCGATCGTCGGCCTCGGAGCCGGCACGATGGCCTGCTACCTGCAACCGGGAGACTCGCTGGCTTACTACGAAATCGACCCGGTCGTGAAGCGCATCGCCGCGAACCCGCAATACTTTACCTACCTCAGCCAGTGCGCGTCGCAGGCTTCCATTGCCTTGGGCGATGCGCGGCTCGAATTGCGCGGTGCGCCGGACGCAAGCTACGACCTGATCGTCCTCGATGCCTTCAGCGGCGACACGATTCCCATGCATTTGCTCACCCGGGAGGCATTGGCGCTCTACCTGGGCAAGCTGTCGCCTCGTGGAATCCTCGCGTTCCACATCAGCAACCTCTACCTCGACCTTGCGCCGACTCTCGCAATCCTGGCGAACGACGCTGGATTGATCTGCCTTCTCGATGACGATACGCAGGGCGTTTCGCAGGCGCAGATCGACGCGGGCAGGTTTCCTTCGCGTTGGATGGTCATGGCGCGCAACCGCGCCGATCTGGGCGCGCTCGCATCCGACGCTCGCTGGAGGCCGGCGTCGATTCCTGCCGGAACCCAGGCCTGGACTGACGACTACTCCAATCTGCTGCGCGTGATCAGGTGGAACTAGGGCAGTTTAAGAAACAGTGTGTACCTTGAATCCTTGCCCAAGGTCGCAGCTCCCTGCTGGTCGTGTCGACTCAGCGATCTCTCTTCGTCTGCAGAATTTCTTGAACTGCCTTAAGGCTGCTTCAATGCAAGTGTCCTTGCCTGGCCATCGATCGCTGAACCATCGATCTTCGCCTGTCATCCTGAGTTCTCATGGAAGCGGGTATCCACGCAGAGTTTTGAGATCGGTCGCCGGCGCTCA
>JASHQQ010000359.1 GCA_030039035.1 Acidobacteriaceae bacterium | reverse complement strand
TGCTGACGGCCGGAACTGCCGTGGGGCTGGTTCTCACGGTGCTGGTGAACAAAACCATCGACATGGTGATTTACTTCGAGGCGCAAAAGGAGGCGGCCGGCGTCATCGAGCTCGCCTTGTTGCTCGTGGCCGCCGGACTGATCGCCGCGCTGATTCCGGCTCTGCGCGCGGCGTCGAACGAACCGATGCAGGCGCTGCGCGAAGAATGATCGAGGGACTAAGGGACCAAGGGACTGAGGGACCAAGGGACTGAGGGACGAAGGGACCTGGGGAGAGAGATCAGAGATCAGATCGGACTGTGAACTGTGAGCTGTGAACTACGAACTGATCTCTGACCACTGACCACTGATCACTGCCCCCTGACCCCTGTTCTCTGTTCTCTGAGAGAGGATTGCCATGATTTCCAAAGATGTTCGCTACGCAATCCGGCAATTGTGCAAGTCGCCGGGGTTTTCGCTGACCGCGATTCTCACGCTGGCCTTCGGGATTGGCGCGACAACGGCGATCTTCTCGATCGTCGAAGGGGTGCTGCTGCGGCCGCTGCCCTTCCCCGATCCGGGCCGTCTGGTCATCGCCGGCGACAACATCGAAGGCGCGGATATCGGCGGCATCGGTGTGCCCGCGCCGGAAACCCTGGCCTATGCGCGCAACACCACGAGCTTCTCCAGTCTCGGCGCGTTCCAGCAGTCGGGGAATGAACTTTCGGGAATTGGCGAACCGGCGCAGATCAACGACGCGCGTCTGGGCGCGGCCGTATTCACCGCTCTGGGAGTGTCGCCGGCCAGGGGCCGCGTATTTACCCGGCAGGAAGATGAAGACAGGGCGCAGGTCGCGGTGCTCAGCTACCAGACCTGGCGCAGCCGGTTCCAAAGCGATCCGGACATTCTTGGCCGGAAGATTGAGCTCGACCGCAAGCCCTACGAGATCATCGGCGTGATGCCGCGCAACTTCGAGTTTCCGCTCAATCCGGGACAACTGAATCGCGCCGAGCTGTGGGTTCCCATGAGCTTTACGCAGACGGAGCTGGTGCAGGGCGCGGGAAGCTGGAGCTTCCAGATGGTTGGGCGGCTCAAGCCGGGCATCAGCGAGGCGCAGGCCACGCAGGATATGGAGCGCGAAGCGAAGGTGATCCAGAGCAACTTTCCGCCGGCGTTCGGAAGTGTCCGCATTCACGGCGCGATCCAGCCGCTCGAGGAAAACACGGTGGGGCAGGCGCGGCCGCTCATCCGCACGCTGTTTCTCGCCGTCGCGGTGGTGCTGTTCATCGCCTGCGCCAATCTTGCCGGGCTGCTGCTGGTGCGCGTCATCCGCAGGCGGCGCGAGATCGCGGTGCGGCTGGCGCTGGGCGCGCGCAAGGCGGTCATCGTTCGCCAGAGCCTCATCGGGACGCTGGCGCTGAGCGTCTCCGGCGGAGTGCTCGGGCTGGTGCTGGCCGCGCTGGCGCTGCGCGCCGGCGTGAGCCTGCTGCCGGAATCGCTGCCGCGCATCGATTCGATTCGGCTGGACTGGCAGGTGATGGGATTCGCTCTGGCGCTGGCCATTCTCACGGGACTGATCTGCGGGCTGGTTCCGGCATTTGCGGCATCGCGCGCGGGCGTCAACGAGGCGCTGAAAGAGGGCGGCCGCACCGGCACCGCCGGCGGCGGTCACGCGCGTCTGCGCTCCGCTCTTGTCGTTGCCGAGCTGGCCGTGGCGCTGGTGCTGCTCACCGGCGCGGGCCTGCTGCTGCGCAGCTTCGAAAAACTGCGCCAGGTCAATCTCGGCTTCGGCGCCGATCACATGCTCACCGCCTCCTACTCGCTGCCGCGGCGCCACTACTCGACGCAGGCCGCCGTCGACGCCTTCTATTCCGGCCTGCTTGCGAAACTGGGCCGGATTCCGGGCGTGGAAGCGGTGGGCATCACCACGGTTCTGCCGGCGACCGGCAGCATTTCCTCGGATGGATTCGTGCCCGATGGCTATGTTTCGCCCAAACCCGGAGAGCTGAACCTCGCTTTTAGCGCCCAGGTTATTGGCGACTACTTCCGCGCCGCGGGCATTCCCCTTCTGCGCGGGCGCGATTTCACCGCCGCCGATCGCGAAGGCGCGCCGCTGGTGTGCATCGTGAACCGCACGCTGGCGCAACAGTATTGGCCCGGACAGGACCCGATCGGCAAGCGCATCAAGATCGGCGTGAAGGAAACGCCCACGCCGTGGATGACGGTCGTCGGCGAGATCGGCGATATCAGGCAGACCGCGCCGGACAAGGAGACGACCGCGCAATTCTACGGGCCGGCCGCGCAACTCAAGGCGGCGCTGGGACCGTTCGCCGGTCCCGACATTC
This sequence comes from Acidobacteriaceae bacterium, assembly GCA_030039035.1. GTDB lineage: Bacteria > Acidobacteriota > Terriglobia > Terriglobales > Acidobacteriaceae > Telmatobacter. The sequence continues at coordinate 11,758 of JASHQQ010000359.1, read as the reverse complement.
TGCCGGGCGGCTTCGGATCGATTGTCTTGCGGACCTCGCTCGCGCCGGACGAGATGAAGGGGTCGCTCGAATCGGTGGTGCGCGGAATCGATCCGCAATTGCCGCTGACGCAAGTGGAGTCGATGGATCGCCTCGTATCGGATGGAGAAGCGCCGCAGCGCTTCAATACCACGCTCATCTCCAGCTTTGCCGGCGCGGCGGCGCTGCTGGCGCTGCTGGGCATCTATGGCGTGATTGCGTTTTCGTCGGCGCTGCGAACGCAGGAGATGGCGATCCGCATGGCGCTGGGCGCGGGACGCCCCGGCGTGATGCGGCTGATTCTGACTTCGGGTGCAAAGCTGGGGCTGACCGGCTGCGGTATCGGTGCGGTGACCGCGATCTTCGCCACGCGGCTCATGCGCACCCTGCTCTTCCAGGTCGACCCGCTCGATCCGGCAGTCATCGTGCTGGCCGCCGTCACCATCTTCCTGCTGGCGATTGCGGCTTCGGTGATTCCCGCGCGCCGCGCAGCCTCGATCGAGCCGATGCAGGCGCTGCGCGAAGAATGATCGAGGGACTGAGGGACTAAGGGGCCAGGGAACAGGGATCAGGGAAAAGGGATTAGGGAGTAGGGATCAGGGAGCATGGATCAGCGGGCTGCGGAAACAGACTTCTGGATTCAGGACAAGTGTCAGGGCACGACTTCAGTCGTGCCGCGACAGGCCGCAAGAAACCGCGGGCTTTAGCCCCTGAGGGTTCGCTCTCGCTGTCGCCATGAGCCGACCGCTGGAGGGTAATAGCAATTTGCCGACCCCTGACCCCTGACCCCTTTGAGAGGACTGCCATGAACTTCAACGATCTTCGCTACGCGCTGCGCCAGTTGCGCAAGGCGCCGGGTTTCACCATCACGGCTGTGCTCACGCTGGCGCTGGGCATCGGCGCGCTGACCACCGTGGCGACGTGGACGAACGCGGTGCTTTACAATCCCTGGCCGCGCGTGGCCGATCAGCGATCGATCCGGCTCATCGATGCGACGGTGCTGGGCAATGACGGCTATTCGCTGCAATACGACCAATTCCGGTTTGTTCGCGCGCAGAGCCGCTCTTTCTCCGACGCAACCGCTTTCAGTATCCGCCTGCTGAATGTAAGCGTGCCCGGCAAGCAGGCGCAAGCCGTGATGGCGAGCACGGTCACTGCAAACTACTTCCGCTTTCTCGGCGTGCAGCCGCAGGTGGGGCGTTTTTTTGCGCCCGACGCCGACGACCGCGCCTTCGGCTCTCACGATGAAGTCGTTCTCTCCGACGCGTACTGGCGCGACCGCTTTGCCGCCGATGCCGGCGTGGTGGGCCGCACCATCTCCATCAACCAGCATGCGTTCACGGTGATCGGCGTGGGGCCGAAGGATTTTGCCGGCATCTATAGCGGGGTTGCGGAAGCGGCGTGGATTCCGATATCGGCCCTGCGCGATCTCAGCGCCGATCCGGGACCGGATCCCCTGGAGCATTTCGGGCTGGAGGGCGTGGCCGTGCGCCTGCGGCACGGCGTGAGCGACGCGGCGGCCGCGGCGGAACTGCACACACTGGCGCGGCGCTTCGAGTTGGCGCAGCGCGGTAACCAGGGCAGTCATTGGGATCTGAACCTGCGCGATTCGGCGCATTTCGAGCGCGGATTGTTCGGCTTTGTCGGGCAGGTGATTCCGGTACTGTTCGCCGCGTCGCTGCTGCTGATGGCGCTGGTCTGCATCAACATCGCATCGCTGCTGGGGCAGCATGCGGCGCGGCGGCGGCGCGAGATCGCCATACGCACCGCGCTGGGCGCCACGCCGGGGCGGATTTCCGCGCAGGTCTTCGCGGAGACGGCGATTCTGGCGGCGGCCGGCGCGCTCGCCGGGTGGGCCGCGAGCCTGGCCATGTCGCGCGCTCTCTATGTTCTGCTTCCGTCTTTCGGATTCCCGTTGGCCTTCAATCTGCAGACCGACACGCGCATTCTTCTTTTTGTCGCCGTCGTTGCCGTGGTCGTTACCCTCGCATGCGGCATGTTTCCGGTTCGCCAGTCGCTGCGCGTTTCGCAGAAGGAGGCGCTGCACGCCGGCGGCGCGGCTGTGGCCGGCGGAGCGCGGCGCCTGCCGCAGCGCATCCTGCTCGGCGTGCAGCTCGGGTTGTGCTTTGTCGTACTGGTTTGCAGCGGGCTCATGACCCGCTCGGCGATCAACACCGTCGCCAGGGACCCCGGCTTCAATCGCGCCAACACGCTCACCGCGGCCTTCGATCTGTCCCGCGCCGGGTATTCGGAGTCGCGCGGTCTCGCGTTCCAGGCCGCACTGCTCGACAAGCTGCGCAGCGCGCCGGGCGTTCAGGGCGTGACCATCACCTCGCACCTGCCCATGGGCGATCAGGGTTCGGGCAATACGCAGGGTCTCGCCATTCCCGGCTACGTTCCGGCCAAAGGCGAGGAGATGGCCGTGGTTACCGACTGGGACGGCCCGGATTTCTTCCGCGCCATGGGCATCTCCATCCTGAAGGGCCGCGACTTTACCACCCGCGACGATGCCGGCGCTCCCGGCGTGGCCGTGATCAACGAGGCCATGGCGCGCCGCTACTGGCCCAGGAACGATCCGATCGGCCGCTCCGTGGTGGTCGCGAAAAAATCGTGGCAGATCGTCGGCATCGTTCCCAACTACGCCTACAGCGATCCGCAGGCGCTCAGTCCCGACCCTGTGCTCTACCTGCCCATGGCGCAGCATTATTACCCTTACACCCTCGTCGCGGTGCGTTCGCGGACAACCGCCGGTGCGCTCGCCGGGACCCTCCGCCGCGCCGTGGCCGGCCTCGACAGCGGGCTGCCCCTCGAGGACGTGCGCACGCTCGCGCAGGTCGGCGATCAGCGCTACCAGCTTGCCCGCATTCCTGCCGAATTGCTCGCCGTGTATGCCGGCGCCAGCCTGCTGGTGGCCATGATGGGCCTCTACGCGGTGACTGCGTACTCGGTGATCGAGCGCAATCGCGAGTTCGCTGTGCGCATGGCGCTGGGCTCCACGCGCGCGGCAATCTTCAGCCTGGTGCTGCGCGGCAGCGGTCTGACGGCAGCTTTCGGACTGATCCTGGGCGGCGCGGCCTCCATCGCCGCCGCGCGACTGGTGCGCTCCATGCTCTTCGGTGTTACGCCCTTCGATCCCGTCAGCTATTTCGCCGCGGCGCTGCTCCTGCTTCTCACGGTGATCCTGTCCGGCCTGGCGCCGGCGCGAAGAGCGGCAACGATTCAGCCGATGCAGGCGCTGCGCTCGGAGTAGGGACCAGGGGACCGGTCAGGGACCAGAGATCGGAGAACAGAAATCAGGGATCAGGAAGGCTCTCGTATCGTGCTGAAAGCTGACAACTCGAAGCTGGTCACCGGGCACTGACCGCTGAACCCTCTCTTCCCCTGTCCGCTTTCGGACACTGCTTCTCGATTGCGGACAATGGAATCGCTTCGCGCCTGCCTGCTAATTTCCTGAAAACATGCGTCTTGCATCCGGGGCAGTTTGGCCGCGGAAGTGCGTAGTCCTCTCCTTGGAATCTCGCGCGGGAGGCCCGATGAAAAACCTGTTTCGCGACCTGAGACTGGCGCTGCGCAAGCTGCGCGGCTCGCCGGGATTCACGATCACCGTGGTGCTGATGCTGGCGCTCGGCATCGGGGCCAATACGGCGGTTTTCAGCGTGATGAACGCCGTCCTGATGCAGTTGTTGCCGGTGAGCCGGCCCGAGGGGCTCTCCTACGTTCACATCGGCGGCGGCCAGAACCAGGCGCCCGGCGGCTGGAACACCGGCAACAGCGATACATCCTTCGCCGAGTCGACATTCGAGGCCTTTCGCCAGCGCAGCGATGTCTTCGAGGACCTGATCGGTTACGTGCCCTTGAGCTTTACCGGCAACGTGCCCGTGCGTTTCGGCGAACTGCCCGAGGACGCCGAGGGCGAAGAGGTGAGCGGCAACTTCTTCACAGGCATCGGCGCCCGGATTGAGCAAGGCCGCGGACTCACCCTCGATGACGAAAAGCGTCACGCGCCCGTCGCTGTCCTGAGCTACGACTACTGGACGCGGCGCTTTGCGCGCGACCCGGGAGTGCTGGGACGCACGCTGTACGTGCGCGGTATTCCGCTGACCATCGTCGGCGTCGCCGCGCACGGATTCAAGGGCATCGAGCCGGCGACCTCGACCGATTTCTGGATCCCGTTGCAGAACCGGCCGGAGCTGAACGCCTGGGGCACGGCCGCTTCGGATGAGACTCTTTATGGCTCGCCGAGATGGTGGTGCCTGCGCCTGATGGCGCGGCTGCGCGCCGGAGTATCGCCCAGGCAGGCGCAGCAGGCGCTGGCCGGAACCTTCCTCGCCGATGCGGAAAAGACTCTGGGCCACATCGATCCGAAACAGTGGAAGCCGCTGCTCGATTTTGTCCCCGCGCGCGGCATCGCCGGCCTGAACAGCGATTATCGCGAGCCGGTCGAGATTCTCATGTGGCTGGTCGCCCTGGTGTTGCTGATTGCCTGCACCAATGTGGCCATGATGATCCAGGCGCGCAACACGGCCAACCGGCGTGAATTCAGCGTGCGCATGGCCATGGGCTCCACCAGGGGAGCGATCTTCCGCTATCTGCTCGCCGAAAGCCTGCTGCTGGTGGGCGCCGGCGCCGCGCTGGGATGGGCCTTTGCGCTGGTGGCGACGCGCGCCCTGGCTTCGTGGTCGGAGATCGGGACCGGCCTGAGCCCCGATCGCACGGTGCTGCTCTTCACCATTGGCGTTTCATCCGTGGCCGCCCTGGTCTTCGGCCTGGCGCCGCTTTTCAGCGCGGTCAGCGCGCCGGTAGCGGGCGTGCTGCGCTCGAACGCAACCAACCTGACCAGCGGCCGTTCGCGGGTCCTTGGCGGACGCATCGTGCTCGCCGCGCAGATCGCCGTCTCGCTGGTGTTGCTGATGGCGGCAAGCCTGCTGTTGCGCACGCTGCGCAACTACGCCACGCAGAGCCTCGGCATACAGGCCGGGAGCGTTCTCGTGTTCGACGTCGCGCCGCAGGGACAAACCGATTCTCACTTCTTTTATCGCAATCTGCTCGAACACATCCGGGAGACGCCGGGTGTCGAGTCCGTCTCCATGGCGGGAAACCGGCCGGGATCGGGATGGAGCAACAACGACGTGCTGATCCTGGACGGTGTGCTGCAAAAAGGAGGGAGTCTGCGCTGGAACGAGGTGGGTCCCGACTTCTTCAGGACCCTGGGCGCGCCCATTCTGACCGGACGCGACATCGACCAGCGGGATGTGAAGGGAACGCAACGCGTCGCGGTCGTGAACGAGACCCTGGTTTCGCGCTACTTCGCCCACACCAATCCGATCGGGCACCATCTCTGGAATGAGAATCCCGCGACCATCGTCGGCGTGGTCGCCGACAGCAAATACAGCTCAGTGGATGAAAAACCGCTGTGCATGGCGTACACCGCGGCGATGCAGGAAGACTCGCTGGGCACGATGGCCATCGAGGTTCGCGCGCGCGGCAACGCCACGGCGCTGCTGCCCGAGATGCGCAGCCTGGTCGCCGGGCTTTATCCCAATGTCCCGCTCGAGAAGCCGATGACGCAGGAGGAGCAGTTCGAGCGGTCTTATGAGCAGCAGCGGATGTTCGCCGCCATGGGCGGGTTCTTCGGGCTGCTGGCGGCGTTTCTGGTCGCTACCGGTCTCTATGGCATGCACTCCTATCGCGTGAGCCGGCGCGCACCGGAGATCGGGGTGCGCATGGCGCTGGGCGCCAGCCGCACACAGGTGCTTGCGATGGTGCTGCGCGAGAGCCTCTGGGTGCTGATTGCGGGGTTGGCCGCCGGCATTCCGTTGACGTACTTCGCGGCTCGCCAGCTCAAATCGATGCTGTATCAACTTTCGCCCTTCGATCCGGCAAGCTTCGCGCTGGCCATTGCCGCGATGCTCGCGGTGTCCGCGGCGGCGGCGCTGGTGCCGGCGCGGCGCGCGGCGTCCATCGAGCCGATGCAGGCGCTGCGGACGGAGTGAACGAGGATCGGGCATCCGGCGGCCGGAGGGACTGAGGGAGCAGGGAGCAGGGATCAGGGACACTTTCGGATTGGGCTTTGCAACCAGGTCGCTGGACACTTTATGAACTACGAACTGTGAACTGACACCTGACGGCTGAAAGCTGAGAGCTGAAAGCTGGAAGCTGGCAGCCAACGAGGTATCACCCAATGCTTTTGCAGGACATCCAATTCGCGCTGCGGCAGTTGCGCAAGTCGCCGGGCTTTGCGCTCACCGCCATCGTCACGCTGGCGCTGGGCATCGGCGCCAACACGTCGATCTTCACCTTCGTGCAGGGAATCCTGTTGCGCTCGCTGCCCGTCGCCGATCCCTCGCACCTCTACCGCATCGGCGACACCGACGACTGCTGCGTCGAAGGCGGCTTTCAGAACGACAACGGCGACTTCGCCATCTTTTCCTACGACCTCTATCTGCAGTTGCGCAACGCGGCGCCGGAGTTCGAGCAACTGGCGGCGGTGCAGGCGGGTCAGAATCACGAGTACGTGCGCCGCGGCCAGGCCGAGCCGATGAATCTGCGCATCGAGTACGTCACCGGAAACTTTTTCTCGACGCTGGGGATCGGCCCTTATATCGGCCGCGTGTTTTCCGAGGCTGACGATCGGCCCGGTGCGGCGCCCGCGGTGGTCATCAGCCATGCCTCGTGGCAGAGCGATTTTGGCGGCGATCCTTCCATCGTCGGGTCCTCGGTCTTTATTCGAACGCATCCCTTCACCGTGACCGGCGTCGCCCCGGCAGGGTTTTTCGGCGACCGCGTCACCGACCGCCCGCCCGCGCTGTGGATTCCTCTGAATGACGAGCCCCTGGTCGAAGGCAGCAACACCAACCTTCACAACGCCGACTCGAACTGGCTCTATCCCGTCGGGCGGCTGCGCAACGGCGTGAGTATTGCCGCGCTCCAACAGAAACTTTCCGCGACGCTGCGCCAGTTCCTCTACACGCGTTCCGTGTACGCCGAATACAACGCGACCTCGGAGATTCCCAAACAGCACGTCGTGCTGTCGAAGGTGGGCGGCGGCATCCAGAACCTGCAGGACCAGACGGCACAAGGCATCTGGATGCTGATGATCCTGTCCACCATCGTGCTGCTGATCGCCTGCGCCAATATCGCCAACCTGCTGCTGGCGCGGGCCACGGCGCGGCGCGGCGACGTGGCGGTGCGCATGGCCATGGGCGCGACCCGTCGCCGGCTGGTGCGCCAGATGCTGACCGAAAGCGTCATCCTCGCCTGTCTGGGCGGCCTTGCCGGACTGCTCGTCGCCTATGGCGGCTCGCGCACCATTCTGGCGCTGGCCTTTCCCGACGCAGTGAACATTCCCGTCAATGCCAATCCCTCGCTGCCGGTTCTCGGCTTCGCATTTCTCGTCTCGCTGGTGACCGGCGTCCTCTTCGGCATTGCGCCGTCGTGGATGTCGTCGCACTCGCAGCCGGCCGACGTGCTCCGCGGAGCGAACCGCGGAGCGGTGCGCGACCGCTCGTCGCTGCCGCAGAAATCGCTGGTTGTCTTTCAGGCGGCGCTCTCGATCGTCCTGCTGGCCGGCGCCATTCTCATGACCAAATCGCTCGGCAACCTGGAGCACCAGAATTTCGGCATACAGACGGCGAATCGCTACGTGGTTCACTTCGATCCCGCCGGGGCGGGCTACACCATTCCGCGGCTGCCGGCGCTCTATCGGCAAATCGAGGATCGCTTCTCGTCCTTGCCGGGCGTAGGCCATGTTGCGCTGGCCCTTTACAGTCCGCTCGAAGGCAACAACTGGAGCAATGGCGTCTTTGTCCAGGGCCGGCCGGTGCCCAAACCAAACGAAGAGAGCTGGGCGACATGGGACCGCGTCACTCCCGGCTTTCTCGACGCCATCGGCGTACCCATCCTGCGCGGCCGCAACATCACCGGTCAGGACACGGCAACGTCGCAGAAAGTGGCGATCGTGAACCAGTCATTCGTCAAACGCTTCTTTCCCAACGAGGACCCCATCGGCAAACACTTCGGCGACAACGGACCGGACTATGCCGGCGCATTCGAGATCGTGGGCGTCTTCGCCGATTTCAAGATGAACGATGTGCGCAGTCCCGCGCACCGGCTGTACCTGCGGCCGATGACCCAGGAGTTCACCGGCTACAAGGACAAGGGCGACCAGACCGGCGAAGAGCGGTCGATGGATGCCGGATCGATCATCCTGGGCTTCAGCCATCCGCAGGGCGATGCGGAGAGACTGGTGCGGCGCACGCTGCACGAAATCGATCCCAACCTGACCATCACGCGCATGAGCCGTTATGACGACCAGGTGGCGGACAACTTTGTGGAGGACCGGCTGCTGGCGCGGCTGACGGGCCTGTTCGGAATTCTTGCGTTGGTGCTGGCGTCGATCGGGCTCTACGGCGTGATGTCGTATTTTGTGGCCCGGCGCACTGGCGAGATCGGCATCCGCATGGCGCTGGGAGCCACGCGCGCCGGCGTGATCGCCATGATCCTGCGCGGCGCGATGTGGCAGATCGTGGCCGGTCTGGCGATCGGCATTCCCGCTGCGCTGTACGCCGGATACCTGATGAAGAGCCAGCTCTTCGGCGTGGGCAGCTACGATCCGGTGGCGATGACCGGAGCCACGGCGGTGCTGGCCGCCTGCGCGGCGCTGGCGGGGTTCATTCCCGCAAGGCGCGCCGCGAGTGTGGAACCCATGCAGGCGTTGCGGACGGAATAGGGACTGAGGGACTGAGGGGCTAAGGGACTGAGGGACTAAGGGACTAAGGGACTGGGGACTGCAACTGGTTGCTCAAATCCGGTTTTGAAAGGGCACGACTTCACGGGCTGCGGAAGAAGAACTTTCGGAGGAACAAGTGTCAGGGCACGGCTTTACAGGTTGCGGAAAAACGCATTCCACGAGGACAAGTGTCAGGGCACGACTTCAGTCGTGCCGATTCAAGTCCTTCATTTATGAATGCCTCGCGGGCTTCAGCCCGCGAGGGACCGCTATTCCACCGGTTTTTCTGCAGCCTCTTCGGTCGTGCCGCAAGAGGCCCCAAAATCCCCGGGCTTTAGCCCAGAGACAAATTCCCTATGTCAGCCAAGGGCGTTTTGGCAACCAGCTCTGGTGATCAGGGAACAGGGAAGAGTGAATACAGAACTGACCACTGACCACTGTTCACTGTCCGCTGCGAACTGTGAACTGCGAACTGAAGGATGGCCGGCATGCTTTGGAACGATCTTCGCTACGCGCTGAGGCAATTGGGCCGCGCGCCGGGATTCGCCGTTGCGTCGGTGCTGACGCTGGCGCTGGGGCTGGGTGCGAGTTCGGCGATCTTCTGCCTGATGGACGGCCTGTGGTTGCATCCGATGAATGTGCCCCGCTCCAGCCGCCTGGTGCGCATTCTCGAGACCACGCCGCAGAATCAGAACGGGGCATTCAGCTATTCCGAGTACGAGACGATTGCGCGGCGAGCCGCGGCGTTTCAGGGCGGCAACGCGGGCGTGGTCGCGATCGGGGGACGCGGCAGCCTGATGGCGCGGCCCGACGGCACTTCGACGCTGCTGCTGACCAACGTTGTCTCGAGCAACTTTTTCGCCGTGCTCGGCGTGCGGCCCTTGCTGGGGCGCGTCTTCACGGCGGCCGATGCGGCCGAATTGCGCACCCGTCCCGGCGTGGTGCTGGGTTACCGCTGCTGGCAGCGGACATTCGGCGGCGATCCGGATATTGTGGGCAGGCAGATTCCGGTTCGCAATGGCGAGAAGGACATCCTCCGGTTGAACGTGTGGGGCGTGCTGCCGCCCACGTTTCGCGAGATCGATCCCAACAGCGATCGCGACCTGTGGGAGCCTGTCGAGACCTGGGCGACGGTGAGAGAGCGCGAGCTTGCATCGAAAGAGTTTCGCTGGTTCCATCTGCTGGGCCGGCTCGCGCCGGGCGCGAGCGTCGCCGGGGCCAACCGGCAGGTTTCGACGATTGCCATGGGCCTCGCGGCGGCTGATCCCGCGAACAACAGGAATCGTGGCGCGCGGGCGATCGGCGATTTTGCCTACCGCATGCAAAACGCAGGCACCACCGGCGAGGTGCTCTTCGCCATTGTGGCGTGCGTGGTTCTGCTGGGCACGCTGAACCTGGCGCAGTTGCTTTTTGCGCGGGCTCTGTCGCGCGCTCCTGAAGTCGCGCTGCGCATCTCGCTGGGCGCGCGGCGCACGACGGTGGCTCGCCAGCTTCTCGTCGAGAATCTGCTGCTGGGCGTTCTGGGGCTGGTTGCGGGGCTCGCCCTGGCGGCGACGATTGCGGCGCTGTTGCCGCGCCTGCTGGCTGCCGGGCCGGCAATGCTCGTGCCCCTGGGTGCGCCCGCGCACTTTGCGCTCGATTGGCGGGTCTTCTTCTTCGCGGCGGCGCTGGCGGCGATCACCATGTTCCTGCTGGCGCTCGTGCCTCTAAGCCAGGTCGCGCGGCCGGAACTGCTGCCGGTGCTGCAAACCAGCTCCGGGACGAGGACCGATCCGCGAACACCCTGGCTGCGCCGCGCGGCCATCTGGCTGCAACTGGCCGTTTCGTTTGCGTTGCTGGTCTCCACGGGCGCTTTGGCGCGCAGCTTTCTCAACACGCGCACCCAGGATATCGGCCTGACGCGCAACCAGGTGCTGGTGGCGTTCACCCAGGACCCCGACGAGCCGATGCGTCACCAGGTGCTGGACAAGCTGCGCGCCATGCCGGGCGTGGAGAACGCGGCTTACGCCATTCGCTGCCCGCTCATGCCCTCGGAAGGCGGCATCGCCACGAAGGTGCTGTTGCCCAGCCATCCGGAAATGCACGATCCGGTCGAGATCAAATACAACCTGGTGAGCCCTGACTTTCTCGATGTGACGGGAACGCGCATCGTGCGCGGGCGCGGATTCACGCCGGCCGACGATCGGAATGGCCCGCCGGTGGTTCTGATCAGCCAGGCAATGGCGGAAAAATACTGGCCGGGTCAGGATCCGGTCGGGCAACTGGTGCGCATGCCGGGATTCGGCAACGGCGAAGACGACAAGGGCGCGGAATTGCAGGCGCGCATCGTCGGCGTCGCGGAGAATGCGCCGGTCAGCGATATCGGCGAGATCCCCGAGCCCTATATGTACCTGCCGTTCCATCTCTCGCGGATGGGCGAGATCACCTTCGTGCTGCAGACGGGCCAGAACGCGATGTCGATGGCGCAGGACGCTCGCCGGACGCTGATCCGCATCCATCCCCTGCTCGATCCCATGTTTGTCACTTCGCTGCCCGAGCTGATCCGATCTTCGTCCGGCAGCTACCAGATGATGGCCGAGCTGGTGAGCGTGCTGGGATTCATCGGGCTGGCGCTGACGCTCGTTGGCCTTTACGGGTTTCTCGCCTTTCGCGTGGCGCGGCGGCGGCGCGAGATCGGCATTCGCATGGCGCTGGGCGCCTCGCGCGCGGCGACGGCGTGGCTCGTGGTGCGCGAAACCGCGTGGCTCGCGGCAATCGGACTCGGATTGGGGTTGGCGCTGTCATTCGGGGCGGCGCGGATCGAAGCATCGATGTTGTTCGGAGTGCGGCCGCTCGATGCGCTTTCGATCGTGGCGGCTCTTTGCGTTCTCATGACCGCGGTTGCGGCTGCGGCATGGGTGCCGGCGCGGCGCGCCGCCTCGGTGGATCCGATGCAGGCGCTGAGAACGGAGTGAACGAGGGGCCGGGGACAAGGGGACTGGGGGACTGAGGGGCTAAGGGACTGAGGGGCTA
>JASHQQ010000358.1 GCA_030039035.1 Acidobacteriaceae bacterium | reverse complement strand
CGCAGGAACGCCGTACCCTCATTCATAATTCGATTCCCCGATCGTATAACATTCAATCTGCCGAGCTGACATGGCGGACCATCCGGACCATGGGCCGGATCAGATCCATACCGTCCCAAGGAGGGAGAAAGGTGTGCATGCGTCCAAGCTTCATGACCCGATCCACACCTCGCTGCCCGGCCAGCAAAGCCACCTTTTTTTCTTTTTCCCTGTCGGCCATGCCCAGACCCAGCGTCTGTATATTCCCGTCGAACTTCGACACCGCATCCATCAGGTCATCCACTTCCAAAACGGTCAAGGTCTTCCCTTGAACCGGTTGAGGAAGATCCGATCCTGAGCCGAGCAACAATGTCCAATCCGGGCCCATCGGAAAGGCCGCTCGATGCGAAGGGTCATCCAATAACCATGACGCGCGCGCACGGGAGATTGCCGAAGTCAACGCAGCCGCAATCGTGCGCCGTGGATGAGCACGATCTTCATTCTCGAATGCAATCCGCAGATTCGACACGAACTCCTCTGTCGATTTGCCCGGATTTCTTTCGAGATACAACACTTGCGGGGAAGAACAAGCCTGTTGATCGAACTGCCAGACATCCCGGGCGATGCGCAGACACCAGGTCTTCTGCTCCTCAGGATTGCTCCAGGCGCCTGCGTCCATCGCCGCGACAGACATTCTGGGACCGAATACCGCCAGCCGGGCCCAATGTGGAAATGGAAGGGAACGAACCTGCAATACTGCTTCGCTTCCGCCCCAGATCATCGCTCCATCGACGGCTCTCGCCATCGCCTCATGCAAGTCCGTGCGCGAATGCTCGAACGCGGCCATGAAGATACGGCGAGTCAATCGCTCCTTCGGATCGCTTTCAATCAGGCGCTCCATCAATGCGCTGGTGAGATCGACAAGGCTGCGCGGAATGCGCACCAACGCAGCGTTGCCTCCAAGCAGGGAGCAGGTCATCGATAGAAGCGGCTGGATTTCCACGTTCGCCGCGGGCCAGTGGCCCACAACGCCGAGCGGAAAAGCTCTGCACATGGCGCGGCCATATTCCGTCCATCCACCGTCCAGACTATTCGCCCCAAGCTCGCGGACAACGATGGGCTCCAACGTCCCGCGCCGCAGCCACATGCGAAGGAAAACGATTCCGGGGATTTCATCGAGTTCCCGCGCGTCGAGTTTTTTCGCCCAGGATTCGAAGCTCTCCAGCACCTCATTCGGTGTGATTTCAGCTTCCGAAGCTGCGCGGCGCAATTCTGCCGCCGCATCGGCGATCTCCGCGGGCGAATCAACGGGTTGTATGAGGCCGGACATCGAGAGGATTGTCATCTAATTCAACGCGGATCGTTTGATTTCGAGGTTGCCGCAACCGCGCAGCTCCGCCTTGGGCACGCGGCCTGCAAACCTGAAGCTGATGCCACGCCTGCCGCAAGGGCACCCATCGTAACTCATCACCTGGGCCATATCCTCGGTGAGGAGCAGATTCCCAGGAAAGCTCGTGGGCAGAACACTGCAGACCTGGACAATTCCATGCTCGCCCGCCAAAACCGGCGCGAGAGTCAGCGGATCTCGCACAATGACTTCGCCAAAGGCAGGCGCATGCTTGTTCCCTTCCGGGCAGTCAGGAAAGATCACTCCAACGCTCTCGACCATTCCGTAGAAATCGATAATGCACTCCGGGGAACAGCCAAACACCTGTGCCAAGGTTTTATTGAATACCGGTTTCTCGACGGCCTGATCCTGCAGACGCTTCCATCCTCCGCTATGCAAAATGCGGACGTTCGGCACGTCAAGACAGATTCCTTCCGCCTGAAGAGGTTTGGCAAGATGGTTCCACAGGATATAAGTAAAGCCGTAGACCAGGACTTCGCCAGCGCGGTGATTCGCCGCGAATTCTTCCAGTTTCTCCCAATTGAGAGAAAGTTTGCCCACATCATCCGCGACAAGACAGTAGGTCGCCTGGCTGGCAAAAGGATGCAGTCCCTGAATCGCCGCGCCTCTGGCACCCAGATCGCTTCCGCCGCCCATAAGATCCGGCGTGTCCACCACGAGATAGGGCCTGCGCGAAGTGCCGATGAAATCGCGAACGATACTTACGACGCCTTTGGTCATCCTCTTCGAGGTCGGTGCATCCAGTACCACGCGACTGGGAAGCTGTGAAGTTGTCGCGCTCGATGTCAGCGTCCGCTTGATCTCATCCCGGCCTACAAAGCAAAGAGGCGGATTCGCCTTGAGGATGCCCACCGGCAGAAAGGGGAGATCGGAAACCCGGCTCGCCGAACGATAGTCTGTCGGCCAGTTGCGCAGATAGTTTTCATAGCCCGCGTGCCGGCTGCAGCCGTTCTCCAACTCATCGCGAAGCAAGTCCAGCAAGCCAGCCTGCTTTTCCTCAGGAGCCTGGGAATAAGGCGGGATCGACAGGATGCGCTCGATTCTGTCATTCAGCGGTTCCACGCAACTCCTTCCCCAGTTCCGAAAGTGCGGAACGCGCTATTTTCCCCGCCGATGTTTTGGGTAATGCCGGCACCAGCCGGATCGAATCGAGTGTCCATTGGGCGGGCAGGCGGCGCCGGATATCGTCCGTCAGAAGTTTCGTTCCGTTGTCCGGCACGATCAGCAGCACCAGGGCTTCTCCAGCCTCGGGATGGTCGACGGCGCACGCACCACATTCATAGACGCCGGGCATCGACATCACCCTCGCTTCAACTTCGGCGAGGCTCACGCGCGTTCCCCGGATCTTCAGAAATGACCCGGCACGCCCTTCGATCCAAAGATAGGCTTCCTCGTCCTGGCGAGCGAAATCGCGCGTTCGCAACCAGCCATCGCAGAAGACACGCCGCGTTTCTTCCTGGTCGTTGAAATATCCGGCGCAGATCGACGGCCCTTTGACAAGCAGGTGGCCAACCTCGCCTCGTTTCACGGCCTTTCCTTCTTCGTCCACGATCGCGATTGTCAGATTGTCCAGCGGTTTGCCCACACTTCCCGGTTTCTCGCCCCATCGATCGGGATCCATACAGGAGATGCGGGCTGTCGCTTCGGTCTGGCCGTACATCACGTAGAACTTTATCTGCGGGAACAGCTCACGCATCTCCTCGACTCTCTCCCGGGCAAGGCCGCCGCCTGCCTGGAGAAAACGCCGCAGGCCAGGCAGAGCCATGCGGCGGATATTCGAGCGCCGCAGAAGCACATTATAGACAGTGGGGACACCGGCAAACGTAGTACAACCCAAATCGGCGGTTGCCTGCAGCACCTTGTCGGGGAACATGAAGCGGCGGTCAAACACCACCGAGCCGCCCTGATACAGATGCGTGTGAAGAACGCTTGCTCCGAAACAGTAACTCACCGGAAGAACCAGCATCGCCCGCTCATCGTCGCCCAGCCCCTGACTGCGGATGATCGCTTCTGTGTTGGCGATGAGATTCTCATGGCTGACCATCACGAACCGCGGAACGCCCGTGGACCCTGACGTACCCATCAGCGCCGCAAGATCCGATGCGGAGCGCGCGGCAGGCGGCGTAGCTTCAGAAGTTTCCCGCGCCAGTTCGCCTTCCAGGGAAAGAACCTTGTGCTTCGAACTGGCGTCTCCTCCCAGATGGGCTTCGCTCCAGACAGCCTTTGCGCCCGTTGCTTCAACGAGTTCCGATGCCGATGCGGACAGCGTGCGTTCGTCCACCGGCACCGCCACGAGCCCTGCGTAGATGGCGCCCAGGTATACGAGCGCACTGAGTGGCGAGAGGGAGCAGCCGATCAGCACCCGGTCGCCTACTTCCAGTCCCGCCGACCCCAGGGAAGCGCCATAGGCCACGATCAGGCGACACAACTTTTCGGAGTCGATCGTGCGGCCCGTGGCTGCATCGATCAGGCAGGAGCGCGGGCCCAACCGCTCGACAAGCCGCGCCGCAAAATTCCAGCCGCTGGTGGTTGCCACTCTACACTTTCTCGGCGAGCTTTGGAGTGATCACGCGCACGATCTCGCGAACATTCTCCATTTCCATCAACTCGTCCACGTCCAGGGTGACCCCGAACGCTTCCTCCAGGCTGCTGGCGAGGGTCAAATGGCCCACGGAATCCCAGAGAGGAATATCGCTGGCGCTGGTCTCCATCGACACCTGCTGCGGATCGATATCGAACGCGGCCTTGAAAGCCTCTCGCACCTTGTTGAGAACGTAATCCGTATCGCTCATCTGTTCCTTTCAGTTATGTGCCCACATCGAGAGGGCAAAACAGCTACGGGACAAAAGGGAAAACGCCAATCGACCTTCGTCCCATCGTAAATTGAGGGCTGTGGATTCAGTTTACCAGCAGGATTGCCGTGCCACGCGTGCAAATTGAGGTTGAGCGACATTTGATGGTCTTTTCAAATGCGCACTGCCCTACCCTTTTATAAATGTGCAGAATTTAACCGACAAATCACGGATCGGCTCAAGCCATGATGCCTGCTCCACCGTCGATGACCAGAGTGTGGCCCACGATCCCCGCGGCTGCATCGGAGCACAGGAACTGAGCTCCGTATGCGACCTCCTCCGCTGTCACCAGGCGCCCCGCAGGCGTACGACGGACGGTTTCGGCAATGCGGGCCTCGCTATTCGGCATCGCTTTCCAAGCGTCGGTGAGCACCGCTCCGGCCGTCAGGATATTGACCCGGATTCCCGCCGGCGCGAGCTCGGCCGCGAGGTGACGCGCGAGCGAGTCAAGCGCACCCTTGGATGCACCAACCAGGGAATAGTAGGGAAGAGCGCGCGAGGCGCCCCAGGAACTGACGGCCACGATGCTCGACCCGCTTGATAGCCTCGGTTTGACAAGCTTGACCAGTCTGAAAAAGGCCCGGACATTCAGATTCAACGTAAAATCAAAGTGGCGCTCAGTAAGTTCGTCGAGGGGACGATGAATGCCCGTGGCAGCGCAATAGACCAATCCGGAGAGCTGTGGACCGAACTCTTCGAGCGAACGATCAAGCTGTTCGAGCCCTTTGTCTGTTGTCAAATCGGCGCGGCAAAGTGAGATATCCAGTTTTTCCTCGTCCGCAATTGCCCTCAGCTCCTGGGCCGCATTCTCGTTCCGAAGAAAGTTCGCAATGACTTTGGCACCAGATCGTGCAAAACGAAGCGACATCGCCTTCCCGATCCCACGCGTACCGCCGGCGATCAATACCCGTTTGTCGCGAAATGACAGCAGATCCTGCTCCTTCGCGGTCGTCGTCATCTGTTCGGTCATATCGATCTTCGATTTGCGAGCTTCGAAGTATTTCCGAGACTAACCCTCGTGAATTTGAATCCATCAGTGGCCTCGGTTGAGTCAATCTCTGCCGGCTTTTCCCGGAGTCTCCGCGGTTTGTTGACCACGATCAAACGCTTCCATCCCCAACCGAAGTGAATTGCAGGTCGTTCTCAGTATTACGTGCCGCCTTTTTTACACGACCGATCCGCCAGGTTCCCGTTTCCGGATCGTATTGTCTGATTACGGTCGCGGGATACCCCGCAGCCACCGAGTAATCGGGGATGCTCCGCATCACGACAGAATTGGCGGCAATAACACAATTGCGCCCAATCGTGAGTTCTCCTCGCGGACATATGATGGCTGCCCCATGTCCGACCCAGGTGCCTTGTCCGATCCGAATTCTACCGCCCGCCGTGATCCCTTGTTCCAGAAGCGGTTTTGTAATGTCTTCATATGCGTGATTGTGGTCCTGGATGATAACCGACTGAGCAATTGCCACTCCGCGTTCCAAGTGGACCCGATTCAATGCGGAAATAATACTTCGCGCAGCTATTTGACATTTGTCCTCAATCACAATTATTGGCTCTCCCGTTGGGTCCTCCGTCGCGATACTTAACCACGCGTGCATTCCAATACCCACCGAATCGCCAATGCTGATCCTCGGCGAACGTGATCGGGACACTCTACTCGTGAAATGGAACGATACGTGGCGCCCAATTGATGCGAAGGGATAGTTCCACCTGCGCCAAAGGCTACACATTTTGTTGAGGGCTCTTGGCAATAATTCAAATGGGTCTTCATAGTACGACGGGTACTCTTCGGATTGCACTCCATTCCTCCCTATCTGTCGCTCTTCGATCATGGCATAACGCCATCCTATTGAGTGGCAGGCGATTCTGTTCCAGGTGAGTCACGGATGTGCATTCGCTTCGG
>JASHQQ010000357.1 GCA_030039035.1 Acidobacteriaceae bacterium | reverse complement strand
CGGGAAGCTCACGCAAGTGAAAGGCTCGCTGTTTGCGGACACCGGTCAGATGGGAGCGATCAACAGCTCCTACATGGTGAGCGTGGGGACAAGCTCGGTGTTCATCTACCCCATCGAAGCCGATGGCGCCGTGGGCAAGCAAAAGTTCGAAGTGAGCACGGTGAAGAACGACGGCTCAGGATGCGGCACCAATCTGGGCGGCGCGCTCTTCGATCACACCGGAAAGTATGTTTATGTGCTGCTGTCCACCGGCGACAACGAAGTACAGAACCCGTGCAGCGCGCTGCAGTCGTACAAGATCGAGCCCAACGGCGAGCTGACGTTTTTGGGCGAATCGGTGGCGGGAGGCGTGAATTACAACTATCACGGCATGAACCTTCCCGTTATGGGGATGACCACGATCAGCGGCAACGACAAATTCGGCTACAGCGCGACCGGAAATCTCTACGCGAGTGAGTTCGCGGCGTTCACGCGCGAGTCGGGCGGCGCGATGATGGCCAACGGGAGTTTCAGCGAGGTAGATCCAAAGCCGAACCCGGCGGGCGCCGTGAAAGGGAGTTCAAGCAACGAAGATTCCTACTATCCACTGGAAGTGGCAGCGGACCCCACCAATCACCTCGCGGTGGCCGTATACAAGGCGTTTTCCAATACGCCTCCTCCGTACCAACTGGCCAGCTACACGATCGAGTCGAACGGCTCCATCAAGTCGACGAATACATGGGACAACATGCCGGCGACGGCGTTTGTTCCGGAAGCGATCGCCATGTCGTGGACTGGAAAGCAAGTGGCGGCGAGCGGAGCGGGCATTGAAGTTTTCAACTTCAATGGGGCCGCGCCGATGACCAAGGCATCCTTGCTGTCGCTCAAGTCGCGGAGCTTCAGACAACTGGCGTGGGACAAGAACAACCATCTGTACGCGCTCGATTATTCGACCGGCGACCTGTATGTCTATACCGTGACATCGTCGGGAATTACGGCAGCGCCGGGATCGCCGTACTCCATACCGTCCAACACCGACAGTACGTATCAGTATGGATTGATCGTGGTTCCAAAGTAAGGATGTGGTCCTCAAAGGGATGACTTGCTGAAAGATTCCCGGCGAAAAGATTTCGGACGGATTCCTTCAAAGCATTCCGGGTGTCGCAGGTCTCGTTTTTCGAGACCTGCGATACCGCGAATGCCGCCTCGAGAGCGATCGGGATCATTGGGTTTCCCGATTCTCCTTCTCGCAGAGTTGCAATGCCTTTCCGATCGGAGCGCAATTCAAGTGTCCGTGCGGACCATCTCCGTCCTCGCAGCTCTGCAGTTCCTGCTCCAGCGCCAGGCATGGGTCGGGCCCGTAGAATGCAACCACCCAGGCGGTGCTGTTTTGCGACGCGTTATACACGATGCCGGGGGTCGTTTCGGTCGACGTTCCCAACTGCTGCCAATACCGGAATGGTTCGGCCGAGCGCCTGGGAAACGCCAGGGCGGAGAAGGCGCTTACGCTTTCCGGCCCGTCCGCGGTGTTGACTGTCGACGAACCCGTCGTCCAGATCAAGGGCGAGTCAGGACTGACCATGGCGATGGGAGTTCTCTTTGCCAGAATCTCGTCGTGGTCTATTGAGAATGCAAAAGTGGTGATGTAGCAGCCGGTGTCGGGGCAGCCGCCGGGGCCGCCACCGGTAGGAACATACCAGGCAGTCGCGGTCGTGTCGCCGGATTCCGGGCAAATGTCCGTGGTTTTCGTCCAGACGATCGTCCCCTGGTTGTCCCAGAACAGGAACTCATAGTCAGGGAAATCGTCCGCTGTGGCAGTATCGCATCCGCCGGCAACGATGTTCTTGTCAAGCGTCGGACCCGATGGAAAAGTTTTGTACTTTACGGTGACTTCGCCGGCGTGAGCGACTCCCAGGCCCGCCACCGCGGTCAGAACATACGTCGCAACCAGAAATCCGAATTTGTCGAGCGCTTTCATGATTCTTTCTCCTCAGAAGTTGAAATGGGTGCCGGACCTTTCGGCCGGATTCTTGTTTCCGTCCTGATAAGCGGAAGGCCGAAGCAAATCCTGCAACAGTTTCGGGAAAGAATTTTGTCCTGGCGCCTCGTGTGCGACCATCGTTACACGATGCCGGAGACGAAAGTCCAATCGCCCGAAACGGAAATCCAATCCCATGCGCAGCACGGTTTGCGGCGTCAGATGGGCCTCGGCGATCTGGTGCTGGCGCAGGTACTGTGCGTGGTAGGAAGCTCGTGGGTGGGAGTGGCAGCCGGGCTGGGCCGCGCGCAGATGCTCTTCTGGCTCGGCGCCATGCTGGCGTTTTATCTGCCCATGGCGGCGTCAGTCATCGGTCTCAATCGCGAGATGCCTCTCGAAGGCGGGCTCTATGTGTGGGCGCATCGCGCGTTCGGCGACCTTGGCGGCTTTCTCACCGCGTGGAACATCCTGATCTATGCCATCGCGGTAACGGCGGCGATCCTCTACGCCGTGCCCACCGAGATTTCGTATCTGATCGGGCCGTCGGCGTCGTGGCTGCCGGAGAATCGTCCGGTTTCGCTCGCGATCGTGACGGCGACCGTTGCCGGCGTGACGCTGGCGGCGATGCTTGGGCTGGATGTGGGCAAATGGGTGCAGAATATCGGCGGCATGGCTATCCTGGCTGTCTTCGCCGTGCTCGTCCTGTTGCCGCTCTGGGGCCTGGCGCGGCATCAGGCCATTCACTGGTCGCCGCTCTCGTTTGCGGCCCCGCCGCGCAACCTGCGCACCCTGTCGCTCTTCGGCCAGATCATGTTCGGCGGGCTATGCGGCCTGGAGTACGTCGCCATTCTCGCCGGTGAAAGCAGGCAGCCGGCGCGAACCATCGGCCAGTCGGTCTGGATTGCGTCGCCCATCATCTGCGCCATGTTCATCCTGGGCACCAGCACGGTGGTGGCCTATGTGCCGCAGAACTCGATCGACTTCATCGCGCCCATTCCGCAAACCATGCGCGCCGCGCTGGGCCAGACCGGCGCGGGCAATATGATCGCCATGGCCGCGATCCTGCTGGTCGAGGTGCGACTGCTGGGTGCGGCGAGCATGCTCTTCACCGGCGCCACGCGCCTGCCGATGACAGCGGGCTGGGACGAGCTGGTGCCGCGCTGGTTCACGCGCCTGCATCCGAGGTGGCGCACGCCGGTGAACTCCATCGCGTGCATGGCCCTGCTGGTCTTCGTGCTGCTGGTGCTGGCCAGTGTCGGCGTGCACGCACAGGAGGCATATCAACTGCTGTCCAACGCCAGCATCACGCACTACGAGATCGCCTATCTTGTGATGTTCGCGGTGCCTCTGACGGGACGAGCGGAGCTGCGAAGGCGACTTCCATTGTGGCTCAGGATCGCTTCGGTTGCCGGCGCGATTGCGACGCTCTTCAGCCTGCTGATCTCGGCCTATCCGTTCGTCGACGTTGTCAACGCGCGCGCCTACGCGATGAAGATCGTGGGCACGGTGCTGGTGAGCAATTGCATTGCGCTGGGGTTTTACCGGGTGCGGACGAGATTCTCCGGACGAAGGAAGATTGGAGAGGCAAGTACGTCGGGCCAGGAGTGAGAATTGCCTCCGGCGTCAATGCGGCGCGCCCCAGACCCTGTAGGAGATTCCCGCGCTCACGCCCCAGGGATAGAGCGTGCCCTGCACCCAGTTCGGCCATTGCTGATATTCGAAGTCGACCGGCCGCACGGTGAAGTGCCGGCTCAGTTCGATATCCGCGCCGCCGCCGTAGGCGATGTCGGTGAAGCGGCCGTGCGCGTAGTTGAACTGGAAGTTCATCGATCCCATGCCGACCAGCACCTTCGCGTAGGGTGTTGCCTTCCAGAAGCGATGGATGGGAACGCGTGGCCCGACGAGGTAGTTGTCCTGGTACACGTTCTCGAACTGATTGAAGCGCAGCCACCGGCCCTCGAACTCGGGCTGGATCCAGCGCGTGAGCCTCACGTCGACATAGGCGCCCAGCCCGAACAGGTGGTTGGCGCCATAGTCGGGCTGAAAGAGCGAGCCCAGGCCGCCGGCGTCGATGGTGAATCGCTGCGCGTAGGCGGTTGGCGAAACCTGAGACCGGCTGAAGGAAATCCCCGCGAAAAGCAAAACAAGGAGAAGCAGAATCGATCGCTGGATGGACACAATCGCTCCCTGGGGAACAATCTCAAAAGATACACGCGCAGCCAGAACCTGGACCGCCCAGTATAAACGGCACAACCGGGTTGCGCGGCGAGCGCATCCCGGCTGGGTTGGATGCCGATTGCGGGCTTAGAGCGGTCCCACGGTGTTTGTTCCAGATTTCCGGTGTCATTCAAGGTGGCTCTTTCCTCGGGAAAGAGCCACTCAGCTTCTGTCGCTTCGAAGTTCAGTCAACCGTGGAACCGCCTTACTGTTGCGGTTGGGGAGGGTTGGAAGTGCCTGTGAGCTGCTGGTCCTGGTTCGCAGGCGCCGGCTTTGTCGAAGCGGCCGCCGGCGGATCGGTCCCGGCCGGCTGCTGCTGCGCCTGGGGATTGGGTGGTGCTGCGTTGTCGCTGGTCGGCTGGTTCGCCGGAGGCGCGGCCTGCGTGTTGTTGCCGGCCGGCTGCTGCGTCCCGGCGCCGTTGGCTTGCGACGGGGCCCCGGCTGCATCGGGTTGAGCCGCGGGCTCGGCCGAAGCATTGCTCGGCGCCATATCGTAGCGCTGCAGCTTGAAGAAGACCGGAGTGACTTCAAGCGGCATCTTTTCGCGCGCGTTGATCGGCGCATACAGCTTGGCGTTCAGCATGTGCACCTTGTCGTCCCACGGATCGGTCTTCAGCCAGCTTCCCAGGGGCAAGGCGGCCTGCTGATTGAGGTCGTCCCAGTTCAGCTTGGGCGCCATCTTTTGCAGGTCGGCCATCCACGGAGTGCCGTCGGGCTTCAGCAGCGAGTCACCCAGCTTGGGCGTGGTCAGCCCCTTCAGAGCCTTCTCGCGGTCCACGAGCTGCACGTAGTACAGCCCGGCCTGCGGCAGCTTGTCCTTGTACATCGAGGCCTGCAGATAGACCATCGCCTGCTTGGCGGCGTCGGTGTTGTCCTGGTCGGAGTGGTACATGTTGATGCGCTGGAAAGTCGCCGTGTCGGGGAACATGAGCCGGTCGTTGAACGCGTAGCGCGTGTCGATATGGTGGCCCATGGCAATGTGCGCCAGCTCCATCGCCACCACCGAGGCGATCGATTCCTCGTTGCGCGGCAGCGTGTCCAGCAGTCCCTTGCTGATCAGGATGGTGTTGCCGACCGTCGTGGCCTCAAGAGTGTCGGTCAGCAGGATGCGGCAGTGCACCGGATCGGTGAAAGCCAGGTTGTTGGGAACGGCGAGGTTGATGACGATCTGGTCGAGAATCTGCTGCTCGAATCCGCCCTGGCTCAGCGGAGCCACCAGACCGGCTTCGACGAGGCGATCGATCACGTTGTTTTCGGCCTGGCTGATCCACGCGCGCGAGGCCTGCAGCGGGCCGACGTCCTGCGAGTCGTCGCCCTTGTCGATGGCATTGTCCACCTGCACGCTCACGTTCTCGCTGTCGCGCGTGGGCAGCTTGAGCGAGTAGCCCCAGAAGTGGGTCTGCGCCTTCAGGCCGACCGACCGGTTGCCTTCGCTCCGCTCCGTTTCCTCGACATAGACGGCGACGGGCAGCCAGATTCCCGGCTGAACGTTCAGTCGCCAGCTATCGAAGTGGAAGTAGTACCGCGAATCGTCCTCGGAGCTGGGTCCGGTGTAGGTTCCGTTGAAGCGGACGATGTTGCCGTCCTGGTCCTCGATCCAGATGCGCCCGTAGAAGCGCCCCATGCCGCTCACCTTGGGATGCACATCGTAGACCCAGGTGCGCACCGAGCCCAGAAACTCGCGCCGCACGTAGCTGAAGACATAGTGCTGCTGGTCGAAGCTCGACGGGTCGAGGAACATCATCTCCATGAACCCGGTGGGGTTGTAGGTGAAGTGCGTATCCAGGTGAAGCGCCTTGGTCAGCCCGGTGATCGCCGCCATCGAGCCCTTGAAGAACCCGTGCTTCTCCTCGCCGCGCGGCTCGTACGCCTTGTCTCCGAACGAAGTCTTGGCGAAATCGACGCGGCTGAGCATGTACTCGTCGTCGACCGGCACCGCATAGAGCTTGACGTCGGGGCGCGTGTTCTGGATGTAGGTCTCGACCAGAGGCGCCCGCAGCTTGATGTTCTTGATCAGCACCTTTTCCTGGGCCACAGCCTTGTCGACCAATGCGGCCTGCTCGGGCGTAAGTTGGTGCGCAGGTTCGTACCGCGGCTGCTTCTTTGCCCAGGCGCCGGCGGCGCCCAAAGAAATCATCAGGAACGTGAGCGACAACTTCCGCAAGTTCATTTCAACTCCTACTCTCTTGATACGGAACTTCTCTTGCAGCGAGCATCGGCTTCAAGATCGACTGCGAGGTTGACGATTGCGCCCGCGGCGACCGGGGCGCGCTTCATGCTATGCAAGCTGGAACGTGATCGTGATATTCGTCGTGGAGTCCATCGGTTTGCCGTTGACCATGGCCGGGCGGATGACCTTGCCCTGCTGCACGGCGCGTCTTGCTTCTTCGTCCAATCCGTGGCCCAGCCCGCGCAGCACGCCCAGCACCTGAATCTGGCCGTTGGCGTAAAACGTCACGCGCAGCACCACGCTGCCCTGGATCTTCAACTGCTTGGCCTCGGGTGTGTATTCGGGCTTCGGAATCGAAACCTCGGCCTGGGTCGTGGCCGGCCGTTCCGGAGAGGCCATTTGCGGCGTCGCTGCCGCAACCGCCTGCGGCAGGCTCACCGAGCCCACCCTGGCGTTGCCGTAGCCGCCGGTCGTGGCGGTTCCGGTACCGCCGGGAATCCCGGCCGAGGCGACGTGGCCGACGATGCCGGCATTCGATCCGGATTTGAGCCCATTGCCGATTCCCGTCGATCCCACCACGCCGTGCGGCGCGATCGCCGGGCCGTTCATGCCTCCGTAGGGATTGCCGATGGCGGCGACGGTGGCCGGCCGCGTGGCATTGGGATTGGGCGTCACGCCGAAGGTCTCGCCCAGGTGAACCGGCTTGGTGGAAGCCTTGACCGTCGCATCCTGTGCCGGCATGGCCGCGGCGAGCACCGCCTTGGGCTGCGGCGCAAGAATCACCTGCTGCTTGGCCTCCTTGACCTTGGGAAGCGCGACCTTGGCTTCCATCTCCACCGGCTTGGGCTCAGGCTTCGGCTTCGGCATCTCGATCTTCGGGGTCTCCAGCTTCACTTCCGGAGGCCGGGGCAGATCCTTCACGGGCGGAGGCGGGGGAATCTTGACCTTCATCGGCGGCGGAGGCGGCGTGGCGGGAAGGATCAGCTCGGTCGCTTCGTACTTGTGCTGGATGATCGAGGGTTTGATCAGCAGGCCGATGACCAGAACCAGAACCAGAATGATGCCGTTGATAATCGCGCTGGTGACGAAGGAGGCGGTGCGTCCTTCCGGCTCGGGCAGCAAGCCGAAGTTGGTCCTTCCCGGATAATTCTTCAACGCCATGTTCCTATCCCTCGCATACGGCCGTGGTGACGGCCCAGATTGGCGAACGCATCGAAACTTTGAAAAAACAACAGGGGAAGCGCTTCATGGCCGATGTTCTGTCCCGGGTGTCGCGCCGGGCAATTCTCACAAAAACCCCGCAGGCCTCGAGGATGCATCCGTTGATATCGTTGGATGCGCAATCTCTGTTTCCTGGACAGCGTTTCGTCCGCGGCCGGCGCCGGTGCGCCCGGCAAATTCCGCATCGGGTGACGCCGCAGGATCCGCTTGCGAACCGGCATCCGTCCCTGCCGGATCCCGAATCCAGGTCCAAATCCGCTCAGTGCATACCGTATGGGCCCAGGGAAAAAAGCGCAATTCCCGCTACTCCGTCCGCTGCGGCATCGTACACTCCGCAACCGTCCGGCTTACTCTGCAGCGCTTGATACGGAATATCGACTGTACCGGCCCCGAACATCACGTCCGTACCTCGAACCTGAGGGATTTTTCTCCTCGTCCAAGGCGGCCAATCGAAAATCCTGCAAACTGAAGCGGCAAGTCTCACTCGGGCATTTCCGGGTTCCCAGGCTCCGCGATTCTTCTTTCCAGCCTTGAGAATACGCCGGCTACGCCTTCTTCGGCGAGCCGCCTGTGCGACGGTCTGCAGGTGGATTCCGGCCATCGCATGGCTGCCCTTCGACAGTACGTTTATGGCCGGTTTTGAGCCATCCCACCTTTGGCCTATGTAATAGACTAAAAGTAACGTATTTCTGCTCGGAAAGGGGCCGGAAAATTTGTGAGGGTTCTCGTAACCGGCGGCGCCGGGTATATAGGGAGTACCGTTTCTGCACTCCTGACCACTCGCGGACACCAGCCCGTCGCTTACGACAATCTCAGCCACGGCCGGCTCGACCTGCTTCCGCCGGGAGTGGAATTCGTTCGCGGGGAGGTGGAGGACCGGGCCGCCCTGGAACGCCTTTTCGTAACCGCAAAGAATCAGGGAAACCCGTTCGGAGCCGTGCTGCACTTCGCCGCCCTGATTGAGGCCGGGGAGTCCATGAAGCGCCCCGAGACCTTTTTTCGCAATAACACCGCCTCGACCCTGGCGCTTCTTGAGGCGATGCTCGCCCAAGGCCCTCGTCTGCTGGTCTTTTCCTCGACCGCCGCTGTCTACGGCGAGCCGGAAGTCACCCCAATTCCTGAAGATGCCAGGCTCGAGCCCACCAATGCCTACGGCGAGTCGAAATTGCTGGTCGAGCACATGCTCTCCTGGCTGAACCGCATTCATGGCTTGCGCTATGCCGCGCTGCGCTATTTCAACGTGGCTGGAGCGGCCGAAGAAGGCGACGGATCGATCCCGCGCGGGGAGGCGCACGAACCCGAGTCGCATCTCATTCCCCGGATTCTCGACGTCGCCGTGGGCCGCAGCCCGGCGGCGCGCATCTACGGGGACGACTATCCGACGCCGGACGGAACCTGCATTCGCGACTACATCCATGTCTCCGACCTCGCCGAAGCGCACCTGTTGGCCCTCGAGGCCCTGGAACAGCAAAGCGCGATTTCACACGGATCGGAAAGTTACGATGGTAACATGATCTATAACCTCGGCAACAACGAGGGTTTCAGCGTCCGGCAGGTCATCGATTCGGCGCGGCGCGTCACCGGCCACCCCATCCCGGTCGAGGTTTACCCTCGCCGGTCCGGCGATTCCGCCGTCCTTGTGGCCAGCTCGGAGAAAGCCAGACGCGAACTGGGCTGGATGCCGCGCTACTCGAATCTCGACGAGATCATGCGCACGGCCTGGGTCTGGCACCAGAAGCGGTACGCGAAATAAGAAGTGAATGGGTTCGCAGCCGCATTTCCGTTCCCCGATCATTCAAGCGAACTCTTGCAAGCGAGTCACCTGGGATCGCGAATCGACCCCGGATGTTGCACGCCGTTTGTAGTTACATTTGCACCTCGCTTGCGTTATCCTGAGGAGGAAGCCTGGAGTTCGAGTGGGATCCGGCTAAGGCACAGATCAATCTCCGCAAGCATCGCGTGCCGTTCGCAAAGGCATCAGAGGTTTTCAAGGACCCCTTGCGACTCGAGCAGTCGGACCCATTTGAAATGGAAGATCGGTGGCTCGCTCTGGGACGCGTAGGACACTCGATCCTGGCGGTCGTGTTCACCGAGCGGGAGAACGGGATCCGGATCATATCCGCACGAAAGGCAACTCGCGATGAGCAGGAAGTCTACTGGCACAGTCAGATTTCATCTTGACCCAGATCGTCCGCCGCGATTGACTGCCGAGGAAGCGAAGGCATGGCGTGAGCTGGGCGAGTTGCGCGACGAAGAGATCGACCTCAGCGATATTCCCGAGTTGACCAAAGGCTGGCGTCGCGTCTCGGAGTTGATTCCGCCGGGCAACAAGGAGCAAATCACGCTTCGGCTCGACGCCGATGTCCTTGGTTTCTTCAAGTCCACCGGACGGCGATATCAGTCCCGGATCAATGCCGCTCTGCGCGAATACATGAACGCCCACCGCAAGACGGCATAAGAATCGCTTGGCTCTGGACAAATGCGAGATTTGCCTGAAGATCGCAGGAATGTGGAATCGTTCTGCCGCCTGCGGTACAGTGGACGGCAATGGATCCTGATCCGTCCGGCCGTCTTGAGGCGCAATTTGCCGCGTTGACCTCGCGGGTGTGGCGGCTTGAGCAGGCGCTCGAGCGCCACGGGATTCAACTGCCGGGCGAAGCCGCGCTTGCATCGGCGAAGGAAACCGTTGCCGCGCAGCGAGCCGCCCCTGCGGCTCCGGAGCCACAGCCTGCCGCAGCCCCTTCGGCGCTGCAGTCGCCCTTGCCGCAGCCGCCCGCGCGGGCCGTCCCGCCCAGTCCGCAGCCGGTTTTCAGTTACGCCGCGGCCACGCCCCCCACGGACGGCCGTTCGCTCGAAAGCCGCATCGGCTCGCAGTGGTTCAATCGCATCGGCATCCTTGCCGTGCTCATCGGCGTGGCCTGGTTCCTCAAGTTCGCCTTCGACAACCACTGGATCGGCCCGCTGGGACGCGTGCTGATCGGCCTCGTCTGCGGCGCGGCGCTCATCGCCTGGTCGGAACGCTTCCGCAGCCGCGGGTACTCCGCTTTTTCTTTCTCGCTCAAAGCCGTCGGCAGCGGCGTGCTGTATCTGTCTCTGTGGGCGGCTTTCTCCTATTTCCACCTCATTCCCGGATCCGCGGCGTTCGCGGCCATGATTCTCGTGACCGCGTTCAACGGGTTCATGTCGTGGATCCAGGACGCCGAACTGCTCGCGTTGTACGCCATTGCCGGCGGCCTGAGCACTCCGCTGCTGGTCTCGACCGGAGAGAATCACGAGGTCGCGCTCTTCAGCTACCTGCTCATGCTCGACGTAGCCGTGCTCGTTCTGGTCGCGCTGCGGCCGTGGTCGCGCCTGCTCTTCGCCGCGTTTCTCGGAACGGTCTTTTTCGTCGGCGGATGGTGGTCCGAGTTCAATACGGACGCGCAATCCGGCCGCACGGCATTCTTCATCGCCTGTTTCTTTCTGCTCTTCGCCTTCGCTCCGCGACTCGTCCGGGTTGTGCTGGACGAGAATTCGCGAATTCCGGGATGGGATGTGCTGGTGCTGCTGATCATGCCCACCGTGAATGCGGCGCTTGGCTTCCTCGCGTTTTATGCTCTGCTGAATCCGTCGGCATCCGACTGGAGCGGAGCGTGGCTCGCGGTCGGCTTCGCGGCGTTTTATCTGCTTCTGCTTCGCCTTCCCGCGCGTGGAATCCTGCACCCCGGTTCCGGGCCGCTATCGCATCTGCATCTGACCTCGGCCGTCGTCTTCCTCATCATCGCGATTCCTCTGAAAGCGCATGGCCGCTGGCTCACGATTGGCTGGCTTGCCGAAGGCGCGGCGCTCATCTGGATTGCCAGCCGCATCCATTCCGCGCTGCTGCGCGCGCTTGCGCTGATCTGCCTTGCGCTCGGATTCATCGCTCTGATCGTGGTGAATCCGCCGGCGTCGACGACGCCGTTCCTCAACCAGCGCTTTGGCGCCTATTGCGCGGCGATCGCGGTTTTTGGCTTCGCGGCGTGGCTGGCGTTCCGGGAATCCGGGAAGGAGGGAGCCTCAGATGCTTCAATGTGGAGCGGGCTGGCCGGCACCGCGCTGCTCGTCGTGAACCTGCTCATCCTGATCGCGGTCTGCTGGGAGATTCACAGCTTCTGGTGGGACCGCCACTGGAGTTACAACTGGCGCCTGTGGAATCTGCACCGCATGTACGCGCAGTTCACCTATTCGGCGTTCTTCATGGCGTTTGGCGCGGTTCTGCTGGCTCTCGGATTCTGGCGGCGCTCGGCGTTTCTGCGCTGGCAGGCGCTGGTGCTGCTCGCCTTCTCCATCGCCAAGGTCTTTCTCCTGGATTCGAGCTGGTTGGGCCAGGGCTATCGCATCCTCAGTTTCCTCGGCCTCGGTGTGCTGCTGCTCGCCGTCAGCTTCATCTATCAGCGCGACTGGCTCAACCTGCGCGGCTCCGGCGGCTCGCGCGACCCGGAACGGCGGGCCTCGTGAAGCTGAGCGCGGCTTTTGCTCTGATTGCGGCAACAGCGGCCGTTCCGCAGAGCGGCTACTTCCGGTACCAGCGGCCTGTTGTCAGCAACCCGCCGGCTGCGGGCCAGACTTGCGTCGCGCTCGATCCCCAAATCTTCGCTCATGCTGCGATCGATCTTTCCGATCTGCGCCTCTATCGCAACGGCGAAGAGACGCCCTATGCGATTCATCAGGCCGCGCCGGTTGTGACTCCGGAAAGGCCCATATCCCCGTTGAATCTCGGCCGGCGCGGTGGACAGACAGTCTTTGACGCGGCCATGCCCGAGGGCAACTACGCCGATGTGCAGCTTGCCGTCACGACGCAAAACTTCATCGCTACGGTTGTGGTCGCCGGAAGCCAGGATGAATCGGGAAAGAAGGAAACGAAGGTCGGCAGCTACACGATCTTCGATCTCACCCGCCAGAAACTGGGCCGCAGCACCGTTCTCCACTTGCCGGACTCCGATTTTCGCTATCTTCATTTCCGCGTCGCCGGGCCGCTCGAGCCGGAGAACTTCAGCGGCATTTCGGTGGAGCGGCTGCCCGCAGGCAAAACGAAATACGTAACCGTTGCGGAGTCCGGCAGAATGGTGCAGCAGGGCCGGAACACCGTCTTTGAATTGACCGTTCCCGCGCATGAGCCCGTCGATCGCGTGGTCTTTGTTCCCGGCGCCGAACCGGTGAACTTCAGCCGCGATGTGACGATCACCGTGTCTTCGCTCGCACAGCGTTCGGCGTCCGATGCCGAGCCGCTTCCGCCGGGACCTTCTTCCTTCGGAAACCTGCTGCGCGTGCACAGCGTGCAGGACGGCCATCGCATCGAGGAAGAGCGTTTGTCGATCGATGCGCCGGACGTGGAAGTCGGCTCGTCGGCAAGGTGGAAGCTCAGCATCGACAACGGCGACGATCGGCCGCTCGGGATGCAATCGGTTCGCCTGGAAATGGTCGAGCGCGATCTCTGCTTCAACGCGGCCGGCGCCGCCGGCTTCATGCTCCATTACGGCGACCCCGCGCTCGGCGCTCCGCGCTACGACTATGCCCGGCTTTTCGCGTTTGAAAGCAATGCGGCGCAGGCCACGATGGGCGCGGAAGAGCGGAATCCCGCATACCGGCCGCGTCCCGACCAGCGGCCGTTTACGGAGAAGCATCCGGTTCTTTTGTGGGTGGCTTTGATCGTCGTCATCGCGCTGTTGGGAGCGATCGCGCTGCGCTCGGCGAAGCGAGCGGAGATCGCGCAGTGAATCTGATGAGGGCTCGGATTCCCTCAGGGGCTCAAGTGTCCGCGTGAGGACTCTTGCGAAGACCATGGAGGCGGTTTCAAAAGGCCCGCGGCTAAAGCCGCCCCGATGTTTTGCGTTGAATCCGGCAGCCTGAAAGGCTGCTGCTCCCTCCGATCCGCACACCCGGAATATGCCGGAATGAGTCCTCACGCGCACTCGAAAGCCCACGCGATCTTTGGGCTTGTTTTCGGCACGACTGAAGCCGTGCCCTTTCAAAACGCCCGGCATCGATTACTTGCGGGCGATGCGCCTGTCCCGATACAGTGAGTGCGGCGATGAGTGTTTTTCTTCGCCGCACACTATAAGCTTTTTCTTTCCTCAGAAGGGTGCTTTCATGGCTACCTTGCCCGCTTCTTCCGTCGCCCATCAGGACATCGACTCCACGCTGCGCGAAGACCGCGTCTTTCCTCCGCCGGAGGAGTTCAGCCGCAAAGCCCACATCAAAAGCATGGCCGCGTACGAAGCGCTGTATAAGAAATCGATCGAGGATCCGGAGAGCTTCTGGGCCGGAGTGGCGAAAGAGCTGCACTGGTTCAAGCCGTGGACCAGGGTGCTCGAGTGGGATCTGCCCGCGGCGAAATGGTTCGTCGGCGGAGAGATGAATTTGAGCTACAACTGCCTCGATCGCCATCTCGACGGGCCGCGCCGAGACAAGACTGCGATTATCTGGGAGGGCGAGCCGGGCGAGATTCGCCGCCTGACCTACGCCGAGCTGCACGCCGAGGTTTGCCGCTTCGCCAATGCGCTCAAGGCGCTGGGCATTCAAAAAGGCGACCGCGTGGCCATTTACATGGGCATGACGCCGGAGCTGGCCGTTGCGCTGCTCGCCTGTGCGCGTATTGGCGCGATTCACTCGGTCATCTTCGGCGGGTTTGCGGCCAACGCGATTGCCGATCGCGTGAAGGACTGCGGCTGCGTGGCGATCATCACGCAGGACTCGAGCTATCGCCGCGGCAATGAGGTGAAGCTGAAGCAGACGGTCGATGAGGCGCTGACGGCGTGTCCGACGGTCAAGCACGTTGTGGTTTATCGACGTACGGGGAGCGCAGTGAACATGGTGAACGGCCGCGATTACTGGTGGCACGACCTGGTCGCTTGTTGCACGGCAGATTGCCCCGCGGAGCCGCTCGACTCCGAGCATCCGCTCTATATCCTGTACACCTCGGGCACCACGGGCAAGCCCAAGGGACTGGTGCACACCACGGCCGGTTACGCGGTGCAGACGTATCTGACGACGAAGTACGTCTTCGACCTG
Source organism: Acidobacteriaceae bacterium (assembly GCA_030039035.1). Lineage (GTDB taxonomy): Bacteria > Acidobacteriota > Terriglobia > Terriglobales > Acidobacteriaceae > Telmatobacter. The sequence goes on along the minus strand of JASHQQ010000357.1, from coordinate 2,976 downwards.
CGCGGCGACGATATCTATTGGTGCACGGCCGATATCGGCTGGGTCACGGGGCATTCGTACGTTGTTTATGGCCCGATGCAGAACGGCGCCACGGTGCTGATGTACGAGGGCGCGCCCAACTGGCCGGATTTTTCGCGCTTCTGGAAGATCGTGGACGATCATCGCGTCACCGTCTTCTACACCGCGCCCACCGCGATTCGCGCCTTCATCAAGTGGGGCGATCAGCACGTCGACAAGCACAAGCTCGATTCGCTGCGCCTGCTCGGGACGGTCGGCGAGCCCATCAATCCCGAGGCGTGGATGTGGTACCGCGAGAAGATCGGCCACGACCGCTGTCCGATTGTCGACACCTGGTGGCAGACCGAGACCGGATCGATTCTCATCTCGCCGCTGCCCGGCGCCACGCCCACCAAGCCCGGTTCGGCGACGCGGCCGTTCTTCGGCATTCAGCCCGAGGTGGTCACGCGCGAAGGCAAACCGGTGCCGGCGGGACACGGCGGTCTTCTGGTCATCCGCAAGCCGTGGCCCTCGATGGCGCGCACCGTCTACGGCGATCCCGAGCGCTTCAAAAAGACCTATTGGAGCGATGTTCCCGGCTGCTACTTTACGGGCGACGGCGCGCGCCAGGACGCCGACGGGTATTTCTGGCTGATGGGCCGCGTCGACGACGTGATCAACGTGAGCGGCCATCGGCTGGGAACGATGGAAGTGGAGTCGGCGCTGGTCGCGCATCCCAAGGTGGCCGAGGCTGCGGTGGTCGGCCGGCCCGACGAGCTGAAGGGCCAGGCCATCGCCGCGTTCGTCTCGCTCGAAAGCGGCAACCAGCCCAGCCCGGAGCTGAAGGACGAATTGCGCAAGTGGGTGGCCAAGGAGATTGGCGCGCTGGCCAGGCCAGACGATATCCGCTTCACCGAAGCGCTGCCCAAGACCCGCTCCGGGAAAATCATGCGCCGCCTGCTGCGCGAGCTCGCCTCGCACGGCGAGATCAAGGGCGACACCACGACGCTCGAAGACTTCACGGTGATTGCGAAGCTGAGGGAAGCGGAAGAGGGGTAGCAGCGCGGTTTCCACGAGCCAACGGTTTTGCGCCGAACGGATGCACGAGCGGAGGCCGAGTCCGGATTTCGCGGCGGAAACACCGCGCAAGATTTATAGTGGATTTGCCATGCCGAAATCGCGGGTCCTGCAACTGCCGGCTCGGCGGACACGCCACGATGTCTACGAGGGTGATGCCCGTTGCCTGTCGTTTATTCCAACGGAGTCAGTTCATCTCGTCTGCACCAGTCCTCCATACGGCTCTCTGAAGGAATATCCCGACCATCCCGAACAACTGGGAAACATCGGGTCGTACGAGAAGTTTCTCGATGAGCTGGATGCGGTCTGGGCGGAGTGCCTGCGCATCCTGGTTCCAGGCGGTCGAGTCGCTTGCGTCGTTGGCGATGTATGCGTATCCAGAAAAAAAGGCGGCCGTCATTACGTATTGCCGCTTTCGGCGGATCTTCAGGTACGTGCGCGCAAGCTGGGATTCGATAATCTCACTCCGATTCGCTGGCAAAAGGTATCAAATATTCGCCTGGAGGCTTCGCGGTCTGCCCGCTATCTCGGCAAGCCAAATCTTCCCAATGGCGTGGTCAAGAATGATCTCGAGCACATCTTGTTTTTCAGGAAGCCGGGTGGCTATCGCAAGCCTACTGAGGAGATGGAATCGCAATCTTTTATCGCGACGGAGGATTATGTTCGGTGGTTCGCGCCGGTGTGGACCGATGTTACCGGCCAGATCCGCCGCGATCACCCGGCCCCTTACCCGATCGAGATTCCGCGGCGCCTGATTCGGATGTTCAGCTTCGTCGGCGACATTGTCGTGGATCCGTTTGGAGGGACTGCTTCAACCGCGCTGGCCGCCTTTGAGACTGGCCGGAATAGCATTAGTGTCGAGATTGAGCCGAAGTATGTTGGCTTGATGGAAGAGCGTTTGTGCTCAATCGCCTTGCTGGCGGACATCTCAGTTCATCACCGGAGAACGGATAAGACGGCTTATGCTGGAGCAAAAAGGGCATGAGCAGGCCCTCTCGTTCTCGGCCGAAGGACTTAGCTCCAACCGGCATCCCGGAGATTGATCGTCTGGCTGAAACGTCAGAGTGCACGATCCATGATTACGTCGGCGGAGTCAGCGCGTATGTTCGAGGGAGCGCAAAGCTGGATTCCGGACCCAAGAAGGCAGCTCAAATCAGGCTCTCCAGCGCTTTGGCGCGGGCCTTGGCGAATGAGCTGGGCAAGCAATTGCCAAGGTTGCGCAATCGACTCACGACCCACGAGCAGAAGGTCGCCGGAGGTCTTCGAACGGCCAATGCAGACGTTTCTGAGAGCCATCCGCTCGATGGGCTCAGGCTCGCTGTCGAATTAAAGCCGATTAACCTTGCTGTGGGACGCGCCGTATGGAATCGCTTTGGTGACATCAGAACTTTCGCAGTGAATATCCATCTCAAGTTCCCTTTCGCAATCGTTGGCGGAGTGCTCGTTATTCCAACTTATGAAGAAACCGGTACTCCGGCCGCAAGGAAAGCTGCGTTAGCGGAGGAAATCGCGGCGGAGGCCTCTACGGAAGCGCAGATCGAACGAGAAGAAGACACCGAGGACGCTTCATCGAAGAGCTCCGCAGTCCCCGCGCGGAAATCCACAGTACACCTTGTCAATCGCGCAATTGAACGATTGGTGCGTGCTGGCGGCCGAAAGAGCGAGGCCGATGCAGCGCACCTCCTCGAGGGCATTGCAGTTGTTGTTTACGATCCAGAGACTGGAAAGGTCGATGGCGCACTCCCGGAAGCCGGCTCAGGCCTCCGCTGGGAAGAATTCATCGCTTCGATAGCTGCCACATACCGTGCGCGGTTCGAAGACTGAGGTGAAGCTGAGGGAAGCGGAAGAAGGGTAGCAGCGCGGTTCCACGAGCCAAGGGTTTTGCGCCGAACGGATGCACGA
>JASHQQ010000356.1 GCA_030039035.1 Acidobacteriaceae bacterium | reverse complement strand
GATCGCCGAGCAGTGGGGCATGCCGGACCTGCAAAGCCTGATGAGCCAACTGAAGGTGACCGACTGAGGCGAACAGGAGCAGGCATCCGGCCTAGGCCGTAACCGTTGTCGCGCCGGCGAGTGCAAGGGTGACGACGGTGATGTCGTCTTCCTGGCCGAAGGCGCTCGCGGCTTCGACGATTTGCCCGGCGCTTTTGCGGCTGCATGTCTGTGCTCGGGCGAAGCCGAAGAGTTCCCCGTTGGCGGAGCGCGCCTCTACCACGCCATCGGTGAGCAGCGTGAGTTGCGCGCCGGGCCGCAATTCGAATCTTGCTTCCTGATAAGTCGATTGAGCGTCGAGCCCAAGGGGCAGGCCGCCTGGGACGGCCACCTCCTCGCCGTCGCAATACGGCGGCAAATGTCCGGCATTGGCCACGGTCAACGCGCCGTCGGGATCGGCCCGCAACACCAGGCATGTTGTGAATCCTTCCTTGCTGCGGACCAGCATCCGGCGATTCATGGAAGCAAGAATCTCGCCCGGGCTCGAGGTCGAGTCGGCAAGGGTGCGAAACGCGCCCACCAGCAGCGACACCGTCATGGCCGCCGGCATGCCTTTGCCGCTTACGTCGCCGATCGCGATGAGAGCCCCGCCGTGCGCCGTGGGCAGAATCTGGAAGAAGTCTCCACCCACTTCGCCGGCAGGTCGATACACGCTCTCGATCCTGAATCCCGGCAGACTGGGAATCTCTTCCGGGACCAGCACCTGCTGCACGGCGTGGGCGGCTTCCAGCTCAGTTTCCGCGCGAAGCTGGCGCGCTCCCTCAGCGTTGATGTGCCAGGTTGTTACGAAAGCGCCTGCCAGGGCCGTGGCAAAGATCGCAAGCGCGTCAAAGCGGTAGGACGCGGCCCGGGTGGGTACAGGCAGATCGGCGCCACGCCAGTGAACGATGGCGATTCCATACAAGATGAAAATGATCGGTAGGACAAACAGCAATCGCTGAAAGGGAGGACGTTGGCGCAGCAACAGAACCACCGGCCCACAGAGGCCAAAGAGAAAAGCAAAGAGCAGAACGAGCGGCCGCGACATGCTTCCGCCGAGCGCCAGGTCAATCAAGAAGCCAACGGAAGCCATGCGAAGGAATCGCGCTGCCAAAAGATATCGGAGACGGCCAGCGGGCAAATCGCGGAGATGGCTGCCGAACCAGTCAAAACGCTTTTTCCGGAACAGCAGCCACCCCAGCAACAGGAGAATGACAACATCCACCGTAATTCCGATAAGGAACGAGTTGACGGACATCGGCGCTCCTTGCACTGTTTTCATTTCAGCAGGGGTCACCCGTAGGGTACCGTTTGGAAACCGCGGTGGAGGAGAATTCTCGCCGGGACCGGCGAATGGGACTCAAAGTTCGAAGGCCCGACCGCGTGAACACGGATCTCCGTGTCCGCACGAGACATTGCATGATCTCAGCCGCGCGCGGCGGCGCCTTTCATTGGCTTTCGCCGGCAGGTCCCTGCCGCTCGCTTTCGATGGCCGCCGTGGCAGTCCCGCCCAGAGTGACCTTCTGCGGGCTGTCGGGGGCGCTGTCCTCGAGGGTGAGGACGCCGTCGTGAACCCCGTTCGCCGCCGGCTTGAAGACGACCGAAATCCCACAGGTCTTTCCCGCCGCGAGCTTCGCGCCGCAGGTGTTCGATTGCGTGAAGCCGCCCGAGACCGCGATGGACCTGATGGCAAGAGTGGCAACGCCTGTATTTGTCAAGGCGAGGGTCCTGGCCGCGCTCTTCGCGCCCACCCTGGTTTCGGGAAATGCGAGAGCCGAAGCTGAAGGAATGGCCGTCGGTCCGGCAATGCGCGCAACCGCGTCCAGGGCCGCCAGAACATCGAGCTTGCCGTAGCCCCAGTTGGCATTCGGCGTCCGGCCGGTAAACGAATCGGTGCGCGAAGTCTCATGCAGAATGGTCCTGGCCTGTGCTCCGGTCAGTTTGGGATCGAGTTCCAGCATGAGAGCCACGGCGCCGACGGCAATCGGCGCGGCCGCGCTGGTGGCGCCATGTCGGCCATACCATCCGCCTCCGCCCGCGATCTCGTTGAACTTGAATGTGGCCCAATACGAATCGGTCGCATAGGCCGCAAAGGAGTTTTCTCCCGGCGTGACCACATCCACGCCGTTCAGCCGCCCGTCCCGCGTGGGACCGCCGGAGGACTGTATCCAGAGGCCGCCTACAGGGCCCTGGCCGGTAAGGCTCTCCGGGGCGCCGTTGACATCGATCCAGGAGGTGCGTACCACAGAGGCACCCGCCACGATCGCCGAGCGCGTGGAAGCATAGTCGGTTAACCGGCCTGGCGCCAGATCGCGCGCAAACGAATCGACCGGCGTCAGATTGGGACCCACGACGTCGCCGTAAAAATCGTATCTGCCGGTGCCGGAACCCGTGCCCTGAATGGTGAGCTCGCCGGCGCCGCTGTGGCCGGTGATCTGGAAATAGACGGCGCGGTCCCCGTCGGTCGAGGTCCACGGGTAAGGCTCCTGCCCCGGATCGTACTGGATGATCGTGACGCCGTCCTGGTTTTCGACCCGGTCGCCGGGGCCGATGGGACCGACCGACGTGCCGTCGTCGAAGGATAGGGTGATCTCCGCCGGAACGGAGCCTGTGTACCAGAGCTGCATTTCAGTGGTTTCCGAACTCGAGCGCGTGATCGGCACCGTCGTCGCCGCGGCGCCACTGTAAGCGCCACCTGCATGATTGTGCAGCCCGCCTTCGTCTCCCGAAGGCAGAACGAAGATTCTCCCTGGCCGGTCTGCGCCGAAGACGGAGTCGATCCCGCGGCTGACCGCCGACGTTCCGTCGATGGGCCCCCATTGCGTGCCGCTGTCGATCAGTGCGACCACCGGCTCGCCCAGCTGCGTGACCTTGCCGTCAAGCCAGGTCAGCGCCTGCTGAATACAGCCCTGAAAGGGAGCCTCCGCGGGCTGGGTGCCGTGCGCCGGCGCGCCCTCCGAGGTGAGCTTCACGATGATCAGATCGGCTTTTGGCGCCAGGCCTGCGTACTGGGCGGTTCCAGGCAGCGCGCTGCCATTGCCCGCGGCGAGTCCGGTGGTCACCGTGCCGTGGCCCACCGCGTCGCGCTCGGGCACAGGGTGTCCGCCGGCGAGCGCCGTATCGATCTGGGCCTGGGAATATTCGACCGGCGCCGGGGTCCCGGCGCCGTCCGCGTTGCAGTTTTGCTGCCCGCTCATGTCGAGCATCCACCGGATGCGCGTGCTCCCGTCGGGATTGCGAAAGTCAGGATGCCGGTAGTCGAGACCGCGATCGAGGATGGCGACGATCACACCCGCGCCGCTCAGGCCGTACTTGGCCGCCCCGGCGCCGGCTTGCGTGTCCTGGTTCACGAGCTGGTCTGCGCAGGCCGGTGAAAATGCAAGCACAGCTAGGAAAAGGAAGAGAACAGCGCGGGTCAGACGACAGGGACGGAACAAAGGGCGAAGGCCTCCTGAGCGGATCCTGGCTCGACATTATCGGGTAGACAGCGGAGATCGAGCACCGCGGGTTTGCCATTCCCCAATCTGGCGTGAGCTTGTTCCCTGCATTATCTCCTATTTCGAGAGCGCCGCGAGCTGAATGGCGAAGATTTCCATCCATCCGGATTCAACGGCGTCGATGACGAGCTGAGCCCGGCGCCGGAGGAACTTCCCTTCTCCGCGGTTGTCTGCATTTCGACGAGGCCGCCGACGGCTGTCATAACGGCGTTTGACTCCACACCGGCTGCGGGTGAAGCATTTTGCGGCCAGCCCCAACTGAACCGGTTCGCCGGTGGATTCGCCGGAGTACGGCTCACCCGCGATCCGGAGGCGAGATGGGTCCGAACAGGAGCCCGGTCACGCGATCGGCTTGAGCCGGTTCGACATCAGACGGGTTTCGGGAATCCTTGTCGACCGGACTACCCCAGCACCATTCTTTGCGCCGCGAAGATCTCTTTCAATCCCGATTCGGCGAGATCGATGAGAGAATTCAGGTCGGCACGCGTGAAGCTTCCCTTCTCTGCCGTGGCCTGCGTCTCGACGAGGCCGCCACCGGCCGTCATGACGACGTTCATGTCCACTTCGGCGGCGGAGTCCTCTTCGTAGCAAAGGTCGAGCAGCGGGGTGCCGTCGACGATGCCCACCGAAGTTGCGGCGACGAGCTGCTTCATCGGCGACCTGGGCAGCGCGCCGGCCACGACCAGCGCGTTGAGGGCGATCGAAAGGGCGACCGCCGCACCGGTGATGGCCGCCGTGCGCGTGCCGCCGTCAGCCTGGAGGACGTCGCAGTCGAGGATAACGGTGCGCTCGCCGAGAAGTTGCATGTCGACGACGGAGCGAAGACTTCGACCGATCAGGCGCTGGATTTCGTGGGTCCGCCCCCCGATCTTGCCGCGCTCGCTCTCGCGCGGGGTGCGCGTGACGGTGGAGCGGGGCAGCATGGCGTACTCGGCCGTCACCCAGCCGCGGCCTGAATTGCGCAGCCACGCCGGCACTCCCGGCTCTACTGTGGCGTTGGTCAGCACGCGGGTGTTGCCGAGCGAGACCAGCACCGAGCCTTCGGCGGTCTGGACGTAGCCCGGGGTGAGCGCGAGCGGGCGAAGCTGACCGGCAGATCGGCCCCCCGGGCGGTAGAAGACTCCCGACGACAGTGACCTGGTCATAACCAGGATTGTATGGGAGCGGCGAAACCGACTGCCGGCGAGGCCTCGTCGCTCCCATATCGGGAATCCGGCACCGCCTGATCCCAAAATGGGAGATTGTCAGTAAGTCATTGATGCAATGCGAGTAAGGCCATTCGTGGAACGGACCATTGGACCGATCCGGGACCGATTCTCCCCGTCTGGAACCCATTCTCTCCCTTGACACGGAGCACTTGTTTGCGGGAAGATTCGTCAAATCTTCTCCTTATCAGGAACTTAACCAAAGTGTCCTGGTTTGGCACGCGACGTGTATATCAGCAAGCCGATTCCCAGATTGCAACGAGCAGCACAAGCCGCGCCGCAGACAAGGCAGAAATGGCACGATGCCGGCGCAGAACCGAATCCGGAAAGATGAGGATGGCTTCCGGGCCACCGCTTCCGGGCCCGGCCGGGATGCGGCCTGGAGAGCCGGGATCGGCAATCGACGCGTCTGGACGGACGCAAGGCGGATACAATGCTTGGAACACTCGCAAACTTCAGAACCATGGACTTTGTCCCTCCATTTGCCGATACGGGCGGATCGCTTCGCCTGCTGGTCGTCGACCCCGATGTCACGGTGCGCTCGGCCTGTGCCGAGATCGCCGCCGGACTGGGCTATTCGGTCGACAGCACCGGCGATCTGGATCATGCGCATGGCCTGGCGAGCAGCGGCGCGGCAGACATCCTTCTCGTGAATCTCCCGCCCGGCAGCGCCCAGGGAATCGACTTCGTCTCCCAGCTCAAACAGCTCTCGCCGCGGACCTCGGTCATCGCCATGACGGCTTCCGGATCGGTCAACACCGCGGTCGAGGCGATGCGCAGCGGGGCGTCGGACTATCTGGCCAAGCCATTTACCGTGAACGAGCTCTCGGCGGTTCTCGACCGGGCTTCGGCGAACCGTGCCGTCGATCTGGCCACGCGGCGGCTCCGCGAGCAGCTCCGGCTCTCGCAGGGACTGGGAGCGATCATCGGACGCTCCGGCGAGATGGAGAAACTCTATCGCATCCTGTCGAAGGTGGCGCAGAGCACGCACCCGGTGCTGGTGCTGGGCGAGAGCGGCACGGGCAAGGAGCTGGTGGCGCGCACCATTCACGCCTACGGGCCGAATGCGCAGAAGCCGTTTCTGCCCGTCGACTGCGGCTCGCTGGTGCCGACACTGATCGAAAGCGAACTCTTCGGCTATGTGAAGGGCGCGTTCACCGGGGCCCACCGGTCCAAGGACGGACTGCTGGTTTCGGCCGAAGGGGGAACGGTGTTTCTCGACGAGATCGGCGAGCTTTCGCTCGATCTGCAGGCCAAGCTGTTGCGCGCCCTGCAGGAGAAAGAGGTGCGGCCGGTGGGCGCCACGCACCGGGTGCCCATCAAGGCGCGGATCATCGCCGCCACGAACCGCGACCTTGCGCAGATGGTGGAACGGGGCACCTTCCGCAAGGACCTTTTCTACCGGATCAACGTGGTCAACCTGCGACTGCCGCCGCTGCGCGACCGGCGCGAGGATATTCCGCTGCTGGCGGCGCACTTTCTCGACAAGAAGAGCCGCGAGGCCGGGCGGAAGTTCACTCTGAGCGACGAAGTGCTCCACGCGATGCTCACCCACGACTGGCCAGGCAACGTGCGCGAGCTGGAGCATGCCATCGAGCACGCCTGCGCATTGGCCTCCGGGCAGGCGCTGGAGCTGCGCGACATGCCGGCGCAGTTGCAACAGCGCGGGCTGGAGTGTCTGCAGGCTGCCGCGGCCGGGCCAGCTCCCCAAACCGGCGACGGCGCGCCCCAGATCCTGACGCTGGCCGAAACGGAGCGCCGCGAGATCCTCAACGCCATTCGCATATTCGACGGCGACAAACTGAAGGCTGCCCGGGTGCTCGGGATCGGGAAGACCACGCTGTATCGAAAACTGAAGGAGTATCGCATCGGGGACCCGCTGCAGGACGATCCGGCCATTTGAAGGAACACGAAGGAATTTCAAGACGAACGATCCCCGGCAAGGGAAGATTCGGGGACTTTGAATCAGCTTCCCTGAGAGGCCGTTGCCTTGGGTCACTTTGGGGGGACAAACAACGTAGGTGCTTCAGGCCCGTGCCCCCGCACCGGCCCGCTGCCAAGCGAATGTGAGAAGTCCGGCAGGAACAGGCCGCTCTACGGGGGCGCGCCGGCCTGCAGCGGATACCGGACCTGAAAGAACCATCCCAGACTGCGTGAAACAGCCGGGCGGCAACGGCAATTTCGTGGAGACGGCGATGCCGGACGACCGCTTTTTGAGGAAACCGCCACCGGCGAGGTGAGCCGGAGCGTGCACGCAAGGAGCTGGGAATGAGCATTCTGATTGTGACGGGGATTGAGGGCGCGCGGAACTGCGCCGAAGCCGTGGCGGCGCAGATGGGGATCGCGGTGGAAGTGGCGGAAAACCGCAAGGCCGCGGTGGCGGCGCTGCGCCGCCGCGAGTTTGCCGCCGTGGTGGTGGATGAGTCGATGGCCGAGTGCGACCCTGCCGGAGCCGAAGCCATCTGGGAGAATGCGGGACTGGCCATTCCCCTGCAGATCAACTTCGCCCTGGCCCGAGCGGCGCGGCTGGTGCGCGAGATCCGCGCCGCGCTGAACCGGCGCGAGCGCGAAAAGACGCTGGCTCGCCAGGCGGCTGCGGCGGCGATCGAAACCGAGCTGAAATCGACCGTCGCCGGGCTGCTGCTCAACTCGCAACTGGCGCTGTCGGGCAACGAGGTGCCTGCGGCCATCGCCGAGCGGTTGCGCGTGGTAGCCGACCTGGCCGGAAGTTTGCGGCAACAGCTCAGCGGTCCGTTGTCCATCCGCAATTCGGCGGCGTAGTGCGGCTCCGGTCTCGAAAGAGAATGCACGGTTCGCCGATCGGGTCGTGGTTATCAGGATGAAACATCGACATCGCGATCAGCATGCCAGCGAGGGCGAGAACCGGGCAACACCTGCGCACCCGGGAAGCCGGATCACGATGCATCGCCCTGGCAGCATCGTGCGCGAAGCGCGCCGGCGATCTTCGCTGCGCGGGGAAGCGCATGGCGGGAAAGCCGGCGCGATCGACGAAATCCCGAAATGCGGAGATACCATCCCATCGGGATCGTGCGCTGCTTCCTTTTGCGGAACTTATTTCCGCTCACGGCGATCCCGCTGCCGGTTTCGGCGGCATCCAATCCGTTTGAGTATCTCGAGCGTCTCTCGAACTACTTTGACGCATCTCGCGTTCGTCCGGCGGCGGCTTTTTCTCGCGGCAAAAGCCACTGGTCGGCTTCTCCTGGCTCTGCCTTGTTTCGGGAGACGCCCAAGAGCGCGGCCATGAGCCGTGCAATTTCCACCGATTTGCGTTTCGCTGTGTTTCCCAGGGCCCCTGCTCGGAGAATGGGTTCCCCGTCTGCGCAGGAATCAGGGCGGTTCAGGAACGCTATGAGTCCGCTTCGACATTGCTCAGGGTCGCCGCTCCCCTGGTTCCACCCCAACGACAAACAACATGTCGTTGGGGACCGCGGTTGGTCGCGTCGACGCGGCGATCTTTCTTTGGTTGCATCGTTTCCTGAATTGCCAGGGCCCTCGCGCGATAAAATGAGGGCAATCGATGATCGAGCCATCCGCCGCCGCACAATCCCAGGCCTCCCGCCCTGTGGGAGAAGGAGGCCTGCGGCTACCGATGGTCGACGTTCGCGGCCTGAAAAAGTCCTACCGCACGGCCAACAGGGAGCTCGAGCTTTTCCACGGACTGGATCTGGAAGTCGCCGATGGCGAGCTGGTGGCCATCGTGGGCCAATCCGGGGCGGGAAAAAGCACCCTTTTGCACATCCTCGGGGCACTTGATGCGCCTTCCGCAGGAAGGGTATACTGCGCGTCAACCAACGTGGTCAATCTCACTGCCCGGGAGGCGGCGGTTTTTCGCAACCGGGAAATCGGCTACGTGTGGCAGTTTCATTACCTGTTGCCGGAGTTTACGGCTCTTGAAAACGTGGCCATGCCGTTGCTGGCACGCGGCGCAGCGAAACGGGAGGCGCTGGGCATGGCAGCAAACTGGCTCAACGAGGTCGATCTGGAGGATCGCGGCGACCACCGGCCGGGAGAACTCTCGGGCGGCGAACAGCAGCGGGTGGCGCTGGCGCGGGCGCTGGTCAACCATCCGCGACTGCTGCTGGCCGACGAGCCGACGGGCGACCTGGACGAGATCACGGCGGGCCGCGTCTTTGACCTGATCGAGCGGCTCCATGCAAGCCACGGGCTCACGTCGATTGTCGTGACCCATAACCTGGACCTGGCGCGGCGTTGTGCGCGAGTCTTGCACCTTGAAGCAGGGCGGCTGGCGCCGCTGGTCGGTTCGGCGTAAGGCCAGCCTACCGGAAGATTTGGCGAAAGAACGCATCATTCCGGCGGCTATTGAGTCTGAAGTAACAAGCAAGGGTGCAGCCTGGAGACTGGAGACTGCGGAAGGATCGGACTCCAGGCTGCTGGAGTGGATGGGAGTTCCGGGGCGGCATGCGGGCGCAGGAACGAGGAAGGTGGACCATCCGGAGAGCTGTTCGGAGCGGCAAGGCATTTTCAAGGTGGCTCCGGCGGCGTAGTTCAAAGAGAGGCGCGGGCGGGTTGAACCGAGGCCGGCATTGAACCGGACGGCTACTCCGGCCGATAGCCTTCGCCAATGGGGGTAGATTATGTTCGAACGCTATACGGAGAAGGCGCGACGCGTAATCTTCTTCGCGCGATACGAGGCGAGCCAGTTCGGGTCTCCCTATATCGAAACCGAGCACCTGTTGCTGGGGCTGTTGCGCGAAGACAAGGCGTTGACCAACCGCTTCCTGCGCTCGCACGCCTCGGTTGAATCCATCCGCAAGCAGATCGAGGCGCATACGACCATCCGCGAGAAGGTTTCGACCAGCGTGGACCTGCCGCTTTCGAACGAATGCAAACGCGTGCTGGCCTATGCGGCGGAAGAAGCGGAGCGGCTGGGGCATAAACACATTGGAACCGAACATCTGCTTCTGGGTTTGCTGCGCGAGGAAAAATGCTTTGCCGCGGAGATTCTGCAGGAGCGCGGCCTGAAGCTGGCGCAGATTCGCGAGGAGCTGGCGCGCGTGACGCAGGAGAAGGCGCCGGCGCAGCAGCGGCAGCGCGAGTCGAGCCTGCTGGCCGAGTTCAGCCGCGACCTGACCCAAGCGGCCATGGACGGGCAGCTCGATCCGCTGGTGGGCCGCGATGGCGAGCTGGAGCGCGTGGTGCAGATTCTCTGCCGGCGCACCAAGAACAACCCGGTGCTGATCGGCGAGCCCGGGGTGGGCAAGACGGCGATCGTCGAGGGCCTAGCGCAGCGCATCGCCGATGGCGAAGTGCCGAGTTTTTTGGCCGACAAGCGCGTGCTGGGCCTCGATCTCTCGCTGATCGTCGCCGGCACCAAATATCGCGGGCAGTTCGAAGAGCGTCTCAAGACGATCATGAAAGAGCTGATGGAAAACCAGAACTCCATCATCTTCATCGACGAACTGCACACGCTGGTGGGCGCGGGATC
>JASHQQ010000355.1 GCA_030039035.1 Acidobacteriaceae bacterium | reverse complement strand
GCAGGGTCCCAGTAGAGCAGGCGGCCGCAACTGTCGCAGGTGAGCAGCCGGCCTTCGCGGAGCTCGTTCCAGGTCTGCGGGCGCAGGCCCATGCGGCAGCCCGTGCACTGCTGGTTTTCTCCGCGGACGATGCCGGTGCCGCGCGAGGCCGCAATGCGGTCGAAGCGGGTAAGAATACTGGAGTCGATCGCGTCGATCGCCGAGCGGAGCGATTCGCGCTCGGCGCCGAGCGCTGCGAGCTCGCGGTCGAATCCGGCCTGGCGGCGGGCCACGTTCTGGCGCGTCGTCTCCAGCGTGGCCGCATTCTCCTCGACGCGGGCACGGGCCTGGGCGAGAGCTGATTCGTGCGCATCGGTGCGCTCCAGGCTCGCCAGCTCGTCGTTTTCCAGGCGCTCGATCTCCTGTTTGGCGAAGGCAAGTTCGTGCTCGATGGCTTCGGCCTGCGCCGGGCTGGTGACGGAGTTCTGCTGGGCGCGCACGCGCGCGGCTTTCTGGCGGTGCGTTTCCACTTCGCGCTCAAGGCGCGTGCGCAGAGACTCCTCGCGGTTCAGCGCGTCGGACGTGGAAGAGACCTCGCGCTGGGCTGAGGCGAGCGCCGATTCGGCGGCGGCGATTTCCGGGGCAAGCTGGCGGGCGGCTTGCGCGAGGCGCGCGCGTTCCAGTTCGACGGCCTGCAGCTTGGCGAGGTTTTCGATCAGCGGTTGCATCCGTGAAGAGAAGTCTACGGCATGGGGCAGGGGAAGGGGAAATGCGATGAACGGAGAGTCCTGCATTTGAGCCTTGCGCTCGGTTGTCTTTCTTGCGGAGAAAGGCCCCGTTCGCCGCACGAAGTAGCATGAAAGGATGCGATCGGGATTCGTGGCCATCCTCGGCCGGCCCAATGCCGGCAAAAGCACGCTGCTGAACGCGCTGGCAGGCGAGAAGGTGGCGATCGTCACGGCCAAGCCGCAGACGACGCGCAATCGCATTGCCGGCGTGGTGGAGGTCGCGGCTCGCAAAGGCGTGCATCCCTCGGCGCAAATCGTGTTTGTCGATACTCCAGGCGTGCACAGACCATCGTCGCAGCTCGACCGCCAGATGCTCAGGGAGATCCATGAGGCGCTGGAGACGCGCGACCTGGTGCTGGTGCTGGTGGATGCGACGCGAAGAATTGGACTTGGTCCGATCTCCGAATCCCAGGTCCCGGAATCGGGACCTGGGGCACCCGGTTTCGTGAGCCACGGATCAGAATCCCCGGTCCCAACCCAGGGAACGGGGGCACCCGGTGTTGAAAAGTCGCGGGAGGATCACCGTGCGAACCGAGCGAGCGAGGATGAATTTCTCTTCAGCCTGATTCGCGGGCTGGACTGCCCGGTGTTCCTGGTGCCGACGAAGATCGACCTGGTGCGCAAGGAGCAGCTCCTGCCGCTGATCGACGCGCTGCAGAAGCAGTACGACTTTGCCGGGACGATTCCGGTGAGCGCGCGCAAGCGCGACGGACTGGATGTTCTGCTGCGCAAGATTGTCGAAGCCCTGCCGCAGGGTGAGCGTTACTATCCGAAGGACCAGCTCACCGATCAGCCGATGCGCTTCATGGTGGCAGAGCTCATTCGCGAGCGCATTCTCGTCGAGACCGGCGAGGAGGTTCCTTACGCGTCGGCGGTGGTGATCGAGCGATTTGAGGAGCCGGAAACACCACCTTCCCCGCCACGCAAAAAGAACGCAGCCGAGCCAGCCAAACTTCCGCTGACGCGCATTGCCGCGGCGATCTATTGTGAGCGCGAAGGGCAAAAGGCGATTCTGATCGGCAAAGGCGGCGCCAAGCTGAAAGCAATCGGGACGGGCGCGCGCAGGCAGATCGAGTCGCTGCTGGGCACGCGCGTGTATCTCGAGTTGCACGTGATCGTCGAGCCGGAATGGCGCGAGTCGCGGCGGTTCGTCGAGTCGCTGGACTGGCGGAAGCAGTTGGAGAAGCTGGCCGGCGACGACGAAGGCCTATAATCGCCTCTGTCATGCAGTCCCTTCTTCGCAATCTCCGCTTCGGCGCGCGCACGATGGCCAGAAGTCCCGGCTTCACGCTGGCGGCAATCCTGATCCTGACGCTGGGCATCGGCGCTAACACGGCGATCTTCACTGTCACCAGCGCCGTGCTGCTGCGGCCCTTTCCCTATCCCGAGCCGCGGGAGCTGGTGCATCTTGTCGCCAAAGAAAAAACCGAGGATCACGGCGGCACATTGATGCGCTACGAGTTGGCGCGCGATCAGAATCATGTGTTTCAGTCGGTCGCCACGTGGGCTAGCGACAATCTGAACCTCACCGGCGCCGGAGAGCCGATGCAGGCGGCGGTGGCGCGGGTTTCGCCCAGCTTTTTCACCGTTTTCGGAGTGCAGCCTGAACTGGGTCGCGTATTCTCCGAGGAAGAAGGCCGGCCCGAAGGCAAGCTTGTCGTCCTGCTCGGCGACGCTCTCTGGCGGAGCCGCTTTCACGGCGACCCGCAGATTGTGGGCAAGACGCTGACGCTCGATTCGAAAGCCAATACGATCGTCGGTATCCTGCCGCCGGGCGCACGGTTCCCTTTCATGGAGCCGGCGGACGTCTGGACCCCGCGATACTTCGAGTATTCGCTGATGAGCCCGCAGCGGCTGCGCATGGGCGTGGGGTATCTCGACCTGGCGGCGCGTCTCAAGCCGGGCGTGTCGATGGCGCAGGCCGACGATGAACTGGCGGTGCTGAACCGGCGATACACGAGTGAGAATCCGGCGGCGCCCGATGCCGGCGCCGGCGTCGAATGGAAAGTCGAGGATTTGCGCAAGCTGGTCGTCGGCGATGTGCGCGCCAAGCTCTGGGTGTTGAGCGGAGCCGTCGGCCTCGTGCTGCTGATCGCCTGCGCCAACGTAGCCAGCCTGATGCTCTCGCGCGCGCTCAGCCGAAGAAAAGAGATGGCAGTGCGCGCCGCACTGGGCGCAAGCCGCGGCGAGATCTTCGGCCAGCTTTTGACCGAGAGCCTGATGCTGGCGCTGATTGCGGGCGCTCTGGGTATTGCCTTGGGCTGGTTCGCAGTCCCCGCGCTGGTGGCGTGGGGCGCGGCGCAGCTTCCGCAGGGGATGCCGATCGGCGTGGATGCGCGGGTGCTGCTGTTTACCCTCGCGGCGTCGCTGTTTGCGGGGATTGCGTTCGGCGTGGCTCCGGCGCTCGAGCTGGCGCGCGTGGAGCCGAATGCGATGCTGCGCGACGAGGGGCGCGGGGCGTCGGTCAGCCGCGGCCGCGCGCGCATCCAGAGCGCGCTGGTGGTCAGCCAGGTGGCGCTGTCGCTGCTGTTGCTCATTGGCGGCGGGCTGCTGCTGCGCAGCTTTCTCGAGCTGCTTGGGACCGATCCCGGCTTCGACGCGCAGAATGTGCTCACGATGAACATTTCGCTTTCCACGGTGAAGTACGCGAAGCCCGGACAGCAGTTGGCGTTCTTCGACGACGTTTTGCGGCGCGTCAGACAATTGCCGGGCGTTCGTAACGCGGCCATCTCCGCTGCGTCGCCGCTGACCTACAAGCGCATCACGCCCATGCTGCCGGAGGGCCAGCCGGAGGTTCCGCTGGGGCAGCGCCCGTTCCTCGATATCGAGGCGGTGAGCCCGGGCTGGTTTGAGACCCTGCGCGTGCCGCTGCGCAACGGACGAGAGTTCACCGAAGACGACGACGCGCAGGCGCCCAGGGTGGCGATCGTCAACGAGCGTTTTGCGCGCCGGTTCTGGCCGGACGAAAGCGCCGTGGGCAAGCACATCGTGGTCGGCCGAGGGCCTGCTGCAACCGAGGTGGTGGGTGTAACGGCCGACGTCAGGAACCAGGGCCTCGAGCAGGACCCGCAGGCGCAGATCTACGTGCCCTTCGCGCAACTGCCGTGGGGCGAAATGAACCTGCTGGTGCGTACGGCGTTGCGGCCCGAAGAAGCCATCTCCGCGGTGAAGGCGCAGATTGCCGCGGTGGACGGCGATCAGCCGGTGACGGGGATCAAGACCGTCGAGGAGTTGATGGACTCCGGCCGCGCGCAGCCGCGCTTTACGATGCTGCTGGTCGGCGCGTTTTCGGCAACGGCGCTGGCGCTGGCGGTCATCGGCATCTACGGCTTGCTTTCGTTTACCGTGGGGCAGCGCCAGCACGAGTTCGGCATCCGGCTGGCGCTGGGCGCCGGGCGCGCGGATATCCTGCAACTGGTGCTCCGGCAGGGAGTTGCGCTCACGGCGTCCGGAATTGCCGTTGGCCTGATTGCGGCCCTGCTGCTTACCCGGCTGGCGGCGAGCCTGCTCTACCAGGTGAGCGCCCGCGACGTGACGACGTTTGCGCTGGCGCCGGTGTTGTTTCTGGCAATCGCATTGACCGCAAGCTATCTGGCCGCGCGGCGGACGATGAAGGTGAATCCGATCGAAGCCATGAAGTAAGTCCTTGGCGCGCATCCGCACACGTGCTTCAGGAACAGGTTTCCCACAAAATGCCGCGAGTCAGCCTCGCTCCGCGAGACCTCGGGTTAGTGGGTTCGCGTCGCATCGCGCGTCAGCGGCGGGCACGGCTCCTACGCCACGTGCACCTGCCCGCGCCCGCTGTTCTTCACCACGTACATGCGCGTGTCGGCGGCGCCGATGATGGCGTGGACGGTGCTGCCGTCCATGGGGCAGGTGGCAAGGCCCACGCTGGCGCTCACGCGGAGCGGTAGACCGCTCTTCATGATGAAGCGGGTGTCCATTAACGCATGCAGCGTGGAAGCAGCCTGGGCGTGCGCGGTGAGGGAGTTGGTTTCGGGCATGAGGATGACGAACTCGTCGCCGCCATAGCGGTAGCACGAATCCTGCACGCGGCACAGCTCTTTCAGCCGCTGGCCGGTGCGGGCGAGCAGTTCGCTGCCGATGAGGTGGCCGTGCTCGTCGTTGACCAGC
>JASHQQ010000354.1 GCA_030039035.1 Acidobacteriaceae bacterium | reverse complement strand
GTCTCCGGCTACAAGCCGCGCGGCGACCAGCCGCGCGCCATTCGCGAGCTGGTTGACGGCTTGGCTGCGGGTGAAAAGCACCAGGTGCTGCTGGGCGTGACCGGGTCGGGCAAGACCTTCACCATGGCCAGAATCATCGAGGAGTCCAACCGGCCGGCGCTGATTCTGGCCCATAACAAGACCCTCGCCGCGCAGCTCTACCACGAGTTCAAACAGTTTTTTCCGTCGAACGCGGTCGAGTACTTCGTCAGCTACTACGACTACTACCAGCCGGAGGCCTACAATCCAGCGGCCGACCTCTACATCGAGAAAGAAGCCACGATCAACGAGGAGCTCGACAAGCTGCGCCTCTCGGCCACGCGATCCCTCTTCGAGCGGCGCGACTCGATCATCGTCAGCTCGGTAAGCTGCATTTACGGCCTCGGTTCGCCCGAGGCGTATTACGGCATGCTGCTGCTGCTTGAAAAAGGCCAGCGCATCGCCCGCCAGGACATTACGCGCCGGCTTGTCGAGATTCTCTACGATCGCAGCGAGTCTGACTTTCGCCGGGGTACCTTTCGCGTGCGTGGCGATGTCATCGAGGTCTTTCCGACGTACGACGAGAGCGCCTATCGCATCGAGCTCTTCGGCGACGAGATCGAGTCGCTCGCCCAGATCGACCCGCTCTTCGGCACGGTGAGGCAAAAGTATGCGCGCCTGCCCATCTATCCCAAAAGCCACTACGTGGTGCAGCCGGAACGCCGGTCGCACGCCATCGACTCGATCATTGCCGAACTCGACGAGTGGGTTCCGCATCTTGAAGGCGAGGGCCGCATGGTGGAGGCGCAGCGCGTGCACCAGCGCACCCGCTTCGACCTCGAAATGATCAAATCGATGGGCTATTGCCACGGCATCGAGAACTACTCGCGTCACTTCTCCGGGCGCCTGCCCGGCGAGCCGCCGCCCACGCTGCTCGACTATTTTCCGCGCGACTTCATTCTCTTCGTCGACGAGAGCCACGCGACCATTCCGCAGGTGCACGGCATGTGGTTCGGAGACCGCAGCCGCAAGCAGAACCTGGTGGATTATGGCTTTCGCCTGCCTTCCGCCATGGACAACCGGCCGCTGAAGTTCGAGGAATTCGAAAACCGCGTGGGCCAGGTGATCTACGTTTCAGCCACGCCGGGGCCGTATGAGCTCACGCGCTCGGCGGGCGTGGTGGTCGAGCAGGTTATCCGGCCTACCGGCCTCGTGGATCCTCAAGTTGAGATTCGGCCCGTGAAAGGGCAGATCGACGATCTCCTCGGCGAAATCCGTGACCGCGCCAAACGCAACGAGCGCGTGCTGGTGACCACGCTCACCAAGCGCATGGCCGAGGATCTTGCCGGCTACTACACCGAGGTGGGCGTGCGCTGCCGCTACATGCACTCGGAGATCGAGACGCTGGAGCGCGTGCGGCTGCTGGCCGGTCTGCGCAAGGGCGAATTCGACGTCCTGATCGGCATCAACCTTTTGCGCGAAGGCCTCGACCTGCCCGAGGTCTCTCTCGTCGCGATTCTCGACGCGGACAAGGAGGGCTTTCTGCGTTCCGCCGGCTCGCTCGTCCAGACCGTCGGCCGCGCGGCGCGCCACGTCGAGGGGCGCGCAATTCTGTACGCCGACCGCGTCACCGACTCCATGCGCCGCGCCATCGACGAGACCAACCGCCGCCGCGCCATCCAGCAGGCCTTCAACGAGGAGAACGGCATCACGCCGCGGTCGATCATCAGCCAGGTGGAGATGGGCCTGGCGCAGATCCTGAAGTCCGAATACGGCGAAGTGGCTGAGGAAGAGATCGTCGGCATCCCCGACTTCGCGACGCAGGCGGAGCTCGATGCGTATATCTCCAAGCTGGAGACGGAGATGCGCGATGCCGCGCGCAAGTTCGAATTCGAGAAGGCCGCCAAACTGCGCGATTCGATCAAGGAACTGCGAGAGAAAGAGTTTCTCGTCGGCTGACCCTTGCTCTCCGGGGCATATTGGGGGGTGGGCAACCCCTGCGCGGTTCGCTTCATCCAAGTCAGGAACTAACTGGGCCTCGGGGAATCGGGTGCGGTGTCTTCAAATCATTGAATCGAAAGAGGCGCGGGTGTCCCGGCTTGAAGTTGCTCCGAGCGAGCATATCGCTCAATTCTACGCGGACGATGGGGCTTTGCTTGAGGCCATGACGGGCTTCGTTGGCGGAGGCCTGAACGCCGGCGAGAGCACTATCGTCATCGCCACGCGCGAACATCTTCGAGCCTTGAGGGAGCGGCTGATGCTCTCCGGCATCGATCTGGCGAGTGCCCTCATCGAGGATCGGTATATCACCCTCGACGCTGACGCAGCGCTTTCCAGCTTCATGGTCGAAAAATGGCCCGACGAAAAGCTGTTCGGAGACCTGGCTTCGCATCTCGTCCGTCGCGCGACCGGAAAAGGCCGCCGCGTCCGGGCATTTGGCGAGATGGTGGCGCTGATGTGGGCCAGAGGCCATACCCGAGCCGCCGTGCGGCTAGAGCAGTTCTGGAATCAGTTTTGTCAGAAGAGCGGGCTTTCGCTCTTTTGCGCCTATCCCAAGGCGGGGTTCACCAGGGATGCCACGCATTATCTGGACCAGATTTGCGCCGCGCATTCCAGAGTGATCTGATTTCCCGGAAAGAAAACCGGGAGAGCACCCGGATTCATTGCCGAAATCGCGATTTCCCGCGCGACTGCATTGCCTGCCATCGATCTCCCTGAGGGCTTTCTCGCGAAGGTTCAACCGGCGCAAATGCAATGGCTGGCCCGCGCCAGGCGGAGACTTCCTTTGAGCTTCGGCCCTGAGCTTCGAAGGCGGAGCTTCGCGGCGACCGTCGCATGTGGCCTGCTCCACCGATGGTGTGAGGCAAATCACACCTCAAAGGCCTATGATGAGAAGAGAATAGCTTCGCAGGAAAGCCGATATTCGCACACCCTCCTGCGCGCGAGAAACACCCCGGAGCCTTCATGGCAACCTTCGGTAGTCTTGCCCTCGTTCTTGCCCTGGCGCTGGCCGCCTACAATCTGTTCGCGGGGACGATTGCGCTCAGGCTGCTCGCCACCGGTCATCCGGCGCGGATTTCGCCGGAGCGGCTCGCCGACACCGCGCGCAGGGCGGGCATCGCGGGTTTCTACGCCGTAACCGCGGCCGCGTTCGCGCTGGTCTGGTCGGTTTTCACCAACGACTTTTCGATCACCTACATCCTGGAACACTCAAACCGTGCTTTGCCTGCGGCCTACAAATTCGCTGCACTGTGGAGCGGCCAGGAAGGCTCGCTGCTGTTGTGGGCCTGGCTGCTTGGCACCTATGGTTTTGTGCTGCGCCTCATGCACAAAACCGATGTGAAGCTCTACGCCTATGCAGGCACCATTCTCGCCGGCATCCAGGTGTTCTTTCTCGCCGTTCTCAATTTCGCCGCGCCGCCATTTTCGCTCTTCCGCGGCGCGATTCCCCCTGACGGCAACGGCCTGAATCCGCTTCTCCAGTATCCGGAGATGGTCATCCACCCGCCGATGCTTTACCTTGGCTACGTCGGCTTCTCGGTGCCGTTCGCCTTCGCGCTCGGCGCGCTGATGATGCGCTATCCGGGCGAGAAGTGGATCCGCATTACGCGAAGCTGGACGATGGTGACGTGGCTCTTCCTGACCGTCGGCATCTTCCTCGGCATGCACTGGGCCTACGCCGTGCTGGGCTGGGGCGGCTACTGGGGCTGGGACCCGGTGGAGAATGCGAGCTTCATGCCGTGGCTCACCGGCACGGCCTTTCTTCACTCGGTAATGATGCAGGAAAAGAAAGGCATGATGAAGAGCTGGAACGTCTGGCTCATCTTTTCCACCTTTCTGCTCACCATGCTGGGCACGCTGCTTACGCGCGCGGGCCTGGTCAGCTCCGTGCACGCCTTCGCGCAATCGTCGATCGGGAGCTGGTTTGTCACGTTCATGTGCATCGTGGCCGCGGTGTGCATCTTCACCTACGTTCTGCAGCGCAGCCACCTGAAGACCGAGCACCAGCTCGAGTCGCTGGTGAGCCGCGAGTCGAGCTTCCTGTTCAATAACCTGGTGCTGCTGACCGCATGCTTCGTCATTTTGTGGGGAACGCTTTTTCCTATCCTTTCCGAGTACGTGCAGGGGACAAAGGTGACAGTCGGCGCGCCCTGGTACAACAAGGTCGCGGTGCCCGTCGGCCTGTTCCTGCTGTTTCTCACCGGCGTGGGTCCGCTGCTGCCGTGGCGTGCCACCTCGCTGCGCAGCATCCGGCGCAACTTCGTGATTCCGGTCATCGCGCTGTGGGCGATGGTCGTCGTTTGCCTCGTCGCCGGCGTGCGGCCGTGGACGGATGGCGCATTCGACGCCGGAAACTTCTACGCGCTGGTGGCCTTTGCCCTGGCTGCCGGCGTGCTGACTGCGATTCTGTCGGAGTTCCTGCGCGGGGCCGGCGTCATCTCGCGCCAGACGCATCGCAATATCCTTTCCGCAACCTGGCTGCTTACGCGCCGCAACACGCGTCGCTACGGCGGCTACATCGTTCATATCGGCGTGGTCGTTATCGTGATCGGCCTCGCGGGCGCGGCCTTCAATCGTAACCAGGAGCAGGAACTGGCGCTGCACGACAAGCTCGTGATTGGGCCTTATTCGCTCGAGCAAGTCGGGGCAACGCAGGACACGAATCCCAATTACGACAGCGATTACGCCTTGCTCGACGTCTACAAGAACGGCAAGAAGCTCTTCCAGATGGCGCCGGAGAAGCGCGTCTACGCGGCCAGCGGCCAGCCGCAAACGATGGTCGCCATCCACTCGCTGCCCACGTGGGACTTGTATGTTGTTTACGAGGGAACGAACCCCGGCACCGGCCAGCCGATCATCAAGGCATTCCTGAATCCGCTGGTGAGCTGGATCTGGGCGGGACTGGTCATTATCGTCTTCGGCACGCTGGTGGCGCTGGTTCCCAACCTGAGTTCGGCAACCGCGGCGCCGCGCGTGGCCGCGCGCTCCACGGTGCCCGAGCCGGTGCTGAAAGGCGGAGACTGATGGGCGCCTTCCGGTCGCCGGGGATCTGGATGAAAACGGCGCAGGCCGCGGTACTTGCCGTGTGCATGTGCTTCACGCTCGGAGCCAGCGACGCGAGCACGCGCTTCGACCGGTTGAGCCATCGCCTGATGTGCACCTGCGGCTGTGCGCAGCTTCTCGGCGAGTGCGACCATTACGGCTGCCCCGATCGCGGTCAGGAAGCGCAGGAGCTGAACGCCGGTATCGCCGCCGGCAGCGCCGACCAGGAGATCTTCGATTCGTTTGTCGCCAGGTACGGCGCCACGGTGCTGGCCGCACCAACCACGCACGGCTTCGATCTTGTCGCTTGGATCGCGCCGTTCCTCGTGCTCGCTGCCGGACTGCTCGGCACAGTGCTGCTGGTGCGGCGGTGGAAGACCAACCCCGCGGTCGCGCAGACGGCGGCGGCGGCATCGGATCCCGCGGCGATCGATCCGGCGGCCAAGGCGCTGCGCGAGCAGATTCGCCGCGAAACCGACTTCGATGGAGGCGCGGGGCTATGACGCAATCGCTGGGACTGATTCTGGGTGCGCTGCTGGCGCTGGTGCTTTTTGTCTACACCTTCTGGCCGGAGAACGCCTTTGCCAGCCAGCGCGAAAAGACGCGTCTGGATTTTCTGCAGGAGCGCAAGGAGCAGCTCTACGAAAACCTGCGCGATTTGAACTTCGAATTCCGCGCCGGCAAGTATCCGGAGGAGGATTTTGTCGCGCAGCGGTCGCAACTGGAAAACGAGACGGCGCAACTGATGGCCGAGATCGAGCTGTTGCAGCAGGGATAAGCAATGTCGAATCTCCGGACGAGCGAAAAGGTCGAAAACCCGGGAGCCGCGACGGCGACAGAAGAATTCGACGTTTTGAAAGGGCATGGATTTATCCGTGCCGCCAGATCGCACAACAATTTCCGGGCTCCAGCCCCTGAGGCGAAGCCGCAGGCAATCACAGGAATCATTTGAAACACATGAAAGCGATTCGCATTTTGTCTCCAGTTTTCGTCGCCTTCCTGCTTTTTTCCGCTATCTCCGCCCTCGCCGACCCGATTACCGGCACGGTCACCAACAAGACCAACGGCAAGCCGTCCGCCGGCGACACTGTAACGCTCGTGGACGTTCAGGCCGGCATGGCCGAAATTGCGCACACCACCACCGACGCCAAAGGCCGCTACACGCTGAACAAGCCGGGCAGCGGCCCGTATCTGGTGCGCGTCACGCACCAGGGCGCGGGATATTTCATCGCCGCTCCCGAGGGCAACGCACCCGGCGACATTCCGGTCTACGACTCCGCGCCCAAAGTCAACGGAATCTCGATCGAAGCCGACGTGCTGGAGCTTGAGGCCAACAACGGCCAGCTCACGGTGAACGAGCGCTATTTCATCCACAACACCAGCACGCCGCCGCGCACCGAATACAACGCGCACGATCTCGAAATCGTCGTGCCTCCCGACGCGGTGATTGAAGGAGCGGCAGCGCGGCGGCCCACCGGGCTGCCGACTTCGACCCAGCTCAAGGCGGCGAGCGAGAAAGGCCACTACACTTTCGACTTTCCCATCCAGCCCGACGAAGGCGACAAGGACACGCTCTTCCAGGTCACCTATCATGTGCCGTACAGCAGCAGCAAGTTCACTTTCAAGCCACAGCTCACGCTGCCGGCCGACAACGTGGCCGTGCTGCTGCCCAAGAGCATGACTTTCGACGCCGGCACGGGCGTCATGTTTCAGCCGGTCAACGAAGATCCCCACATCCAGACCTATGTGGCCAAGAACGCAGTTCCTGGCAAGCCGATCGAGTTCACCGTTTCAGGCACTGGCTCGATGCCGCGCGAAGGGCAGGGGCAGGCCGGCAGCGACAACGGCGGGCAGGATACAGCCGCGGCGAGTGGCCAGCCCGGCGGCGGCATCGGCAATCCCATCGACACGCCCGACCCTCTCTCGAAGTACAAATGGTGGATTCTCGCGGCGTTTGCCTTGCTGCTCGCGGCTGCCGCTGCGTTTTTGCTGCGCAAACCGGCAATGGCGACCGCCGGCGGTCCCGCGATGCCGGGCGGGGCGGCGATTTCCGGTGGCGCATCGATCGCGGAGACATCGTCGGGGCAGGTCTTCGCTTCGCCCGCGGCAAAGAATACCGCGCTGCTGAACGTGCTCAAAGAGGAGCTGTTCGCGATCGAAAGCGAAAAACTCTCCGGCAAGATGACGCTCGACGAGTACAACGAGATCAGGCCGGCGCTGGAGATCGTGCTCAAGCGCGCACTGAACAAAAAATAGAATCGACGCACGCAGATTCCCCGTCAGCGGGCATCGGCACTGGCAGGACTTCCTCGCCGGTATGAAACCGGGAGCGCCCCCGACGATCCGCCCTTTCGTCAGGACCGGGCGAGGGTAGGGCTACTCCCGATCGTTCGCTCGCCTCGCGAGAACTCCGTGCCGCAATTTCGTGAACCCGGTCTGCCCCCGCGCGAATCCAAACCACGACAGGAGAATCACCTCTCATGGCACAGAAAATCGCATTTATCACGGGTGGAAATCGGGGGATTGGATTTCAGACCGCGCTCGATCTGAAGGAATCGGGCGCCAAAGTCGTGATCGGCTCGCGCGATCGCGCCCAGGGAGAACGAGCCGCAAAGAAACTCCGCGCGGAAGGCGTGGACGCTGAAGTTCTTCCTTTCGATATCACGAATCCGGCCGACCACAAGGCGGCCTACGACTATTTCGATTCGAAATACGGCCGGCTCGACATTCTCGTCAACAATGCCGGCATCGCCGCCGGCAAGTTTCCGGGCACCGGCCCCGAGCATTCGGCGTCCGACGTTCCGCTCGATCTGCTGCATCGCGTTTTCGAGACGAATTTCTTCGCCCAGGTCGAGCTCACCAGGATGCTGTTGCCGCTGATCCGCAAGAGTCCGGCGGGCCGCATCGTGAACCTCTCCAGCATTCTCGGCTCGCTCAATCTACACGCCGATCCGAATTCGCCGATCTATCACGCCAAATCGTTTGCTTACGACGCTTCGAAGACCGCGCTCAACGCGTTCACCGTTCACCTTGCCTACGAACTGCGCGACACGAAGATCAAGGTCAATTCGGCGCATCCCGGCTGGGTGAAAACGGATATGGGCGGCGAGCAGGCGCCCATGGAGCTGCGCGACGGCGCAAAGACCAGCGTTGCGCTGGCCACTTTGCCTGACAACGGCCCATCCGGCGGATACTTCCACCTTGGAAAGCCGCTGCCGTGGTAGCTCCAGCGCCAACGGGAAGTTCTGCTTCTCGCCAATGCGCGGTTATTCCGCTGTTCGCGTCGCCCGGATGACGATATCCTGCTGGAACGGCGGCAAGGTCACTTCGGTCTTCGCGCCCCCGCTGACCCGAATCGCAGGAGAATATTCTCCGGTAACCGGCGAACAGAGCCAAGCCTCGTAACTTCCCGCCGGCAGAGCGATCGTAACTTCGCCGGAGATGGATTCGCCGGCGGTTGGGTCTGTGACTTCACGGTCATCCGCGAAATAGGCCACAAAATCCCGGCCGGATGCGGACAAGGACGAGACGACGAGATGCCGCGGCTGCGCGACGATCCAATCTGGCGCCGGCGTCGAATGCACAAAATCGAAAGAGTCCATGAACCCGGAAAGATGCTGCATCCAGCTCCGGATCGCCGCCCGCGAAGCCGGCGTGCCGGCCTCGCTGCCCACGGTGATCGAAAAGTCGATGTAATCGTAATGGCAGCCGCTGAGCAGTGCCGTCCAGGCCCGCTTGCGATGAATCGTCCAGCCGGTCGCATCGCGATAAATGCTTGCCGCGTTGTCTTCATCGAGAGCGACCGGCTTGCGCTGCGAGAAGGTCGCGCGGCAAAAGTCCTGCACGCCCGCGAGGCGAAGCTCTTTCGACATGAAGTCACCCATGTCGAAAGTCTGTCCGCCGAACTGCGTATTGGGCAGCGGGTGATCGTTCACGATGTCGAAGTTCGTGCTCGCGAACGTCGCATCCATCGGAAAGCGGTCCGGTTTGCCATAGCTGAAGGCCTGCTGGCCCGAGAGCAGATGCGGCCGGCCTAGCCGCTGCATCTCGTCGCGCAGCACACGCGCGATCTCTGTCTGCCAGGCGTCCACGTCGGCTCTCGTCGCATGGCCCGGCTCGTCGCCGCCGGGCTCGTTGCAAATCTCGTAATAGACGTTGTCGTACCCGCTCGTTTCGTCAATGATCTTGCGTGCGAAGGCCGCCTGCCGCCGCACCAGCTCCGGATCCTTCAGCGAATTGTAATCTTCCCAATCCACGGCGCCCACGTGCTGCAGATTGTTGGCCGCGCGCAGGGGATTGAGCGCCCAGATCTCGTCCTCATACGTATTGCTGAAGATCGTCAGCTCGACCACGATGCCGCGCCTGGAAGCCGCGTCGAGAAAGCGGTGCAGCCGGTTGAAGTACTCCGGATTCCACTTGTCCAGGTCGTACATCGGCTCGCCGTCCATGGCCTTGCCGGGGCCGGTGCGCGGATACGGCGCGATAAAGTCCGGTGACTCCGGCTTGCACGGCGACGAAGGATTGCGCGCGCTCTGCAACTCGCGGTAAAGCAGGAATGTCCGCGTCACCGTCATCTTGTGTTTTTGTGCGTCGTCGAGATACTTCTCGAAATCGAAGGGCTGGTTGATCACCGAGCCGTAATGTTCCGAGGCCGAGATCAGCACGAGAGGCTTGCCGCGAAAGAGCAGATACTTCGGATTCTCGGGGTCGATCTTCACCGCTTCCTGGGCGCGCGAAACGGCCAGCGCCGTCGCTGCCAACAGGAGGATTCCCAACCATCGGTTGCGCCTGGGCACGGTTCTCCCCGCTCCCGTCATACGAAGCCTTCCCTTGCGGTGACATCGAATACTACTTTGCTCGGCAAGGGGAGTCAATCTTTGCGCTTGCATCAGGCCCGGTTCGTCTCCGCTCTCGCGACCAGCACCACGGTCGCCAATCCCAGCAGAATGATGGCTTCTTCCACGCGCACGCTGCGGTTGTGCAGCTTGTTGAAGTCGGCGGTGATGGCGCTCGCTGTATCGGTGGTGTCGATCGCCCCTCCGGCCGCCGCGCGATCGCGATCCATCGCCGGGATGATCCCATACTGCGAATAGGCCGTGAATGCGATCATGATCAGGGCGAGAATCATCGGCGCCATCACCGTCCGCGATTTGTAAATGCTCCAGGCGGGCGCCAGGGCGAGCAAGGCGAGCAGCACGATACCGCAGACAAACCCCATGCCGTGCAGGGTGCGCAGCAGCGAGCCCACAATGGCGCCGGCAGTGTGCGGATCCTTCGCCAGCGTTTCAAAAGCGGTTGCGGCCACGATCGGCAGGAAGATCTCCGCGCCGATCCAGACGATGAGCGCCAGATACAGCAGCGTGCGAAGCAGGGTCTTCATACGCGTAAGGATACTAGCGCGGCGAACGAACAGGGAACAGGGACAAGGGACTGAGGGACTGGAAATGGTCGCATAATTCCGGACACTGCCTGGCCCCGGAGGGAAGATTCCTTGCCGAACCAGGGGGATTTGTGCAACCAGGAACGAGGGAGCGAGGGCGGTGAGAGAAGTCGACTGCAGAAGTCTGCGACAGGAGTGGAGGGAGTTGGCCCCGGCGTGGATCGGGGAAACGCGCGCGGGAAAAAACGCCAGCCGCGACGGATTGCTCGATGGGCCGATGCTCGAGGCCTGCGGCGACGTGCGGGGCCTGAGGGTTCTCGACTGCGGCTGCGGCGAAGGGCGATTCTGCCGGATGCTGGTGGAGCGCGGCGCGGAATATGCGCTGGGACTGGATCTCTGCGAGCCCATGATCCGTGCCGCGCAGGAACTGGCGGGCGGCAAAGACGAATACCGGCAGGCAGATGTTCAGGACCTCGGCTTTCTTGAGGACGCGTCGTTCGATCATGCCGTCTCGTACCTGAACCAATGCGACCTGCCGGATTTCGCCGCCAATACGCGCGAGGTCTTTCGCGTGCTCAGGCCGGGCGGCCGATTTGTCGTGGCCAACTTGCATCCCATGCGATCGGCAACCGGCGAGTGGCAGCGGACCGAAGATGGAACGAAGCAGCACTTCATTCTGGACCGTTACTTCAACGAAGGCGAGCGGCACTGGAAGATGATGGAAATCGATTTCACGAATTTCCATCGCACGCTCTCGACGTATCTCGACGCGTATCTCTCGGCGGGGTTCAGAATCGATAGAATCATCGAACCGACAGTAACACCGGAGAATCTGAAACGCTATCCGGGGCTGGACGACGAGCTGCGCGTGCCGAATTTCATCGTATTTGTCCTTGGCAAGCCGATGGGTTGAGACAGTCTATCGCCCCCGGCGGCGTTTTTCATCCCGGGCAGGCGCACCCCCAGGGTAAATTTGTGCAAACGACACTTCAGGGCGCCCCGTCGAAAGGCTGAGGGGGAGATCGAGATGAAGACAATCCGGATTGGCGTCGTTGCTTTTGGATTTGCTCTGTCTTCGCTCGCGTTGTGTGCCCAGGCAACCGATACGAGCGCGCCGGCGGCGCCGGGCTGCGGAGATCCCGACGCAAAATTCGATGTGAAAACCGGAGGCGCAGGGCATGCCGTCGAGCCGAAACCCGGCAAAGCGACGGTCTACATGATCGAGGACGACTCGGACTTCAATTCCGTCCCCAAGCCGACGACACGCATCGGCGTCGACGGGAAATGGATCGGAGCCACGCACGGCAACTCCTACCTTTACTTCTTCGTCGATCCCGGCGTGCATCATCTGTGCGCGAGCTGGCAGCGCACGGTGGTCACCGGCAAGGGCCACCAGACGGAAGCGGCGCACTTCAGCGCAGAGGCCGGCGAGGCGTATTACTTCGAGGTGAAGAGCCTCTTCTTCTTCGACCAGCCGGGGCAGGTCGATGTTTCGCTGACTCCATTGGATGGCGACGAGGGACAGTTGCTGGTCAACAAATATCGGCTGAGTACATCGCAGGCCAAAAGGTGAAGCAGCCGTCAGATTATCCCGCTCACTGACGGCCGGCCGATCAGCCGCTCGATGCGCTGCCTCACCGGCGGATGCGTTGAGAACAGACTCGCCCAGGTCTGGCCGGAGAGCAGCGGCGCAATGATAAACAAATGCGCGTTGGTCGGCGATGCGACCAGCGGGACCTGCTTGCTGATTCCCGAAATTTTTTCCAGAGCACTGGCCAGCGCGTAGGGATTGCCGGTGAGGTGTGCGCCGGAAGCGTCGGCTTCATATTCACGCGTGCGCGAAACCCACAACTGGATCAGCGTGGCGGCGAGGGGCGCCAGCAGCAGCATGAAGAGCGCGCCGATGCCGCTGTCGCGCCGGCGGTCGCCGCCGAACCAGAAAGCCATGCGCGCCAGGATGGTGATGGCGCCGGCCAGCGTCGCCGCAATCGAGCTGGTGAGAATATCGCGGTTGCGCACGTGACCCAGTTCGTGCGCCAGGACGCCTTCCAGCTCCTCGTCATTGAGCAACGCCAGAATCCCGTGCGTCACCGCAACAGAGGCATGATTCGGATTGCGTCCGGTCGCGAAAGCATTCGGCGAGTCAGTCGGGATCACGTAGATCTTCGGCAGGGGAATGTTGGCGCGCGCGGCGAGCCGCTCCACTACCGCGTAAACCCGCGGCAATTGTTCGCGCGAAACCGGCTGGGCGCGATACATCGAAAGCGCAATCTTGTCGGAGTAGAAATAACTGGCGAAGTTCATCGCTGCGGCAATCACGAGGGCAACCACGGCGCCGCCGAGTCCGCGAAAATACTCGCCCGCCAGAACCAGAACCAGCGTAAGTACAGTAAGAAGAAGGGTGGTTTTGAATGTATTCATCGAGCTTCCTCCCCGCACGTCGATTATCTCATTGCGTTCAATCTCATGCGGGAATCGCCCATCCATCGGATGTGACAGCGATCGTTTGGATTCAAGGGGATGCGGGCCGTAATGCTGCCCTGGCTTGCATCGGGCTTCGAAGATGCCTGTCGCGTTAAAATAGAGATGTGGATGTCCCGCCTGCAAGCTCACCCGCACAACCTGCCGGAACCGCCGTGGAGACCGATCCGCGCCGGGCGGCCGAGCTCTTCGGGCAGTCGGTCGCGATCATGGCGCGGCTACGCGCGCCCGGCGGGTGCCCGTGGGATCGCGAGCAATCCTTTGATTCCATTCGCAAATACACTCTGGAAGAAGCCTACGAAGTCTTCGACGCCATCGAGCGGCGCGACTGGCCCCACCTCGCCGAAGAGCTGGGCGACCTGCTGCTGCAGGTGCTGTTTTATGCGGAGATGGCGGCCAACGACAGAAGATTCACGATCTCCGACGTCATCGACCACCTGAATCGCAAGCTCATTCGCCGTCATCCACACGTCTTCGGCGAAGAAGCCTCGCGCGCGGCGGGCAACCGCGCGGATGTCGATGCCGATGTCGAAGGCTCGGCCGGCGCAGTGCTGCGCAACTGGGAAGAGATCAAGGCCGCGGAGAAAAGCGCCGCCAAGAGCGCGAACGATCCTGCTTTCGCGGACGGCAAAACCGCTTCGCGGCTCGATGTTGTGCCGCGCGCCTTGCCGGCATTGGCCGAGGCAGCGCAGATCGGCGCCAGGGCGCGCAAGGCGGGCTTCGACTGGCCGCACTGGCGCGATCTTTTGCCCAAGCTGGCCGAGGAGATTCAGGAGCTCGAAGCGGAGGCTGCTTCGGGCGACGCGGCGCGCAGGCCGGCCGTGGAAGCCGAGCTGGGCGACCTGCTGTTTACCGCGGTAAATCTGGGCCGGCATCTGGATGTCGATGCCGAAATGGCGCTGCGCGGCTGCAATCTGCGCTTCCGGCAGCGGTTTCGCCAGATGGAGCTCGAAGCGTCGCGGCCGTTGGAAGAGCTTTCTCCGGGCGATCTCGAAGCTTTGTGGGTGCGGGCGAAACAAATGCTCTCGTCGACGCAGGCCGGGGGGGTTGCAAGATGATCCTGATCCGCTCCTGCGATGGCTTCGACGAATTCGAGGCCTGCGTACAACTCGAGATTGCGACCTGGGGCTACGACGAGAGCGACATCGTTCCGCGCAAGTCTTTCCTGCTCGGGCAGAAGATCGGCGGACAGGTGATCGGCGCGTTCGAGACCGGTCTTCCCGGCGCAAGGCCCGAAGGCGGTCCCGAATCGCTGGTTGGGTTCGCCTATTCTTTGCCAGGAATCAAATCAGGCGTCAACGGACCTCGCCCTTACCTGCATTCGCACATGCTGGCGGTCAGGGAGAGCCATCGCAACCGCGGGCTCGGCGCTCAACTCAAGTTGAAACAGCGGGATGAGGCGCTTTCACGGGGCATACGGCTCATGGAATGGACCTTCGATCCGCTGGAGATCAAGAACGCTTTCCTCAATATCCACAAGCTGGGGGCAGTTGTCTGTGCATATCGCGTGGATTTCTATGGTATATCCTCATCTCGTCTGCAAGGCGGGCTTCCGACGGACCGGCTTCTGGCGGAATGGCATCTCGATTCCCCCCACGTCAAGGCCACCTTGGAAAACCGTCGCGCGGCGAATCGCATCATAGAGGAGCGAATCCGAGTACCAGCCGAGATTTACCAGTGGAAATCCTGCGAGTCAGGGAAGCAGAAGGCACTTGCAGTTCAGTTGGAGAACCGGGAGAAATTTCAACAGGCATTCTCTCGCGGCTTGACCGTCATCGGCTTTGAGCGGGACGGGCAAGGAAATGGAGTTTTCGAACTTGGTCCCCCCAACCTGCCCGAATCGGGTTTAGAGTCTCAAGGAATCTGAAAACTTATGAGAATCGATGCAATCATCTTTCGCGAACTGCATATGCCCCTCGTGCGTCCTTTTGAAACCAGCTTCGGCGTCACGCGCGACCGGCGCGTTCTGCTGGCCGAGGTGCAATCCGAGGGCCTGATCGGATGGGGCGAATGCACGGTGGGCGAACGGCCGTTCTTCTCCGAGGAATCGACCGACACAGCCTGGCAGGTCCTTACCAGGGAACTGGGACCGATGCTGGCTGCAGAGTCGCCGGAGCATGGTGGCGACTGCCCGCGCATCTTTCGCCAGGTGCGTGGAAATCGCATGGCCAAAGCCACGCTGGAAAACGCGATCTGGGATCTGGAGGCGCAGCGCGAGGGCATCCCGCTTTCGCAACTGCTGGGCGGCGTGCGTGAAGAGATTCCCTGCGGCGTGTCGCTGGGCATTCAGTCTTCCATCCCCGAGCTGCTTTCCGTCATCGAGCGCGAACTGGCCGCTGGCTACCAGCGCATCAAGCTGAAATGCAAGCCCGGCTGGGATGTGGATGTTTTCGAGCAGGTGCGCAATCGCTGGCCGGGAATCATGCTGAGCTGCGACGCCAACTCCGCCTACCGGCTGGGCGATATCGAGCATCTGGTCGGTTTCGAAGCCTTCGACCTGCTCATGATCGAGCAGCCGCTGTGGCACGACGACTTCTATTACCACTCCATGCTGCAGAAGCAGATGCAGACGGCGATCTGCCTGGACGAGTCGATTCGCAATCGCCGCGATGCCTTGGCCGCGATCGAGATGGAGTCCTGCCGGATCATCAACATCAAGCTGGGCCGCGTGGGCGGATTCTCCGAGGCCATTCACGTTCACAACGCGGCGCAGGAGCGCGGCGTTCCCGTCTGGTGCGGGGGAATGCTCGAGTCCGGCGTGGGCCGCGCGCACAATATCGCGCTGGCTTCGCTGGAGAATTTCTCGCTGCCCGGCGATGTTTCTGCTTCGGCCCGCTACTGGCTCGAGGATATTATCGATCCGGAAGTTACCGTCTCGCCCAGGGGTGAAATCAGCATTCCCGATTCTCCCGGCCGCGGCTACGAGGTGAAAAGCGACCTGGTCGAGCGGCTCACCGTGCGCAAGGAAACCATTCGCGACTTCGCGCTCGTGGGGTAGGAACCGCGCGTTCCCCGCTCGCGTACTCTCTGTGGGTGCCGCAACTTTGAGGGCTGGTGTGCGTCTCATCCTGAGACGTGGCCAGTCGGACTCGCTGCCGGTCGCCGGAGGTTGATGCTTTGACTCCCCAGGAAGAACAGCTTCTCAACTCGCTCGTCGAGCGGGTGAACTCCACGCAACTCCAGGAAAAAGACCCCGAAGCGGAGGCCCTGCTGAACCGCTCGCTGGGCTCGAATCCCGACGCGCACTACATCCTGGCGCAGACCGTGCTGGTGCAGAACATCGCGCTGGAGCAGGCCAAGGCGCAGCTTGCGCAATTGCAACAGGCGCAGCAGCAGGCGCAGGCCCAGCAGCCTCCGCGCGCCACCAGCTTCCTCGGCGGCTTGCTGGGTCATCACGATCCGGCGCCGCAGCCCGTTTCTGCTCCGCCGCAGCAGACCTATGTGCCTCCGCCTCCGCCTCCGCCTCCCGCCTATGCGCAGCCGCAGTTCCAGCAGGAGCCCCCGCAGTACGCGCCAGTCGCGGCCGGTCCACCGAGTTTTCTGCGCGGCGCCATGCAGACGGCTGCGGGCGTAGCGGCGGGCGCACTGGCGTTCGAAGGCGTCGAGGCGGTGCTTCACGGCCTGGGCGGTTTCGGGCATCCGGGCCTGGGAATGGGCGGCTTCGGAATGGGGCCGGGGATAGGCTACGGCTCGGGTATGATGGGTGCGGGTTTTGAGCGCCCGGTCGAAGAGACCGTCGTCAACAACTATTACGACCAGCCTGGTCCGGGGCACGAAGGCTTCAGCCAGAGCGGCTTTGCGCCGGGCGGCGAAGAGCGCCGCTTCCAGGAGTCGGCGGATCCAACGGCCAACCAGGGGCCCGCGCAGTTTTCCGACGCAAGTTACAACACGTCGCCTGGCGACGATTCGGGAAACGACCGGGGAAGCTTCGATAACTCAGGCTTCGATGATAACTCCGGCTACGATAACTCGGGCATGGACGATGGCTCGGGAGTCGACACCGGCGGCGGCTTCGACGATGGCGGCGGTTTCGGAGGAGATGGCGGCGGGGATCTGCTGTAAGTGCCGGATGACAGTCCCGCTGCCCTTTATAAGTCTCCGGAGAATCCTCGCGGCTTGACTTGCCTGGCCATGAAGGAGTCGTGCGCCGGCCGGGAAGTGATCTGTTTCCGCCGGGGGCCAGTCGACGAGGAGAAACCGATTGTACCCCGACTTATCCGTCCGGAAGGTCCTGATCTACCGCACGGGCAGCCTGGGCGACACCGTTGTTGCGCTGCCGTCGTTGCATCTGATCGCCCGCGCCTTTCCCCACGCAGAGCGGGTGCTTCTGACCGATCTCCCCGTTCTTCCAAAGGCCCCGACCGCGATGGCCATCCTCGGCGGTTCCGGCCTGATTCATGGCGACATGCGCTATACCGGGGCCATGCGCGACGTCAGCGATATTTTGCGCACCCTGCGCGAGATTCGCCGCTTTGGCGCCGACGTCCTTGTCCACCTGATGCCGCGCTGGTTGCCAGGCGACGCGCGCAGGGACCGGATCTTCTTCCGGCTCGCCGGCTTGCGGCGCATCGTGGGTCTGCCACGAGAGGTGATGAAGAACCGCTACGATTCCGCCACCGACCTGTACGAGTCGTATGCCTCGCTGCTGGCGCGTTCGATTGCCGAATTGGGCGACGCCGATACGGAGAACCCGGCCAACTGGAGCCTGCATTTGAACGCTGCCGAACTGGAGTCGGCTCGCCAGGTCCTTTCCCCATTGGCGGGACGACGCATCCTGGTTTGCGGGCCGGGCACAAAGATGCAGTCCAAGGATTGGGGAATGGAGAACTGGCGGGCGCTTCTCGCCCGGCTGCATGCCCGGTATCCGTCGTTCGGGCTGGTGACCATTGGCGCAAAGGAAGAGATGGACTACTGCACTTGTGCAGCGCAGGACTGGACCGGCCCCAAACTGAATCTCGCCGGAGTCCTGAATCCTCGCCAATCGGCGGCGGTGATCGGTCGCGCCGAAGCGTTTGTCGGGCCGGACTCGGGCCCGATGCATCTGGCCGCAAGCGTGGGTGTGCCTTCGGTCGTCGTTTTCTGCGCGCGTGAAAGGCCCGGCGTATGGTATCCGTTCGGAAGGCGAAACCAGATCATCTTCCACCGGACGGAGTGCATGGGCTGCCTTTTGCAGACGTGCATCGAGATGGGCAAGAAGTGCATTCTGTCGGTCACCGTCGATGAAATGGAGCGCGCCGTCCACGCCATTCTCGCCCCAGGTGCCAGCGCGGCCACGACGGCGCTTTAACAGATCTCGGATCTCCGGTCAGACTCTATGCCCTCCCCGTCGTTTTCTTCAATCGCTCACCTCCTGAGCGTGTTCCCATTGTGGGACTTACTTTCTCCACGGATCATTCTTGGGAAAATGTGCCTTGGGTTTTTCCTCTCTTGGCTGTACGCGCGAAAAAGTTTCCTGCGAATTTGTGATTTGGGACTTGACACAGCGCGAGGAAATCATGTTTCCTTCTCAATACAGCATCAACCTTTTCTCCAGCCGAAATCCTGCATCCCGGGTTTCATCCTGCGTTGTCACGAGGGGAAGAGACTCGTGCGGAGGACAGGAGGGAGATCGGTGGCACGCACCTTTGGGTGCTGAGCCGCCCTTCAGCCTCCCCCTTTGCAGGACCTTCTGGCGCCGTCGAGCATCGCCTCTTTTGCGGATCCGCTCGGAAAGTGGAGTGGAACGCTTTCTTTTTGCCTTGGAGGCCTCGTGCTCAAGCGCGTGATCGATATTCTTGCTGCGTCCGTAGTGCTTGCCGTTTCCCTCCCCATGCTGGCGATCGCCGGCATCCTCATTCGAATCAGCTCGCCGGGCCCCGCCATTTTTCGCCAGGCACGCATGGGGCGAAGATTCCGGCGCTTTCGGCTCTACAAGCTTCGCACCATGAACCTGGACGTTGGAGGCCCGGCCTACACGTTGGGCGCCGATCCGCGCATCACGCCGATCGGGCGATGGTTGCGCCGCTTCAAGATCGACGAGCTTCCGCAGCTCTGGAACGTGCTGCGCGGCGAAATGAGTATCGTTGGCCCGCGGCCGGTCATCCCCGAGCTGGCCATGGAGTTCGCTGAGGCCTACGGGAAGCTGCTCGCGGTGCGTCCCGGCCTCACCGATCCGGCTTCGCTGAAGTATTGTCACGAAACCGAGATGTTAAGCCGGATGGCGGATCCCTTCACCTGCTTCAAGACCGTCGTGACCCCGGACAAGATTCGCATCTCCCAGGATTACCTGGAGCGCGCGACTCTTTGGTCCGACGCGGTCGTTGTGATCAGGACAATTCTCGCGCTGGCAACGCCGTTCTCCCCCCGCAGGCCCGCGCATCGGAGGCCGGTCGTCGAGGTGTCGGCGCCGGCAATGATCGATCTTCCTGGAGTCGTGAATGGCAGAACCGCGCGGCCAAGGCTCTCGCGGTCCGGCGTCATGGTGCAATTCCATTCGCCGCACGAAGTTGCCGAAGGTCCAGGCCTGCCACCGGCGGTTCGCGGCGGCGATTCGTTGAAGATATGATCGGCTGGCGAGCGATTGCCAGACCTGCCGATGCTTCGAACGCCCGCGCCTTTTGTCCATGTTCGCACCCTGCACGGCTCGCGCGACCCCAGGGAAAGATGCAGTCGACCTGAGCGCCCGGAGTTGGGAGAGGGCGTCCGGTCCGGCTCGCCGCCCGTGATTAGATAATGAAGGGTTGCTGCCGCCACCGTGCTTTCCGCGGCATGCGCGAGAGATCCTGTGGCAAAGCTTCGTCTGGATTCCTGGAAATCGATTGCGGAGTATTTGAAGAGAAGTTCGCGCACGGTGCAGCGCTGGCACGCTGAATATGGGCTGCCCGTTCACCGCTTCGGGGGCGACAAGGGTCCCGTATTTTCCTATTCCGACGAACTCGATGCGTGGCTTTCCGGCTTTGCGGAGGAATCCGCTTCCAGGGGAGGCGGAGCCGATGATGATCTGAAGGCCAGGAAGCGCAGATCGTCGGAACTCGCGGTGCAAGCCGGGGAAATGTGGGAGTTGCGCAGCGACGGGAATCTCGGCACGATCGCCGCGCTCTATCGCCGCGCCATCGATCTGGATCCAGGCAATGCAGGAGCGTTCGTCGGCCTGGCCAATGCGCTGATTCTCGCCTCGCTGATTGGCAACATGCGCGGCGCGTCCGCGTGTCCGCGTGCGGCTGAAGCTCTGAAGCGCGCCGCTCGCCTCGGGTCGGACAACGCGGAAATTCGATGCGCCGCTGCCTGGCTGCGAATGGTGCAGGAACGAAACTGGAAATCGGCTCGGGCAGCCTTCGATGAGACGTTGAGCCGCCAGCCGCGCTCCTCTTTCGCCTTGTCCGGCCGGGCCCTGCTCCATGTGGTGGAAGGGAATCTTGCCGAGGCGCTTCGTTGTATCAGGGACGCGTGGAAAGTGAATACGCTGGCCTCGGCGTCCAACGCATTTCTGTGCTGGGCGCAGTATCTCGCCGGCGACCATGGTCAGGCCCTCGAGACCGTTGCGCAGTCGCGGGCGGGAGGAGAGAGCAGTTCGCTGGCAAACGCCGTCGAGGCCCTTGCCCTGATCCAGACGGGTCCGGTCGCAGCGGTGGTCAAGCGGATTGAAGGCAGCGCGGCCAATGACTCGGGGAACCTCGTCCTTTTCGGCGCACTGGGCTTTGCGTATGCACTTTCCGGTCAACAGGGGAGGGCACAGGAGATCTTCCGCAGTATGGGGAGATTCGCTGGCAAACCGGCTTATCCGCTGGCGCTTGTACTTGTGGGATTGGACGACAGGCACCAGGCAGTATCCTGCCTGGAACAGTCCTTTGGGGAGGGATCGTTATGGAGTCTCGGGTTTCGATTCGATCCCGCACTCAAGCCGCTCTTCGGCGATCACCGGTTCGAGTCCCTGCTGCGAAAACTCGATCCGGACCGGATGAGCCATCGATAGAAATGCCCGCCGCGACGTGCCGGGACGATCATCCGGAGCCACAAAAGGAAATGGCTCTTTCCGGAGGAAAGAGCCATTTCGAATAAAGCCGGGAGCCGGGAACCGCCGCTGCGGGATTGCTCCAGCTATACCGTTTCAGGAGATTCTGTATCCGAAGCCGCGATCGATGAGCCGCCGCTCCCTGAGGGTCGCGTCGACTTGAGTGCGGCGGCCTCGGGATGCAGCGACTCAGGAATTGTTCTAGCGCATCGCCTCTCTCATGACCGATCCGACTGCCTCGCAGGCCGCTGCAATGTGCTCTTCCTCCAAGGTCGGATGCACAAGGAACATGAGACTGGTATCGCCAAGTTCGCGGGCGACCGGCAGGCGCGTGGCCGGTCTCCACTCCTCCGGGAAGGCTTTCTCGAGGTAAACTTCGCTGCAACTTCCGGAGAAGCACGGAATCCCGCGCGCGACGATTTCCTCGACGATACGGTCCCGGCTCCAGTCCGGCCGCAGAGCCTCCCGGCGAACAAAGACGTAATACTTGTAGTAGGAATGAAAGGCGCGTGAGGGCGGGACGGTAACACGCAGCCCGGGAATGGCCTCGAAGCACTCACGCAAACGAGCGGCATGTTTGCGCCGCGCGTTCACCCAGCAGGGCAGCTTTCGCAATTGAATGCGGCCAATCGCGGATTGGACCTCGGTCAGTCTCCAGTTGGTTCCAAACGATTCGTGCAGCCACCGGAACCCGGGCGCGTGTGTGCGGCGATGGACCGCGTCGTAGCTCTTTCCGTGGTCCTTCCAGGCCCATGCCTGTTCGAACCATTCGTCGGAATTCACAGTGATCATGCCGCCTTCACCGGCCGTGGTCATGATCTTGTCCTGGCAGAAGGAGAATGCTCCGATATCTCCGATGGATCCAACCGGGCGCCCTTTGTAAGTAGCGCCGGCTGCCTGCGCGCAATCCTCGATGACCTTAAGGCCAAACTCCCGCGCAAGCGCCATGATCTCGTCCATCTCGCAAGGCCAGCCGGCGAGATGCACGGCGATAATTGCTTTTGTCGCCGGCGTGATTGCGCCACGAATGGAGCCGG
Organism: Acidobacteriaceae bacterium; assembly: GCA_030039035.1. Classification (GTDB taxonomy): domain Bacteria; phylum Acidobacteriota; class Terriglobia; order Terriglobales; family Acidobacteriaceae; genus Telmatobacter. Next base: position 48,839 of record JASHQQ010000354.1, on the reverse strand, counting down.
CGGTGACGTTCTGGCTGACGGGGTCCACGTCGGCGAATACCGGTCGCGCCCCCACCATGACGGCGCTGCTGGCCGAGGCGATGAAGGTTCTCGATGTGGTGATCACCTGGTCGCCGGCGCCGATTCCAAGAATCCTGAGCGCCAGCTCCAGTGCCACGCTTCCATTGGCCACGGCAACGGCATGTTGCGTTCCAACGTACGCGGCAAACTCCTTTTCGAACTCCCGCCCCTCATCGCCGGTCCAGTAATTCACCCTGCCGGAAGCGAGAACTCGCGACGCGGCCTCAATCTCGTCGGCGGCAAAGCAAGGCCACTGGCCGTGGGCTCCGGAAAATGAGGTCCCGGATTCGGACGGAACCGCGTATGGAGCCAAGGAGGTGGATGAGCGCATAAAGGAATCCCTGCCCAGGATCAGGCGTTCCTCGGAACCGGAGTGGGGTTCGCGGAGATCACACTGCGCTGTGGGCGTGCGGGGGTGCCAAACGCAACGATCCCATCCGCAATTGGCCTCGTCGCCACAGAGCCTGCGCCAAGGATGCTGCATTTTCCGATCCGGACAAGTGGAAGAACTGTCGCCGCAATTCCTACATGTGAAAAATCCCCTGCCTTTGCGCCTCCGCCGAGGGTCGAGCTCGGAGACAGATGTGCGAAGTTACCAACCACTGCCTCGTGCTCAACGATTGCACCCGTGTTGACAATGACGCCCTCGCCGATCACGGCCATTGCGTTGATAACCGAGCCAGGCATGATTACCGTACCCGCTCCGACTTTGGCTGAAGGAGATACTACTGCAAAAGGACTTATGACAGTGGCAGTCTGGATCGACTCGGATCCCAGAAACAGGGCAATGGATCCACGCGCGTTGTTATCGCCAATGCCGAGGGCGACGTTCAAATCCTGCCGCGGGCGGTTCGTGAGCCATTTTCGATCACCAAGAACGGCAATCCGTGTTCCGTCAATCTTTCCCGGTTGAATCGCATCGTCGACGAACCCAATGACAGACCAGCCAGCCTGGATTGCAACCTCTGCCACGACCTTCCCGTGGCCGCCTGCCCCGTAAACGATCAGCTCCCTATTCAAGATCACATTTGCCGCCCATGAATCTGTCGGCCGTTGCCCGGCCTTCGCTCGCAATCCCGATGCGACGTATGGCGCGAGGAATTGTGACGCATAGAATCCTTAAATCGAGTGCAAGGCATGCGTGCTCAACATACCATAAGTCCAGGGCGAATTTCTCCTCCCAGCTCAGGGAATTGCGGCCGTTCACCTGGGCCCAGCCTGTTATGCCCGGCTTCACATCGTGCCGCCTGGATTGCTCGGGAGAGTAACGGGGGAGATACTCCATAAGTAATGGCCGCGGGCCAACCAGGCTCATATCCCCCCGGATCACGTTCCACAGTTGAGGAAGCTCATCGATGCTGAGACTCCGGATGACCTGGCCGATCGGTGTAATTCGTTGACCATCGGCAAGCAACTCGCCCCGATCGTCCCTCTTGTCGTTCATGGTGCTGAATTTATAGAGAACGAAAGGCTTCCCGTGCAGTCCGGGCCGAAACTGCCGGAACAGAACCTTCCTATGCACGCACCAGAGCGTCACCGCAACGAAGAATGCGATTGGCGCCATGACCAGTCCCGCCAGGGTCGCCAGGATTACATCGACCATTCGTTTGCCGCAATCGTAAGCGCGGAATCTATGCATTGAGAGCGACACCGGATAAAAGGTCGGCAAATTCCTGGGCGTGCTTTTCGCGATTGAAATGCCGCACGACATAGGCCCTGGCGTTCAATCCCATGGCGTTCGTCTCTGTCGGATGGTCCGCCATGTCGATGATGGCGTCTGCGAGCATGCGCGGGTTCCCGGGTGGCACAAAGACTCCGGCGCCCGCCGTCTCGATCACCTCCCGGATCACACCGTCAATCGCGAGGACCGTGGGCCGGCCGGCGGCCATGTAATCAAAGACCTTGTTCGGATACGTCGTGGTGAACATGGGAATATTCTTCAGCAGCGCGATGCCTGCATTCGAGGCCGCCAGCACCCTGGAGATTTCATCCTTGGGAAACGGTCCCGTGAAAGTCAGGTTGACCAGGCCGAGCTGCCTTGCAAGGTCCTCAAGCCGCTTTCGTTCCTTTCCGTCGCCTGCGATAAGAATGTGGATTCCGGTCCGGGGCGCCAGATATTCGGCGGCCCGAACCAGAGTATCGATGTCATTTGCCATGCCCAATGCGCCGGCATAGGTAACCACAAACTTGTCGTCGAGGTTATACCGGAGACGGATGGAATCTCCGCGATCGCCCGGATCGAACATATCGCAGTCCACGCCGTTGGAGATGAAGCTGACCTTTTCCGGCGCGATGTTTCTCTTGATGAGATAGTCGCGATACGCCGGGGAGTTCACCAGCAAATGATCTGCGTGGTCGTAGAGAAAGCTTTCGATGCGCCTTGCCAGCCAGATCAACGCGGGACTTTTCAGCAGTCCGATATCGACGGCAAACTCCGGCCAGAGATCGCGCACCTCAAGAAGAAAAGGGCAGCCGTGGAGTCGCGCAAGCATCCACGCCGAGATCGCCTGGAAGATGGGCGGAGTGGTTCCCATCACCACGTCCGGCGTGCCGGCGCTCGCGCCGGCAAGGATTGCGGTCGCCATAAAGCTGAGAAAAGAGACGATGCGGGAAAAGTAGCTCTTGTGAAACCCCGGATAGGTGTAGGCGCGAAGAAGGCGAATTCCATCGATGCAGGTTTCGGTGACCAGCCTCGGGTTCTTCACAAGGCGCTTTCCGGTCTGATAGCTTATGTCGCTGGCAACGACGGTGAATCGTTGGCCCTGCGCCACCAGCCTTCTTCCCAGCTCGTAGTGACGGGTTCCGCCCGGTTCGTTCCTTGAGACAAAGGCCTGGTGAATCAAAACAGTCTGAAGCGTCATTGTGTGGCGAGAATCCCCCGGGGATCACCGGGGCGGAGAAGCTGCAATATCGTGGCTCCGATCTGAATGCTTCCGGACGAAAAATCGACTCGAACTTCGGGCATGGCGGCCAGCAGGATGAGTGTGACAAATCGAACGGGAAGGGCCGACGAACTCTCGATCGCGAACGACAGGCACGGCTGCTTCCGTCCATAGAATCGCGACATCCAACCCCGGGAGGGATCGGGAAGTTCGTCTCCCATACCGTGGACATGCACGCCGGCGCGCACGAGATCGACCTTGTATGGCAGGTTCGAAGCCACCTGGATTCGAACTTCGCCTGCGGGGAAGGTCAAATCCATCGTCCCCTGTTCGCGAAATCCGCAGGGTACATCCGGTGTCTGCCAGTGGAGACGCACGGTGTGCCGCCCATCTCCGATCAGGTCGTCCATCACCAGCCAGGTGGATGCCTCAACGAGGGCAATGGCCCTGCGGTGAATCACTCCACACCGGGCATAACCATCGTGCTCGCCCTCCAGGGAAACGGTTCTTCCGCATCGTTGCACGCGGCGTACGCGTGCGCTTGCCCAGTCCGTCCAAAGGAAGCGGCTCAGGCGCTTCATCTGGTCACGTCCGTCAATCGTGACAGTGTTGTGGTATCGCGTCGCGGCAAAGGCATGTTCGAACGGAGGCTTCGAATTGTAGCCATACGATCCGGAGTCGCATAGCACGTTCTCGCCGCGCCACCAAAGATCCAGGTGCAACTGGTCGGCGTGCGATGGGCGATCCCGATACTTTGTCCCACGCAACATTGCCCAGCTTGAGCCGGATCGAATGGTGTAGTAACCCCCGGAGTCCGCGTTCCATTCGCGGTGACCGTTGGCGTCCCGCCTCGCCTCAGCACCCGCAATGCCGGGGCCGTTGATCCAAATCGCCTCCTCATCCCACGGCCCCGGCGGGTAGAGCCGTTCTCCGCTGGCAAGGAAATGGCAGGCTTGCAGGGTGGGCCGCATGTCGGGGAAGGAGCAATCGCTAAGAGGAAGAACCCATGCGCCATCGTTTGCGCCGCAGTTGGGCGCGAAGCCGGTTTCGGGATCGGTGAGTTCGTGCAGCAACTGCACAGCTTTCCGAAATGAGAGAAATACGCCGGAGGGAAACGGGTCGCCATTGCGCTCGCCAAGCCTCAATGCCCACAGGAGGTCCTGCAGGAACACGCGATGGTAATTCGTGGAGTGTTGAATATAACTCCCGTCCGGATAAACCTGGCGCCGGACTTCATCTTCGACGATGCGTTTTCCGCGGTTCTTCCATCGTTCTGAATCCCTCAGTTCCGGAAAGAGCAACCCGATCGTCCATAACCCGACGCCCTCGCTAATGGCATGATTGTTCTTCTGCGAATGCGCGTATTCGTGGAATGCATCGATGCGCCGCGCGTGCGCCGCAAGCAGCGATAGAAACAACGCAACCCGCCCCGGAACAGACGACGCCGCCTTTCGAAAGGCGTAAAATCCGAAACACAACGCCATGCTTCGGAAGGACGCTTCCTGTCCGCACAGCCAATTGACACCCCAGTTGGGAGGGTTCTGCGCGATCCAGCTTTCAACAAGATTCCAGAATGCTTCCGGGTAGCGTTCGTCGCGGGTTTGAAGATACGCCCTGCCCAGCCAGAACACCCAACTGAAGCGATTCAATTCCCACCATTGCTTGATATCTTCCATTGCGAATTCATCGATAGCCGACCAATGCCTTCCGGGGGCTTGAGTGAAAGAGACGGGATTTCGCTGCCAGTCGGGCGGGAATCCGGCGTTCACGGAATATCCGAAGAAGGGAAATTGGCCGCGCAGGATCTGGTCTGCAGCGTGAGTCGAAGTCTCGGAGGCGATGCCGCACTGGCGAAGATCCGGAGCATCTTCAAAGAAGAAGGCGGGCGAATGGTCCCGCCGCCAATCGAAGTAACGGTCGGCTTGACGCGGCACCCCTTCCGCCAGAATCCTGTCCAGCGACAGACCGCTCCATGGGATCAGGGGAGTTCTGCGCTCAAGGGCTCCGCATTTCTTCAGCAGGACAATTCGCGTTCGCTTGACGGCCCACATCGGGCCGAGAGTTTTCAGTGCCTTCAAATAGAGGATGACCGTCGCCACCTTTGCACTTGCTCTCCCGGACGGCGACGGATCGTTGACTGCGGGCCGTGTTGTACAGGGAAGGTGCGGCGCGCAGAATCCCGGGCGGGCCTCCACGGCGGAATTGCCGAGGTCGTCCGGGCCGATTTGCTCCGTCATTCTGTTCAACCGCTCTTCCTGAAAAGGCGCCAAAGCTTTTCGCAGGCCCAGGGGCCCGACCCTCCTGGCACTTACGCCCACAAACTCCACCGGTGGTCCTGGTCTGCCGCACCCGAATGACCCTTTTGATCCAATGCTGCTTCGAACATCGCAATGTGCTCCTCCACGGCCTGAGCGACGGAGAATCGCCGGCTGTAATCCAGCGCACCTCTCTCATAACCGGCGTAGATTTCATCATCCATATCGACACAGGCCTGGAGCGCGGAGATCCAGGCGCCGCGTTCGCTCAGGGGCAGATCAAACCCAGCTCCTGATTCCTGCAGTCTCCTCCAGGGAGTCTGATCGCTGAGCAGAACCGGCGTCCCATTGATCAGGGACTCCACTGCCGAATGGCAGAAGTTTTCGCCCCTTGTGGGCAGCACAAAAAAGTGATGATCGCGCATCAACCGGGGCACCGCCGAGTGGTCGACAGGGCCGTGATACCTGGCGCGGATGTTCGCCGGGAGCTTGTCCAGGATATGGCGGCATCTTTTCCAGTAGACCTCGTCCTTTTCGGCAACCGGGCCAAAAAGATCGATCTCAACGTTACCGTCAACTTCGTGAAGGAGTTCCAGCAAGAAATCCAGATTCTTCATTTCGCTTATGCGCGCAATAAAGACGAGCTTCACGGATCCGGGCTGCTTCCGGCGATCTGGACCCGGGGCGGGCAACGCATCGCTCATCCCGCGGGCAATGTGGATGGAATCGGCTTTGAGTCGCCAGACGGGAGAGATCCTGACAAGGTCAGCCTTCTCGTATTCAGTAGTGACATGCCAGGATAAGTTGTTGTACAGCCCCAGCGCCTTGGCGAGAGACCGGTAAGTGGCTTTTTTCCACCGCTTGACCCGAAGTGCGCCCCGCGAAAACTCACCGCGCGGCGCCAGAACAAACGGCGTCCTTCCAAACGCTCCAATGCGGCGAAGGAGCAGCATCACAACTGTAAAAGTGTCGTGAAAGGAATTGAGCAGGACGGCATTGGGCCGCACTTCCTCGTATGCCCGTCGCAGAATTGCCGGACGAATGGACGAGCAGTAGAGGACTTGCGTGTCTCCGACCTGATGCCACTTTCCCGGAGTTATTCCAGGATAGCTGATATCATCCCCTGCATCCCTGTCTCTTGTCACAACATAAAACTCGAAACGGGAGCCGAGTTGGGCCACCAGGTTCGATACCGAGCGGATCGGCCCGCCCGATTTATATCCTGGCAAGTAACGGGGCACGCAGACAAGAACGCGCGGGCGACCCGCCTTCGCGGTCTCCGGCGTCTCGAAACCCGCCGCCCGCTCAACCGGCACATGCATGCGCGGGTATCTCCGGGGTTACTGAATTCAGCAAGTTATCGAAACCCGATTCGAGGACCAGACTGGCCCATCGCCGCGCCCAGGACGTCCCGGTTTCCACAGGCAACGGCCGCCGGCTCCGGCTCCCCTCCTTGCTTGCCGACGTGATCCAATGCTCCATCGGCACTCCGAACCCCGTCTTGCGGCGCGTCACCACTTCGGGAGGCAGGGCAATCTCCGGAGAGCGGGCAAGCATTTGCTTGCCGGCCCCGTTCGAGAACCCGTTGAAACACGGCATCAATTCTTCAAGCAGCAGCGCGTCGACGAGAGGTGTCCGCAGTTCGAGCGAATGTGCCATGCTCGCCCAGTCACTGTCGCGTAGGAGCTGATTGCGCAGGTAAAGAGTCGAATCCAGCATGCAAACCGCGGCACCCGGCTTCATGCCTGCGACGACGCACCCACCCGGAACTGTCGCGCGGAGACGCTTCAAACCTTCAGACGACATCTCCTGACCCATCAGGAGCGGCAATTCTGCGGGCATAAAGAGGCCACGCTTGAGGAGATATGCTCCCTCCAAAGTGCCCATGTAATCCGGCAACGCGCTCAGCTTTGGCTGCTTCCAGCGTCTTGCCAGAATTCCGCACGGAACTCCAAGCAGATATCTGTATCCGGGAATGGATGCGATTGCCCTCCCGATGCGTACTCGTCCCGGTATGGAGTTCATATAAGTGTATCCGCGAAACAGTTCGTCACCGCCGATGCCGGACAAGACCACCTTGTAGCCTCGTTCCGCCGCCGCCTTGCTGGCGAACCAGGTGTTTATGCCGTCGATGGAGGGTTGATCCATGGCATCAAGGATTCGAGGCAGGTCGTCCTCGAATTCGCCGCGCGAGACGCGCCGGACGTGATGCGGGAGTCCGTAATGCGCCGCTATTGTCGCGGCCGTCGGAACCTCGTCGCGGTGCAACGCCGAAAACTCGTCGAACCCGAGAGTGATGCCCTCGACGCGTGCCCCGAGCCCCGAAGCCAGACCGGCAATAACACCGGAGTCGATGCCTCCGGACAGAAAGACGCAGATGGGAACATCGGACACGAGGTGAAATCGTACGGATTCAGTCAAGGCCCGTCGTACATGGGATTGAATCCCAGCCTCCGGGCGCAAAGAGCCTTCGTGCTCCCAATTGCCGCGCAGGTCTTTCCACGACACCGGCGTTGCCGGCCCACGGGCCTTTGCACGAAGCCAGCATCCGGCCGGAAGCGCGAACACGTTCTTGCAGAGCGTCCACGGTTCCGGGACGCTTCCCCAGAGGTAGAATCCTGCCAGGCCTGCGGGTTCCACGTCGCCGGATATCCTGCCCGAGACGAGCAAGGTCTTTACTTGTGACGCGAACAGAAACTCATGGGGCTGAACGGAATAGTAGAGCGGCTTGATGCCGTATGGATCGCGCGCCAGAAACAGCTCGCGGGTCTGGGAATCCCAGATTGCGAAGGCAAACATTCCCCGCAGTTTGGAAAGCATGCGCTCGCCGTGCCTGGCAAATAGCGCGAGCAGCACCTCGGTATCGGAACTGGTCCGAAACGCAACTCCCGCCGATTCGAGTTCCGCGCGAAGATCGCGAAAGTTATAAATCTCGCCATTGAATACGATTGTGTACCTTCCGTCCATGGTAGCCATGGGCTGGTTCGCGCGCGCATGGGGATCCAGAATCGCAAGCCTTCGATGGCCCAGGACGACACCTTCCCCGATCCAGATCCCCTCACCGTCGGGGCCTCGTCTGCGCATGCGATTGGTCATGGCGCGCACAGAGCTCTCCATCGATCTTTCGAGACCTGCATCTCCCGCAATGCCGGCTATTCCACACATGATTCCGACCTTCTTGCGCAGGTGCTCGCAATACGAAGCGCGCCCCGGATGACGATTCCGGAATGAAACTGGACCGCTCCAGGAACGGGGTTGAAGTCGGACTGCCGCACCCGGCTACTCTGCCTTCACGCGCCGCAAATCAGCCTCCACCATCATCTGGATCAGACACTCCAGAGAAGTCCTTGGTGTCCATCCCAGCCGCATTTTCGCCTTGGCGGGGTTGCCGACCAGCGTGTCAACCTCGGCCGGACGATAGAACCGGGGATCGATCACAACATAGTCTTCGTATCGCAATCCGACATATCCAAATGCGGTTGTGCACATGTCGCGCACCGAAGTACTGCGTCCGGTGGCAATGACGTAGTTATCAGGCTCCGGTTGCTGCAGCATGGCCCACATGGCTTCTACATAGTCGCCGGCAAAGCCCCAGTCCCGCTGGGCGTCGATGTTTCCCAATCGTAATTCTTTCTTCTGGCCAAGGTGAATCCGTGCCACGGCATCAGTTACCTTGCGGGTTACGAATTCAATTCCACGCAACGGTGACTCGTGGTTGAAAAGTATCCCGCTTGACGCATGCAACTGAAAGCTCTCGCGGTGATTGACCGTGCTCCAATGGGCAAAGAGCTTGGATACGCCATACGGGCTGCGGGGATAGAATGGCGTCTGTTCGTCCTGGACCGGCTGTTGCGCCTTGCCGAACATTTCGCTCGTCGAGGCCTGGCAAAACCGTGCCTGCGGATTGACGATGCGGACCGCCTCGAGCAGACGAAGGGCGCCCACCGCGGTCACCTCCGCGGTGAGGAGCGGCTGGTCCCAGGAAGCATTCACAAAGCTCTGCGCGGCGAGGTTATAGACTTCTGTGGCCCGGGTTCTCTCCAGGGCGCGGATCAGGGAAGAAAGGTCGAGCAGATCGGCATCGATAATCTCGATATGGTCGAGAACCTTTAACTCGCGAAGCCGCCAGAGAGTATCCGTTCCCCGGCGCGCGACGACTCCGTAAACCGGATAGCCTTTTTCCAGCAGGAACCTGGCAAGATATGCGCCATCCTGGCCGGTGATTCCCGTTATAAGTGCGGGACCTTCGCTCATCCTTTCCCGTCTTTCATTTTCAACATCTCGCCCGGTGTCTGCCCGATGGGAAATCCCGGCATCCGGCGGGCAACCATCGTTCCGGCAGACGAAGGAGGGCCACCGCTTTGGCGTCTTGACATTCCGGGCAACGTGTTGTCCTGTCCGGTGAGCAGGATCAGCGTTTTGTGATCCTTGCAACGAGGAACGATCCCATGCGGCAGCGACTGCCAAGGAAACGGGAGACAGGGTTGGGAATCATCCCAAGGACCAGGTCCTTGAATCGTCCTCCCGGCAGAAACACGAGCGCTTCCTTCTGCCCGTAAATGCGGATGCTATTTACGTTGAACAGCCCCGATACCAACTGCTTCCATTCCTGGGGCTTGTAAAAACGTGCAAGAGCGCCGTCGGTGCCCAGTTGCTTGTACTTATGTATGGCGCGAAGAGTCGGAAGCCTTCCCGCTTTGACTGCAAGAAGAGCGCCCATGGCATAGTAGCTCCAATAACTTCGATAGTAGACCATAACCACAGCGTGCCCACCTGGCCTCAATACGCGGTTCATCTCCTTCAGGATTCCTTGAGTGTTCGCAGAGTGGTGAATTACTCCCCAGCTCCAGACAAAATCGAATGAGCTGTCCGGAAATTGCAGTTTTTCGGCATCCATCTTCAACACCTGTCCGTCAAGACCCCAGATGGCCAGTCTGGCCGAAGTGCTTTTTATGGCGTAATCGGTAAGATCAATTCCGGTGTACGACCTCGCGTGGGTAGCCAGAAGCTGACCATGGCTCCCGTTACCGCATCCAATCTCCAGCACGTCGCTCGTCTTCAGGGAATCGAAGTCGACAAGAAAATCGAATGGAACGTGCTTCCACGGCGCATAAAGCGACACCGCACTGAAGAATCTCCTGTCAATTTCAATGTAGAATTCGCGACTGAACTCGGGGTGCGGGACAGGCGCGTTCCAGTCGTACCGCATCGGGTGCTGCTCCCACCAATTACGGTTGAGTTGCTGCCAATCCTCAAGCTGGGAGCTGTCAGCGGGCAGAGCCGTGGGGCCAGTGAATCCGGCAGGAGCCGCACCTTTGAACCTGGACACAGAATCTCCCTTTTCCAATTCCGGTTGGGGCGAACGATGGGGGCTGCGCCGCCTTCGCTTTCAGCCAGCCGCGCCGCGTTACCGATGAGTCGTTTCCCCGGCAACTCAGCGGACGCCCTGGGAAACCGAACCGTGCATGAACACCTTTCCCGATCCTGGAATGATGCCGGCCGGAGTTCTGATCGAGTCACCCTCGGAGAACAGGACAAGCCGCGCATCCCGGTTCATCGTCTCGAGGATGCCCGGCATCGCAGGGTTATCCGTGGTTACGTTGATCATCGTAAAAGGGGTAGGATGAGCCTCGAGGTTTTGCACGAGGAAGCGGGTGATTCCGGCGGGGCTGCTCCGGAAAGTGCTGTTCTCGATCAGAATGGGCATCGAGGCGATGTGATAAACCACATTGCCGTCGCCGGCGGTAAATCCGGCTACGTAAACGTCCCGGATCGACACATCGCCGTCCGCGGTAGTATGGGTTGCGGTGTACCAGAACCTGCCCGACTTCTCCGAGCGCACGCTTTCGATGGTGATCGGCTCTGTGTTGGTTTGACGAAGATAGAAATCCGCCGTCCTGTTAGCCGAGGTTGCGCCGCCAAACCAGGAGATGTTCGCGCCATTCATCTCCACGCCGTAGTTGTTATCCGAGCTGGTGCATCCGGTGCATGCGATATTCGCCACATTGCCCGATATTCCGTTGCCGAGAAGGATTCCGGCATTCGAGGCATGTCGCGCCACAACGCCGTACATCATCACCTCGGCGACGTCCCTGATCGTGTCCGGGCCGATGGCAACGGCATTCACGCCGCCGAAGACCGATACATTGATCACGTTCACCTGCTCGGTGGATCCGGCCGCGGTAATGTTGAGCGCATAGGTAACATTATCGGCGGCCTGAATGGAAAGGTCCGAGATGGATGAAAGCGAGGAATCGGTGAGGCGGATGCACGAAGTGAGCGGCCCGGGGGGTTTGCAAGCGATCACCGAGCCGGGCCCTTCGCCGCGCAGCGCGTGGCGGCTTGCCCGGACGCCTTCGCCGGGAGAGCCGATGTCGACCGTGCCTGTGACCAGATAGAATCCGACGCCGAGGCGAACCACTCCGTGGTTCGATGGCAGAGCCGCTGCCGCTGCGCGGAGAGCATCGGTATCGTCTGTAACTCCATCGCCCTTCGCCCCGAACCACTCCGGCTGCGTCATACCCTTTCCGATCGTCACCGATCCTCCGGGCAGAACGCGGAACGCCTGATGATTCCCGATGTCCAGCTCGCTGTCGATCGTCCATTTCACACCGCTCGGGACGGTAACGACGGCGCCGGGCTCGAACCTGAGCACAACCGTGCGCGGCGCGGAGGAGCTTGCCGCCAGCGTATAACTGCCCCGCGGCACGTCCACGGTACAGTCCGCGCAATTTGCCGAGGCCGAAACGATCTTCTGCCCGATGTCGGAGCCGCTGGAGCGGGCCGCATCGACCATGTTTTGCCCTGGCGCGAGATTCCGTTGCTCCTCGCCGGACTGCAACGCCGGCATACGGGACCATGGCGTCGCGAGCGCGAGAAGGGCGATGGCGATTTTCAGGCTTCTTCGGCGCCCGATCTCCCGGTATGCCCTCGTCAGCATCGCGCGGCCGTCATCCATCCATGGAAACGGATTCAAAGGATACTCCCTTGCGGGGTCAGGAGACGCCGATGTTTGCGACAGGCTGGCTGTATCGTGCGCTGCGCGACTTCGCGGGCCGTGAGCCATAGAAAAGCCAGGAAAGAACCACGGCTATCGCACCCGCCTGCACAGCTGCGGCAACCAGGGACGCGACATCGTTTTCGATGTTGATCAGCGGGACCAGCAAAAGAAGATAGACCAGCAGCCCTCTTTCGGAAAGATCCCCGCGCGTCATGCGATTCATGTAGAACTGCAGGCAGATCCCCCATAGGAACGGCGCCAGAACGACTCCCCACATGCCGTAGATCGTGTAGATATCCCCGACCGGCGTCATGGAGGAGGATGTTGTCATCGGCCGCCCAAGCGCGATGCTGAATCGCTGTCCCTTGTTCAGGAGGGGCTTGTTCTCCCAGAGAAATCTGGGGATAAAGGGATAGACCGGCGCCATCCATACTTTTTCATCGCCATTCATCAGGGAAGGAACGGGCAGGCTAAGAAGGTCATGAAGATCGTTCAGGACTGTAAGGCGATTTACGCTGCTGTCGAATCCGCTCCTGTGTTTGCCCGATGCGGCGTAATTCCCCGAGATGACGTCATCGAACGACTTGACAACGACCGTCTTCAGCCCGCTCAGTGTGTTGGACTCGTAACGATAGCCCATGAGCAGATTTTCACGATAGGCGTTATAGAACGGATAGATCACAACCAGCAGCACCGGCAACAGGAGAGCGGAGCGGGGAATCCGTCGCCGGGTAATGCCGAAAATGGCGGCAAGCAGGATCAGGGGCTGGAAAAGCTGCTGTTTCATTCCCGAGACCAAGCCAAATATGCACGAAAACGCGATCGAGAGCACCAGAACGATTTTCATCAGGGCGCTTGCCGATCGCTTTCCGAAGACTTCGATCGCTGAAACCGCGAGCGATAACCACAGCAGGTTGGCCAGGAATACGATCCACTCCATGGATTCGGCAATGGACTCTCTCACACCGGGGACGGAAAGATACGATAACAGGCCGGTCCGCCACATAATGAACTTTGTAACCAGGCCGACCACGAAGGTGGCACAGCAGATGAGCTGAACCCGGACTGACGATCGTCCGGACCGGGGAACAAAGTTCAGACGCGTGCGCTTCATCAGGATCAGGCTTCCCGTCCATAGCGCCACAAAGGCAATCAGGATCAAAACCATGGCGTGGACGTAGACAGAGTCCATCTGATCCGCGCCGGTGGCGAATCGCCAGGTCGGCAACACAATGAATGACAGCAGGCTTCGAAGCGTTATGATGACCGGGATGCTGCACCAGCCCATGTCTTCCAGACCATGAAGCCCCAGATAGACACAGGCGAGCAGAACGTACCATCCCGCCGCCGCGTTGAAGGCGACCATATCCGACCCGCCACCGCTGATCTCCGCGACGAAGGTCCAGATTCCCCATGGAATGCCGATGGCCAGCAGCGTGAAGGTTACCAGCCCCGTGTTCCTTTGCTTCAGGGCCTCGCGACCCTGGGCAGCAAATTGCCCGGGATTTGACGGCGCCGAGTAAGTGCCATTCATAGGTTCAGCGGGGGGCTCCGGTAACAAGCTCGTGTGTCGTGAGAGTCTCGCCGCCGAAGTGCTCCCCGTGCCAGCGAAGAATTTCGGCCATGCGGTTATCGTAGGAATAGGCGGGCACGCACCGCAGGCGGCCTGCCCGGGCAATGCGCTCCCGCTCCGCCGGGTGCGCAAGGTAGAAATCGATCTTTTCGGCGAGCTCCTCGACGGAATCGAAGCAGGCGATCTCCTCGTTTTCGCGGTAAAGTTCCAATACCTCGGAATTTCGCTGGTGCAGCATGAAGCCGCCGCTTGCGGGGATGGCGTAGGTGCGGCTGGTCGTCAGGTCTCCCGACGAAGCACCGGGTCTTGGTCCGTTCATGATGGCGAGGTTGATCCTTGCCGCCTGGATAGCCCGCGAGAAGCGTTCGCCGAGAAGCCCATAGCCCTTGACGCAACGGTTGAGGGAGGCCGATCGATTGCGCTCTGTCCACCCGTTTCCCCAGAGGCAGAGGTTGACGTCTGGACGCAGGGCAAGGAGCCTGTCGAGGATCTTCTCCTTATACTCCGAATGAACAGCGATGAAGCTGACATCGCAACCGAACTCTTCGATATCTTTCCCGGTAAGTTGCAGCGGCCGATGGACATCCGGATTATAGCCGTGCGGAAGAAAGCATCCGGCACGTAACTTCAGGCGTTTCGATGCGTCTGCGAACCAGAAGAACTTTGTGTGAAAGATACAGTCGTACTCGGGAAGCCCCTCCAGGACCAGATCGCCGTGGGTGAATGCCGAGGTATCCGGGAAGAAGTTATAAAGCGGGATGCCGAGACCGCGTAGTGAACGAAGAGTCGCCGCGGTGACGAATGCACCTTTGAAGATCAGGACGAAGTCGGGCCTGAAGTTCGTCGCAACCGAAAGGATATGCTCATTGAACTCACGGATGAGGCGTGGCCGAAAGAGTCGCGCGGCGGCCCGGGATGTGAACAGACTGAACCTGGGGAAGAAGTTCTGCTGGTCGATTTCGAGCACGTCGCAGCCAAGTCTCCTGAGGGCCTGAGAGGCGGCTCGGGAATTGCTGCCAAACCAGTTTTCGATGCAGCACAGGATCCGGAACATTTCGTTTTTCCCTGGCTCGGCCAAGGCCGGAATTTCGGTATTTCGCCTTACATTGGCTGACGGCGCGTTCCGCTCCGGAAGCGTTTTCCGAGGCCAGGCCGCTCAGGCGGACCGGCCCAACACCGCCGCGTGCGAGCGCTGAGGGCGCAGCAGATGCTGCTTTTCCGCCGGAACCAGAAGCAGATTTCCCAGCGGCAGCGTGCCGGTTTCAACGTGCTCGATCTGCTTCTTTACCGAATACAACTCGTAATCGGAAAAGATGTTCAGCCCGGACCGTTCCCGCAGATGGATCTGTGTGCTCCGGGAGTGTTCGAACAGCACGAGCGGCCGGAGCCTTGCGATGGTCTTGCGCAGTCCCAGAAGCACGAACCACTCCCAGCCTTCGACGTCGATCTTGATCAGATCGAGCTTGTCGATTCCGTTGCTCGCGAAATACCTGTCGCCTTCTGCGATCCTCAGTTCCCCCGCGGGGCGATTCCGGTCCCGGGCGTGGGTGGGGACAAAGGACCCGGTGCCGGAGTTGCCCCCCGTGGGAGCGTAGTAGATCCTCGACTCGTCCTCCGCCCCAAGCGCCAAGGGATGAATCGTTATATTGCGAATGCCGTTGTCGGACATATGCCGCGCGATCTGCTCGCGTACCTTTTGCCACGGCTCAAAGCTGTGAACGTGACTCGCATATCTCGAAAAATAGAGCGAATGATGACCGACATTTGCGCCGATGTCGGCAACAACCGGCGATTCCATGCCGGAGAGCAGATTGCCGCACAAATCCAGCAGTTCGCGTTCATAGGCCCCAAAGAAGAAGACCTGCTTGTCGATTTCGCAGGCCAAGGAACCCTTGTAGATCATTCCAAAGAAGGGAACCGCGAATCGCCGATCGGGAACTTCATCCGTTCGCCGGAACAGGTTGACTCCGCGAACGCGTACCCCTTTGGGCAGGACCGGGATATGACCGAAGGCGCGCAACAGCCTGTCAAAGGCCGACACGGAGGGTGCTCCGTTTTGCCCGGTGACGGGGTCCACTCCATTCCTTTCCGTTTGTATCGACATCACATTGTTTGCGCAGCGCGCACGGACCCGTTCCGGGGAAGCCAGGACGGCTTGCGCCGGGGGAGCCGGCGGGAGTCGGACTCGGAACAGGCGAAGTAGTTGCCTTCGGTGTAGTTCTCCATCTCCCATTGCCAGGCGGGGTAGAATTCGACGTGCGAGCCGGCGAGTTTCCCGATGACATAGCCCCGCGGCACGAGGAAATCGAAGACGTCGCGGAGGTAGTTGCGGGCGCCGATCCAGCGCTGGTTGTATTCGAACTGGAGCGCGCAGATGGCATGTTTGTCCAGCATGCCGGCGGCGCCGGCGATGATATCGAAGTCGTGGCCCTCGGCGTCGATCTTCACAAGTTCGATGGATGGAATGCCGCGGGTGCTGCAATAAAGGTCGATGGTCGTCAGCTCGACCTCCTCGGCGATCGACTCGCGGCGATCGATCGCATCGACGAGACTGTTGGTGCCGAGACCGTTGCCGTAGACGTGCATGACGGCGGCGCCTGGTTGCCGGGAGCAGGCCATGTGATTGAGTTCGACCTGGGGCCAGTTGCGCGCCCTTTCGCTCAGCATGGTGAAGGTGGCCTGGCACGGCTCGAAGGCGTGAATCCGGACCGGCCGTTGCAGCTCTTCGGAGCACCGCAGCAGGCTTGCCGTCCAGTTTCCGATGTTGGCGCCGACATCGAAGATCGTGGCGGGGCCGGCGGAGGAACGAAGCACGTGCGCCTGCACCAGCCGTTCTCCGTTCGACAGCAGATCATTTCCAACGTCGCCCCGCGCGGCGTGCATCAGGAAGCGGGAGACGCGATACAGGTTGCGGCGCCCCGCCAACCGGCAACATTGTCTCAGCGCCTCCTTTGTATAGTTCATCCGCTGCGTCTTCCTCAGGTCGCGAATGGCGGACCGTCCGGTGGAGATATGGTTGTCTGTTTGCGGGATGGTGGCGAAAAGACCGCCGCGGCGCCGGCCGGCCTTGCCATGAAGAGCCCGCGAAGGCTCAGACCGAGCAGCCGGCGAGCGAGCCAGAGCATGACGAGGAGGCTGATCGTATAGGCCACGGTGGAGATGATGGCCGCCCCGATGTATCCGTAGCGGGGAACCAGCAAATAAAGCCCGACCGCTGTCACGGCGACGCTTGCGCCTTCGGCGATGGAAGGAAGTCCGGGTCTTCCCAGGGCGCTGGATCCGTTGTAAAGCACTTGCTTGAGTCCGATCATCAGGGCCCCGGGCAGCAGAATCCGGCAGGCCAGGATCGAGCCCTCGAAAGCCGCGCCGAAGACATGACGGATGAGAAACGGAGCGAGAAGATACAGCGCCGTGCAGGCGACCAGCAGCCAGAGGAGGGAGGCGCGAAACGATTCGCCGATCGTCACCCTGGCATCGTCGCTGCGCTGGCTCGAGCCCCGGGAGAACGTCACAATGCCGGCTGCCTGGGGAAACACCGTCACCGTGGTCGACAGCGTTACCGCCACCACGTAAAGACCAAGTTCCTGCGGCGCCACCAGCAGCGAGAGAAAAAGCTGGTCGATGCGCTGGTTGAAGTAATTGGTCAGGCTGGTGACCTGTGTGCGATACCCGAAGCGGACGAGGCTGGGCACCGCTTGGCGGTTCCAATGCGCTCCGGGCTTCAGGATTCTCCAGACCAGGATGACCCCGAGCACCAGGGCGGCAACGTAGCCCGCCAACTGGCTGTACAGCACTGCTCCGAGGCTTCCGCGATGAGAGACGAACAGTGCCGCCAATCCGATCAGGAATGTCAATCCGCCGGTAACCCGGATGAGATTGAACTCGGTGAGCCGCTGCGCGCCCTGGAAGAGATTCGACGGATAGCCGCCGAGGATGTAGAGAGGCATGAACAGCACGAACACCACACCCAGGTGCATCACATGGTGGGAATACTTCCCCAGCACGAAATGAATGACGACCAGGCCGATGGCCAGCGCGGCAGCGCCCTGGACGATCCCGATCGCGGAGGCGGCCGTGGCAACCTCTGAAACGGTGAAATTCCTTCGCGCTACGTTGAATCCGACCGCCTGGTTGATGCCCAGGCCGATGATGCTCGATATGGCCAGCGGCCACAGGGTGATTGCCGCGTATTCGCCCCGTCCCATGGGCCCCAGCAGCCGTGCCGACAGGATGCCGGTCAACGTGCCGAGGCCGAGAATCAGCCCTTGCCCGACGATCGTGGAACCATGATGCTGAAGGAACCGGCGGATTACGGAATCCGGTCGCTGGATTTGAACGCCTCCCGATGTCGCCATCAAGTAGTCCCGATCCCCGGGGAGCGGTCGCCCAATATTGCGCGGCTCCGGACCGGGCGAATTGCGAGAAGGCAGATCATCGCCTGCAGCCCATTGCCGCGAGCTGGATTGCCGCCTCCCTCTCTTTTTGCGCGGTGGGCACGACGTCCTGGGATACCGCAATGTTCACGGATGCCTTCGACATGGCGTCGTAGAGTACCGGGTCGCTCGAAAGCCTGTGTATGCAGCCTGCGATCTGTTCCATATCGCCGTACGGGTACACGAGGGCGTTCACGCCGATGCGGGCGGTATCCGATTTGCCGATGCAACCGATCCGATCGCTGGCGATGACGGGGAGACCGAAACATCCGGCCTCGGGCACGACCAGAGGATGAGGATCGTAGGCCGACGGGACGACGAGCACGTCGGAGGCGGAATAATACTTTGCGATCGAGCTTTGATTCACGAAGCCGGTCAGGACAGCCTTGCGGAAACCGGATGCAC
This sequence comes from Acidobacteriaceae bacterium, assembly GCA_030039035.1. Classification (GTDB taxonomy): domain Bacteria; phylum Acidobacteriota; class Terriglobia; order Terriglobales; family Acidobacteriaceae; genus Telmatobacter. The sequence continues at coordinate 30,231 of JASHQQ010000354.1, read as the reverse complement.
GAATCTCTTCCTCCATCTTCGGCCGCTCGCTGCCTTCTCCGATGAACAGTGCCCAGACATTGAGGTTGCGTTTCGAGCAGGTGCGTATGGCGCCGAGCAGGTGCATCGGCGATTTGCGCGGGGTGAGTTTGCCGGAGAAGATTGCAACGAACGCATCGTCGGGTATCCCGAGGCTGTGCCGGATTTCGCGCCGCGTGGCCGATGCGTCTCCGACCGACTCGACGAGCCGTTTCACGTCGATTGGCAATGCGCTCGGGAAGAGGCGATCGCGGGAGAGTCCATAGCGGATATGATAGGCGTAATTGTTGTCGCCGACGAAGAACGCAGCGTCGAGACGACGGTAGAAGGAACCGACAATCACCGATTTCGCGAGGCGCTTCCATAGGCTTCGCTGCGCCGTTGCGTTCGAGTCGGAATGAAGGATCACCGGGACCTTGTTCCTCCGGCACCAGTCGACCGCGCGCCACATGGTGCGGTGGGAGTAGCCATAGACCTGCACGACATCCGGCTGAAAACCCTCCAGCGCCGACGGAATCGACGGATTATCCCAGCCGGTGAATCCCAGCCATCTGGCATTCGCCCGGCCGGGAAGGACATCGGATGCGTAACCGTCCAGTAGCGGAATGTCCCATTTGTATTCAACCCCGAAATCGCGATCGAAATGCGTGCGCGCGCCGCAATCGGAACAGAAAAACACCTTCAATTCGATATCTTCATGGGTCGCGAGTTCCCGGTGAAGAGGAGCAAAATGCTGAATCGGATGCGTGATGACGACAGCCATCCGGATCGACGGCATGGGTCGATCGGCATGGACTGCGACGGGGAGATCGTGGAGGACAGGCTGACTTTTCATTCGTTCCCAGGTTTGGGATTATGAATCTGCTTCAAGACGATGGGTGTCATTGTGGTGCCGGGATTCGCGAGTACGTCAGGTGCTCAAAACCGGCGATCGCCAGAAGAAATGGACGCCACGGTAACGGGCGCTTTTGAATCCGTTGCGCCCGGTGGCGCAAAACACCGCGCGCGCAGCCTCCGGCGAGTGAATCTCTACAGAGATGGTTCGGGTCTTTTCCAGCCAGACATCGCAGTCACCGGAAAAAACCGACTCTTCGGCGCCTTCGATATCCATCTTGAAGATGTCGATCCATTCCTCACCGGAATTGCGCAAAATGGTGAGCGGGTCGATGGAGGGGCATGCGGAATCGCCTTCCATTCCTGTTTCGCGGACTCTCGCTCCCGTATAAGCTCCCGCCATTGCCAGGCTCCGGTCCGGCGTGGGCCAAAGCGCCGCGCGCAGGACGTGGATCCTTTCCCTGTAGGGAGCGCAATTCTTCGCCAGCACAGCCGCGTTGTCCGGGTCCGGTTCGACGGCGACGACCACCGCCTGGGGGAAGCGCGTTGCGTACCACAGCGCTGTGTCGCCGATGTTGGCTCCGGCATCGATGATCAGCCGCACCGGCGCCGGCGGAACGACGTAACCGTAAGCTTCTCTTGCGAAAGACTGAAGCACGACTTGCGCGTCCGGCGTGCCCGGCCGGACGTAAATGGGATGAGGTAACGGCCGAAGACGGATCGAAGACCATCTCCCGTCCGGCGCGTCCTTCGCCGCCGAGGCCAGCTTCCTGTAATCGGCGAATCCGAGCTTGCGAATCCCGTACCATGCGTCCAGCGCCGCCGCCAGGCGTGAGTAAAGGCTTGCTGGAAAGATGGTCCGGAGAATCCTGCGGATTCGCTCGGCAAGGGATGATCGAATCACAATCTGTCTTCCGACATGGACCGCTGCCTGCCGTTCCGGAGGCAGAAAGGAGTCAGGTTGCGGCCGCTGCGCGGAATGCGCCTGCCGGGGCAGGCAGGGCGGGCCGGAGAGCGCGAGGGAAGTTGATCCGCGCCGTCAATAGACGGCTGTCGCGTAGATCGTGGCCGATGTGGCCGCGGCCAGCACTCCCTGGCTGCTTGTCAGCGCGGATTTGACCTTGCTGTTTGGCACGTACAGGATATCGGTCGGACGGAGCTGCATGTCGGCGGACTTTCCGCGCTGCATCCTGTTCAGCGGCAGCTCAATCCGGACGACGCTTCCGTCACGCTCACGGCGCAGCAGATAAATGTTGCCTACCGACGCCGACAGCGTTGTGCCATTGGCGCTCGAGATGGCTTCGAGGGCTGTCATGGTGCCGTCTTCCTGCATCACATATCCTCCCGGCCGATTGACGGCCCCCAGCACGTAGACGATGCCGGCGCGCATCACCTGCACCGTGTCGCCGGGATTGACAATCGTGTCCTGGACGACGTCGGCGCCGGTTGCCTTCGAGAATCGGATCAGGTCCGTATGCGCGCCTTTGCCGGCGCGCGTGATCCGGATTTCATTTCCCGCGGCGACGGTCGTGCCGCCCGCAAGCGCCAGCACATCGGTGAGGCTTCGCGGCGCGAACAAAGGGTATCTTCCCGGCGAAGTTACCTCGCCGAGGATTGTGACTTCCGTTGCCGAGTATTCCAGTACGGTGAGATTCACCTGGGGAGCTTTGAGAATCCCGTCCTTGAGCAGGCGATCCTGGATCTGCGATCGCGCCTCGGATGCGGTCTCGCCCCCCACATGGACGATTCCGAGAATGGGCAGAGCGAGGTCCCCCTGCTGGTCGACGCGATAATCGCCTTCGAAGTCGGGATCATCGAGGACGTCCAGCGAGAGGAGGAAACCGGGGGCGAGCTTGAGGTCCGCAAAATCCGGAGGCACCATGGTCAGTCCGGAGTTGCGCATTTCGCTCGTGGGTCCTGCCGGAGCACGGCTGACGGGCAGGTTGAGGGGAATGTTATTCGTGCCCTGGGCATTCGGAGGCAGTTGCTGGCCGAAGGCCGGCCCCGCGAGAACCATCGAGAGAGCCAACGGGATGATCGAGAATCCGGACGTCTTATCCCCGATGCGCATTCTTCTTCTCCCCCTTTTCCGTTTCCGTATAGTAGGAGCCATATCCATAGCCGGCCTCTTCGCTCCGCATTCCGTTGATCACGAAGCCGATTACAGGCATCTGGTTGCGATTGATCATTCCGGTGGCGCGGCCGAGGTACGGTCGGGTGACAACGCCGGCGCGCGAAATCCAGACCACCGCGTCGACCAGTGACGCGACCGAGATCGGATCCGCGACAAGCAGCGCCGGCGGGCTGTCGAGCAGCACGAGGTCGTACTGGCAGCGGAGTTGCCCGAGCATTTCCGCGAAGGCCGACGACCCCAGAAGCTCGGACGGGTTTGGCGGCTGCGGGCCGGCCGGCAGAATATCCAGCGTCGGCCACTGGATACCGCGAACAATGGCCTCGTCGAACGTGGCCGTCGCGGTGAGTACGTTGCTCAGGCCCACGTCGCTCGGTACTTCCATCACGTGTGTCATTCGCGGCCGGCGCATGTCGGCTTCGACGATCAGCACGTTCTTGTTATGCTGCGCGAAGGCCGCTGCCAGATTCGAAGTCAAGGTGGTTTTGCCTTCGCCGGGAACGCAACTGGTGATGAGGATTGTCTTCGCTCCTCCGCCGGCGCGGGAAAGCATGATCGAGGTGCGCAGCGAGCGGAACGCCTCGGCGGCGGCCGAGTCGGGGTGAGCGAGCATCCAGACTTGCAAGCTGTTGGGCGCTTCCGTCTCCAGCGTCCTGGTCACGCTCCGCCGGAAATACGCGCCGTAGGACCTTCCCACCTTCATCAGGTCCGGAATGATGCCGATTACGGGCCTGCCGGTAATCTCCTCGATCTCCTCCGGAGTGCTCACGGTCCTGTCCAGGCTGTCCACCGTATAAGCGGCGGCGAGTCCGAGAAAAATGCCGACGAGCAATCCAAAGGCCATGTACATGACCGGCTTGGGACGAACCGGCACGGATTCTGTCCGCGCGGGCGAGACCACCGTGATGTTGGTCGCCTTGATGCCGGCCGAAATGTTGGCTTCCTGTAACTTCGTGTACAGGTCGTCGTAGAGCAGCTTGTGCGACATGGCTTCATCGCTCAGTACAGCGAACTGGATTGCCACGTCATTCAGCTTGCTTGCCGCTGTTTGCTGCTGGTCAAACTGGTTGCGGATTTCGTCCTCGGTCTGCTTGGACAACTGGTAATCCGCATAGGCTCTCTTTGTAATGAGTCCAAGCTCCTCGGTGATCTGGTCGTTCACCGAGGCAATCTGAAGCTGCAGATCCTTCAGATGCCGGTTGTTCGGGCCAAACGTATTCGACTCCTGAGCCATCTGGACTTTCAGGAGGCCGAGCTCGGAGCGCAGATTTTGCAGGTTCGAAAGGCCCCCACCCTGCGTGAGCACCAGCGATTCCTCTCCCAGGGGACTGCTCTGCAGGCCGAGAACAACATCGGCATCACCGGTCTGTGTGAGCCGATAGACAGCTTCCTTCCCGATGCGATTGGCCTCCGCCTCGGTCAGTTCCTGGTTCAACTGGTCCAGTTTTTGAATGATCGGGCTGTGGATCTCCGCCCCGCCATATCCGCCGCCCGCGCCGGCCCCCTGCACTCCGGAAGTGCCCACCGTCGGAGTCGCCATATTGAAACTGAGGATGCCGTTCGCCTTCTCAAAATCGGTGAGCTTCTTCTCCGCCTGCTCGACGTTCGTCTTCAGGCCGGCGAGTTGAGTGGTCAGCCAGCCGGAAGTCTCGGTGATGGCGTCGTAATGCGTTTGGCGGTAGTTGCTCTTGTAGGCTTCGACCAGTTGATTTGCGATCTGGGCCGCCAGATTCTGGTCGTGGCTCTGGAAGCTGACCTGAATCAGGCGGGTGCCGCGCTCGGGTACGACCTTCAGGTGGCCCTTGAAGATATGCAGCAGCCGCGTCCGCGTATTCGGCGCCTGTTCCAGGGGCAGTCCTTCCTCAGGATCCTTCTCCTTCGGGTCGGGTTTGGCGGCAAACGGCGGTTTCGAAGCGAGATCAAGCTGCTCAATCACGGCAAGAGCCAGAGAATCGCCTTCGAGGATCTCGGTCTCCGTCTGCAAGTCGGTAAGCAGCGTTTCGTTGCCTCCGGAAAAAGTCGAGCTGAGGTCATCGCCAAGTCCCAGATCGACTCCGGACCCTTGTTTGTTCAACTCGATGGTGGCGGTGGACTGATACGTGGGCTTCATCAAAAGGGCAACTGCCAGGGCCATCGATTCGCAGATCACGATCGCGGCGATGATCCACTTGCGCCGCTTGCTGATCACCCGCATTAGGCCGTGCAGGGCGTCTGCGCTCTGCGGCGGCGGAGCGATCCCGGAAGGCGGCATGGTAGGCACTTCGATTCGGGCAATGGAGGCGTGGCGGTCAGTCAATGGGAACCCTCGGACTTGGTGTAATCGGACAGGAGAGGTGGTGTGTTCGATCTGCTGCGAGCATTTGTTCAATGTGGACGATGTGGCGGCGCGTGTCGGCCATCCGCCTCGTTCCTGTCATCGCCGTGAAATTGCCGCGGACCGGGAGGATCGGTCCAGCCGGTCATCCCGGGGCGAAGAGGAGCATCGGATCAACCCGCATCCGGCAGGGGCGTTGCCGCCAATCGAAGGGAAAATCTCTCCGCCCGAAGCGCGGTTTCCGCGCATTCCTGTTTCTTGAGGTTTGCTCCGCGGAAGGTCCCGTCTTGGATTCGTCAATTCATCATGCGCGTTGCGGCTGCGAGTTTCTTTACGGGAACCGGGCCATCGGCCTGTCCCGCGGGAATCGGCAGCCTGGCCGGTCCGGATCGATGATTGGATTCGATCGACATGGCGACCTTCAGCAGCTCCGTGCCCGGATTGTAATCGGGAATCAGTTCCTTGAGCAGAAGCACGAGCCGCGCCAGATCGCGCGAGCTGACGATCTGCTGCAATTCCTGCATGTACGCCTTGACTTGCCTCACATCCACGTCGTCGGGCGATGCATAACTTCGAATCTGGGAGTGAGAGGTGGGAACCAGGTGCTCGTGGTACAGGTTCAATTCCTCGAAGAGCTTTTCACCAGGCCGCGTGCCGGTGAACTGGATCTTGATGTCGCGTTCCGGCTGCAGTCCCGACAACAGGATCAGGTCCCTGGCCAGATCGACGATCTTTACCGGCTCACCCATATCGAGAACAAAGACCTCCCCGCCCTTGCCGATGGCGAAGGCTTGAAGAACCAGTTGCGCCGCCTCGGGAATGGTCATGAAGTAGCGGCGCATTTCCGGATGCGTGACCGTGACCGGACCCCCGACGGCAATCTGCTCCTTGAAGATCGGCACGACGCTTCCGTTGCTTCCCAGAACATTGCCGAAGCGGACGGCGGCGAATTTGGTGCCGCTTTCCATCTGCAGGGCGCGGATCACCAGCTCCGCCACGCGCTTGGTGGCTCCCATCATGCTGGTGGGTCGAACCGCCTTGTCGGTCGAAATGAGCACGAAATCCTCGACGCCGTGATTGGCCGCGGCGAGGGCGACATGCCAGGTGCCGAAGACATTGTTTTCGACCGCGGCAAATACGTGCCGCTCCATCATGGAAACATGCTTGTACGCCGCGGCGTGGTAGACAATCGACGGCTCATACTGCTGCATCACGCGACGGAGCATGTCAGGCCGCGTGATATCTCCGATCTCGGGATGAAAGGCCAGGTCCGGGAAGCTCCCGGCGAGCTCCCGGTCGATCTGGAAGAGAGGAGTCTCTGCCTCGTCGAAGCCGACCAGCGCCAGCGGCCGGAACTGGGCAATCTGCCGGCAGATTTCCGACCCGATTGAGCCTCCCGCTCCGGTAACCATCACAACTTTTCCCTGAATGCGCTCGCGGATGAGGTCCTGATCCAGTTGCACCGGCTTTCTTCCCAGCAAATCCTCGACAGCGACATCCCGGATTTGCTTTCCAAGGTCGGTTCCCTGGATCAGCTCGCCCAGGCTGGGAACCATCTTGTAATCCACCCCCGCCTCGATGGCGAATCTCAGGATTCGCACCATCTGCGGTCCGGTCGCGGACGGGATTGCAATCAGCACCCTCCTTACGCCATGCTTGCGCGCAAGGCCGCCCAATTCCTCTCCGGTGCCCAGCACCGGCTTGCCATCGAACGTCAAGCCCACCAGTTGCGGGTTGTCGTCAATCAGGCCCACCACATCGAGCATCAGCGACTGGTTCTGCCGCAGCTCCCAAAGAAGCGCCAGTCCCGCGGCTCCCGCCCCGTAGATAAGGGTCCGGGTTCGTTTTCCCTCGATGAGCCGGGCTCTTCTGGCCGTGGCGATCACGCGAACGGCCAGACGCCCTCCCAGAATCAGAAAACTGGAGAGGATCCATTCGAGCACGTACACCGAAAGCGGAACCGCGGAACGTCCGAGAAGCGCATAAACCAGGGTTCCGCCAATCACCGATCCGGCGGTGTTGGCCAGGATGATCCGCTCCGCCTCGTAGATCGACGTGTGCCGCCATTTTTCCTGGTTGACGGAGCCGGCGAGGAAGGCCGCCGATTTGACCGCCGCCCAGATGCACAGAGCCATCTCCATCGAATGCGTGTATCGGGGCGGAAGGTCGCCGTCGAATCGCAGTTCGAATGCGAAACACGCGGCAAGCGCAAACAGAATGAGATTGCTGAGAGATGCCACGAGCCGGCGCACGATACGCTCCGTGCCATAGCGTCTGGCCGGCAGATATGGAGAGCTCATTTGATTCTCCTGTTTGCTAGCTTCATTTGGCGGGTGCAGGCAGAAATGTCACCCAGTGGAAGGCAGGGTCCGGAATCGGCGGTTCCAGTTCAGATCGGTGCGCGCTTGCTTCGCAGCGCAGCCCTTTGGGATGGCACAGGCCTGGGCGTCAGCACATCCAGCCAGAATTTGGTGTATGCGCTGGCCGCTTCGCGGCTTCCTGGGTAGGATAGCCGATCGCCGTCGATAAGTCTTGAAATCTCCGCGTGAGACATTACCGTCGTCACTAACGCTGCCGTGAGCATGGTTGGATCCAGGGCGCGAACCCGCTCGTTCTCCACATTCATCTCAATGTAGCGATGGATCGCCGAAAAGATGGGCGAGAGATACTCCTTGCAGAAGGCGTCGGTCTTCCAGTGCAGCTCGAGAAAGGCAACCGCGATCAGTCGCAGCAGTTCCGGCTTGAAGATGACCGTGTCCACGAGCAGATCGATGATCTTGGGCAGGACGACTTCGGGGTCGTCCCCTTCGCTGATTCCGTCGAGCAGATCGCGACGCAGCTTGAGTCCCGCGGAACGGGAGCGGAGCGCCGACCAGAAAAGGTCTTCCTTGTGATCGAAATGCCGGAACAGCGTGTTTTCGCTCACATCGGCAAGACGCGCAATCTCACGGGTGCTGGTTCCGTGATATCCCTGCCGTGCAAAAAGCTGGGCTGCGGCCTGCAGTATCTTGTCAGTCCGTTCTGAGTTTCTTGGAACAAGTGCCATTTGCCACTCTCGCTGTGTACGGAAAGGGGGTTTGCCGGATGGGAATGAGCGTTCTGGCGGGTGCGAGGCGCGGTCTCCGATGGGAGGTCGGGCGAGGAAGCAGGGTAGATCGGGAAGGATAAGGAGATTCCGATCGATCGAGAGTCGGAACCTGGAGAGGATGTCCGTAACGCCTGAATCCGTTGCTTCGCCGGAGGGCAGCCGTGGCCAGAACCGGCCTTTCAGGGAAGCGCCGGCTCCATATCATCGGCGTCCACTTCAATCGCCGCGTGCTGGTTGATCATCTGGATGGTGAGCACAAAACGCAAACTGCTGCTGCGCCGCACCAGCGTGCCTTCCAATCCCTGCATCATGCCGCTCTTGATGCGGACACGCTCTCCGACCACGAGTTCGCGAAAAGGCTCTACTTTCCGACGGCAGACGCCCGAACGCAGGAATTCAACCTCTGCGTCGGCAACCGGAATCGGTTCCCTGGCGCTCCCGACAATTTGCAGTACGCCCGGACACCCCAGAACCTTTCCACGTTCGGCGCGGCTGATGTGCACGAAAAGGTAGGTCGGGAAGAGTGGAAGCGTCACCTTCTTTCGCTGCCTGTTCTTCCATACCCGGATCGTCTCGTAGGTGGGGAGAAACGACTCCACATCGCGAAGATCCAGTTGCCGGGTTACGGATTTTTCGTTCTGTGGCAACGTAAAGGTCGCGAACCACTGCCTTTGTGCGGCCGCGCCAGCCCATGAGTCAGCCGGAATCCTGAGATCGTCCGGTGCTCGATTCACGCTCTGCAACGTAATGCGTTCCTTCCTCGCTCTGCGCGTCGCGCAAACAAACTCAGGCCGCGGGAATGGGAGCGGCGCCTTCCGGTACGCTCCGACGGGCAAGGCTTCGCCAGGCTGACTTAGCAGGCTAAGCCTTCGTTGAACCGGATTTGCAAGGCAGGAAGAGCCGCAAAAAGCTACGAACGAAAATCCAGCTCCCGGTCAACGTGACGATCGCCGGTTCTCGGTTTCGGCCGCGCGTTCGCGCGCTGGCAGTCTGGGTTCAGCATGAGGAAAGGGGGGCTTTCTGACTTCTGTCCCAACAAAAGAGAGTAAGCCGATGCTCATTTTTTTGGAAGTGCTAATTTGCGACAAAATGCGTCACAAATTGTCATTCCGTGGAATTGAACGCTGCGTAAATGCCCAGAGAGTCACAAAAAATCGGTACTAAAGTACCGAATTCTCGGAGGGAGCAAGCACGTACTATCCCAGTTTTTCGCGGAGCCCGATGTCGAGCTGAGATGCGCGCGCCCGGCCAAGGGTTGCCCGAGCCGTGGGGTAGCATCTGCTCTTTGGTCGGGTGCGGCCGTCCCGGCCCGGGGAAGGACGGGAAGACGGCTCACATCAACTGCCCCGACGCCATCTCCGGTCCATCGTCTTCTTGCTCAAAACGCCCCCGGTGGTACTCTTTGACGAGGCTGCGATGACTGTCGCGAACGACCGATTTGTCGCCATGGTGTCGGCCAAAGCCGACGTCGATTTGCGCATGAGCGATTTTCATCCCCGGAGCGAGCTGGTCACTCCCGATCGCACGCCGCTGAAGCCCCGCTTCCCGGTCATCGACTATCACAATCATCTCGATTCCATGGATCCGGAGACTGTACTCCGTGTCATGGACGACTGCGGCGTCGAACGGATCGTGAATATCACCATGCAGGTCGGGGAGGAGGCGTTGGCCATCCTGCGCCGGTTTCGCGCTGCTTCGCGCGATCGTTTTGCCACCATGGCCTGGATGGATTGGACAGGTGTGGACCGCGACGATTTTATCGCCCGGTCGCTCGATCGCCTGGAGCGAATGGCGGAACACGGCGCCTGCGGCATCAAGTTCTGGAAGGATCTGGGCCTGGCCGTTCGCGACGCAAGCGGAGAGCTGCTTCGCGTGGACGACGAGCGCCTGGCGCCTCTCTTTGCCAAGGCGGCAGACCTCAGCCTCCCGGTCATGTTCCATACCGCCGATCCGGCCGCCTTTTTTCGTCCCGTCGATTCCACCAACGAACGCTACGAGGAACTGGCCGCGCACCCCGATTGGAGTTTCCATGGCGCGCAATATGGCAAGAACGACCTGCTGGCGCAGCGCGACCGGGTCATTCGCAGGCATCCCGGCACCACGTTCGTCTGCGCCCACATGGCCGAAAGCGGCGAGGACCTCGCCCAGGCAGCGAGGCTGCTCGAGTCGACCCCGAATGTATTCGTCGATATCAGCGCCCGCACCCCTGAACTGGGCCGCCAGCCCTTTACCGCGCGGCGTTTCCTTCTTCGCTTTGCCGATCGCATCCTGTTTGGGACCGATCTTTTGCCCGAGGCGCAGATGTACCGGCTCTACTACCGCTTTCTCGAAACCGATGACGAATACTTCGAGTACCCTTCGCACGCCTCGCGCCAGGGGCGATGGAATGTTTACGGACTTCACCTGCCCGACGATGTCCTCGAAAAGATCTACCGCACCAACGCTCTCCAGCTTCTGCCGCATTGACAGGGTTTCTCCGCTTCGGATGGGAGCTTTGCCGGCCACTCCCCTTCGCTGACGCCGTCGAGCGGATGCTTTCCCTCAATCCGCCTCAAATTGTCCGCGGCCCACCGTTCCGGTAGACTGACAGCGGCCCGAAAATTTTCGCGAGGCACTGTTGGATCGAATTGGCTATGGAATGATCCAACCTGCACCCGAAGAGCATCTTCGCAGGGCTAAGGACCCATCCCTGGCAACCGGTGAATCCGCCGCCTTCCATGACGGACCAGGACAAGAAATGCCAGCGGAGTTGCTCATGAAGCCTGTGTCCGTCCTGAAGCATTATCGCCCATTGTGCTTTCATGACGGCTCGCTGTATTTGTCCGGTCATAACCGGATCTACAGGACACGCGATTGCGGCGCAACGATAGAGCACATGGGCGATTTGGAGATTTCGCGCATCAGGGCGACCCTCGGCGTGTTCCCGCTGGCGCGGCGCGTTCTTCGCGCCCAGGTTTATCGCGCGCTCGTGACCGGCAGCGGCAATCTGATTGCTTCATTCCGTGGAGGCATGTTCGTCGTCCCGCGTGGATCCCGGCGCGGATGGCGGAGCTTTGCGGTCACGGAAGGCTCGCGTCCGGTTTCGCTGGCGTATCGCCCCAAGGGCATGGCGGTTTGGGGAGAGTACTTCGGCAACGCACAGCGGCGGGCGATCCACGTTTATGGCAGTTCGGATGAAGGGCTCACATGGAAGATCGTCTACACCTTTCCCGCCGGCGCGATCCGGCATGTCCACGGGATCAGCTACGATCCATGGGCGGACTGTTTCTGGATCAGCACGGGCGATCATGAGCAGGAGGCTGCGGTCTTTCGCGCCGCTCCGGATTTTTCGAGCGTCGAACCGGTGCTTCAGGGCGGGCAGGAGAGCAGGTTTTATTCGATTGTGGTTACAAGCGAAAATCTTTTCTTCGCCAACGACAGCCCCAATGCCGATAACTATCTCCGTAGCTATGAAAAAGCCAGCGGGAAGACCTCGGCCTTGACGCGGATCGATAACAGTTGCTTTTATGCGTGCATTGCCGGCTCCTCGTTATTTCTCTCGACCAATGCCGAATCTCCCGAGCGCGCCTATCCGATTACATCGTCCTGCGCGAACGATACCAGAGCCACGCATGTCTGGATGTGCGATCTGAACAGCCTGTCGTGCCGGAAGATCCTCACATTCCCGGTGGATCGTCTGGCGCATCTTGGTCCGCCCTTTCTGCCCGATGGCACGTTTCAGTACACCAATGTCTCCTTCCCCGATGGCGAAAACACCACGGGCAAACTCTTCTGCTACCTGACCGGCGCGTCGGGGTACGACGACTGCACGTTGGTGTACGACGTCTCTGCATTCCAGCGGCTCGAGGCGGAATCGTGATCGGCACGTATGCCATGCTATCCATCTCTCCCATTTGCGAACTTGGACTAAGGCTGGGGAAACTGGCCAGGGATGCGATCTTTCCCGTTCCCGACTGGAGTCGGAAGGAACGACCTTCCCGTCGCGTAGCTGAAGCTTTCGCGCCTGTCCAGTTGCGCGAGGTATTGCATTCGCTGCGGATTGAAAAAGGGCAGCGCGTGATGCTGCACGCCGGCGCCGATGCGTGGGAGGGGATTGGCTGGGAACCTGCCCAATTGATCGACTTTCTGCTGGATTCCATCGGCCCGTCCGGAACGCTGCTGATGCCCAGCCACCCGCGGCTCACCGGGCGCAATGGCGAGCGGCTCTACGATGTGCAGCGGTCGCCTTCAACCGTAGGCTTGTTATCGGAGTTATTCCGCCGCCGGCCCTCGACTTTACGAAGCTGCTTTCCGTACTCGGCAGTCTGCGCCCAGGGGCAGGATGCGGAGGAGCTTTTGCGCGATCATTCGCGATCCTATGCTCCGCACGACGAAAATTCCCCTTATGCGAGGTTGGCCGCCGCGGGCGGCAGGGTGCTGATGCTGGGTTGTCCGGTCTTCACAATGACCCTCATGCATGTTGCCGAAGATACCATGCGGGACCGGATGGGGATTCCCGGCTTTTATATCGAAGAGAAGGTTACGGTTCGCAATCGCGGCCGGACATCCGCGATGAGTATTCACCGCCGGGCCGCCTGGCTGTGGTTGTATCTGGCAAGATACCGGTGGCTGGCTGGAATGCAGGAAAACCGGTTGCTGATTCAGGGGCAGGCCGGAGGGTCGCCATGTTATTCGGCAGATGCGTCGGGCGTCGTGTCCTGGATGCAAAAGCAGGTTCTGTCCCGTGCCAGCTTGTATCCGCACGCGGGTCTGAATCGTTTCCTCCGGTTTTCAGGCACATCGCTGAAAAGGGGAATCGACGAATGAGAGAGCGCCCGGATTGTCCGCGGAATGACTGGATCGCAATGATTCGTCGAATATCTTCGTTATAACATCCATGCAAGAACTGTGGAGCTTTGTTCAAGCGACGGGGAAATCGCGGGACGCCGGCTGGTATGCGGGCAATGGCCTGCGCGAGTATGGGAGTTATTGCCCGTTTGCGGCAAGAGACACGGCGAGCTTCGCCTCGCTCGCTTTTCCCCGCTGGCGGTCCTGTGGTAGCTTTTCCTGAGGGCGGTGCCTCTCCCAATCGGTTTGACAACCCGAATTCGCGGGACCCTGCTCAGCCGCTGCCCAACCTCCAACAAGCCAGGGCAAAGTCCGGGAGCGCGTAAGGACGGTCGTCAATCGGCAGGATGTATTCGATGTCAATGATCAAAAAGATGGCCGAGATCAGGTATCTCGAGCAGACGCTGCTCGATATGTTTTCGAGCGGACGACTGTTCGGGACCACCCACACGTGTATCGGGCAGGAAGCCTGCGCCTGCGCGCTCTATTCCCATCTTGACCCGGCAAAGGACCTCATCTTCAGCCATCATCGCTGCCATGGTCACTTTCTTGCCTTCGGCGGATCGCCCGAGGATCTTTTGGCCGAGGTTCTGGGCAAGCAGACCGGGGTCTGCGCCGGGCGCGGGGGCAGCCAGCATCTGTGCAATGGTGCGTTCTTTTCGCAGGGCGTGCAGGGACAGAGTTTCCCCATCGCGGTCGGCGCCGCGTACTGGAAAAAGCAGCGGCGGGAACCGGGAATCGTCGTAGCGCACTTGGGCGACGGGACACTGGGGCAGGGCATTGTTTACGAGTCGCTCAACATGGCGTCTCTTCTTTCTGTTCCCCTGCTCGTGGTGATGGAAAACAACGGCATGGCGCAGTCGACAGAGACGATCCACACCACCGCGGGGTCGATTATCGAAAGGTTTGCCGCGTTTGGAATCGGGACGGACCGAAGGAAGGCGGACGACCCCTTCGAACTGGAATCGCATCTGAAGGAGGTTGTCGATTTTGTCCGCACCGGAAGGCCGTTTGTCCAGGTGCTCGATACCTTCCGCCTGATGGCCCACAGCAAAGGGGACGACGATCGGCCGGCCGAGGTGGTGAATTGCGCCTGGGGTGAAGATTGGCTCGAGCGCCGTCGGCGACAGGGCGATCCCGCCGTGCTGGAGGCTTTTCGCGAGGCAAAGAACAGGATCGATTCCGCCATGCATGGGCTGGAGTCGGTTCCGCCGGCGAAGATGGGCGCGGTCGATGTCTTTGTGCCGCCGCCCGCTCCCTGGCTGAGTTCCTCTGTGGATATCGCTGCCAGGCCCGACCAGTCCGCGACGCGGGTCAACAAACTTCTGAACAGCGCGCTCGACCATTTGCTGGAGACGGACGACTCTCTTCAGATCCTCGGAGAGGATCTTGTCGATCCTTACGGCGGAGCCTTCAAGGTGACGCGCGGCCTTTCCACGAAGTATGGCGACCGGGTCATGTCCACGCCGATCTCCGAGGCGGCAATCGTCGGGTTCGCCAATGGCTGGTCGCTGGCCGGAGGAACCGCGGTGGTTGAAATCATGTTTGGAGATTTCGCAACCCTGGCGGCCGAGCAACTGATCAACCAGGCTGCAAAAATGCACTTCATGTACAACGGACAGGTGAATCTTGCCATGACGGTAAGGCTCGTGTCGGGTGGTTACCGCGGTTACGGAGCCACGCACAGCCAGAGCCTGGAGAAGATATTCTGCGGGATTCCCGGGCTGAAGGTTGTGGCGCTCTCGCGCCGGCACGATCCCGTGCGCCTGCTCGCCGCGGCAGTTCGCGACCCCAATCCGGTGATCTTTGTCGAGAACAAAACCCTGTATTCCCAGTTTCCCGCCGCGGAACCACCCCTGGGGTTCACGTTTCACGAGTGCGGCGTTGCCAACGCCGGGTCCTATCCTCCGCTTTTTTATCGAAGCAGCGAGAAAACGCGCGATGCAATTACAGTGGTGACTTATGGCGGCCTGACGGAGTTGGTGGAAACGGCTCTTGTCGAGTTGATTCTGCAAGAGGAGATGGATTTCGATTACTTTGTGCTTACCGGACTCAATGACAGGATAGCTCCGGAACTTGCCGCGTCGGTGCGGAAGACCCGCCGGATTCTGGTGGTGGAGGAGGGTTCGTTTCCGTTTGGAATCGGGTCGGAGATCGTTGCCCAGCTTGCCGGAACTGCGCCGGGACTGAAAGCGGCGAGAGTGGGCGCTCTTTCTGTGCCAATACCCGGCGCCAGGCATCTCGAAGAGGACGTTCTTCCTTCGGCAACGCGGATACGCGAAGCAGTCCTGGCCCTCGCTCACCAGGCAGCCGCGTCAGTATCATGAGATGAGGCGACGAGGAAGCAGATTCAGCGCCTGAACCGTCCCGTCTTCAACCTGGTTGCGAACTCCCGACAATGGCGGAAAGCACCACAACTCGTGTCGAAGTGCCACGGCTGAACACCAATGACGATTCGGCCTTTCTCATCGAATGGGTCGCTTCGGCGGGGCAAAAGGTAAAGCAGGGCGACGTGCTCTGCGTGATCGAGACGAGCAAGGCGACGGTGGAAATCGAGTCGCCTGCAAGCGGATTTCTGCTTTCTCCCGTGCCCGCGCAGAGAGAAGTAAAGGTGGGTGAGTTACTGGCCGTCGTTTCCGCTTCGCTGCAGCCGGGCGGAAGCGATGCGATGGAGCCGGAAGCCGTTTCCGCGCCGCAGGCGACCGGGTTCACGCAGAAGGCTCTTGCGCTCGTCAACCGGCACAATCTCGACAAGACGGTTTTCCGGCATCTTGCTCTGGTGCGGGAAGCCGATGTTGCGGAGTATCTCAGGACGCTGGATGAGAAATCCGCCCAGGTAACTCCACTTAATCCGGTTCAGCTACGGGCGGCGCGAGTGCTTACCCGTTCGAAGCAGACCGTTCCCCACTCCTATCTGTCCAGGTTTCTTCCCGCCGATGCGATCGACGAACTGGTTTCCGGGATCGCCGGGAAGGAAGGAGCCATGGTCAGCGTGTCCGACTGGCTTGCCTGGTCGGTCGCGCGCGAGTTGCGGAATCGTCCCAAAGCCCGCGCCACCTGGTCGGAACAAGGGCTTGTCATCCATCCTGACGTCAGCTTGTGTGTTGCCATCAACCAGTCGGATGGAACGGTGGTTGCTCCGGTCATCCGGAATGCCGATTCACTCGATGTCGTTGCGTTCTCCGGAGCCATCCGCAAGCTGCAGATGAAGTCATTGCGCGGACGCCTGGAGCCAGAGGACCTTTCCGGCGGGAATTGCACGGTGACGAGTCTGATCGGCTCCGGAGTGCACCAGGTGATTCCTATCATTTATCCCGGGCAGTCGATCATTTTCGGAATCGCGGACGCATGGAGAATCGGGGAAAACGGATACTACACACTTACGGCAAGTTTCGATCATCGGGTTCTGAACGGCGCCGAGGCCGGGGAGATTCTGGGTTCGGTCGCGGAAAGGATGCTCGGAAAGCATGAAGAACACGGCTGATCGGGTGATTGGTGTGATCGCAAACGCATTGCAGCTCGATGAGGCGGAGATCGTTATCCTCAAAGATACCTCCGGATACAAGAAACTGCGAAAGTGGACTTCGGCGCGGCACGCGGAGATCATGGTGGCGCTGGAGGATGAGTTTGGCCTGACGATCGACGAGACAAGCATTCCGCGTCTCGTCGATGTCAGCCGGATCGTCGATTACATCGATGCCAACGCGCGTTAAGGGCAGGCAGCTTCGCGTCGGCATCGACATTGTCTCTCTCGACGATGTGCGACAGCTTGTCGCCAATCCGCGCGCCCGAAATACGGTCTTTTCTCCGGAAGAGATCTCCTGGTGCGAAGGCCGGCGCGAGGATGCGCTTGCCGCGTTTGCCCGCACATTCGCCATCAAGGAGGCTGCCGTCAAGGCGCTGGAATCCCCGGAAGGAAAACTCCGCAGGGTTCGCGTCCTGCGTCGCTCCGGCAAGGCCCCTCGCATTGAATGGAAGGAGCTGGATGGAGCCGAAAGCGTGACGGTCAGCACCAGTTTCTCCGCCCCGTTTGCAATCGCGGTGGTAGCCGTATTGCGATAGATCTTCTGAACATTTCCCGCAGCTAGCCCGTTTTCCGGAATTTCTCCTCGACAGGTTCCGTCACGCTGCTTGCCATTGCAACCGTCCCGCTAATGCCGGTAGACTTGATTTGGCCGAATTCGATCTGCGCGCAGTGGCAGAACGGCTCGGGCACAGGACGCTTCGCATGGTGATGCGGTACGCACACCTCGCACGCCAGCGTCAGGCTTCGGCGCTCGGCTGGCTGGTATCGTTCCGTGGACGGAGCGGGCGCCAGAACGGACCGTGGAGCGTTCGCAGAAAAAGACCGTCGGCGCTGCCAATCGTTGGGGATTGAAGACCATGTAGATCGTACGCGGAGAGGTGGCAGAGCCCGGTTGAATGCACCTGACTCGAAATCAGGCATAGTCGTAAGGCTATCGGGGGTTCGAATCCCTCCCTCTCCGCCATCATTTAGAGCAAGTCTTTTGGAATCATCACAAATAGGCATAAAATCAGCAGTCTATAGCCATCGAGAACGAAGGGGCGATGCCCTCGGATGCCCCCAATACCCTGCATTTCCCCTCGAATGTCTGACAACGGGGATTAAGCCTTTCAACGAATTCGAGTGACCCTCGATCCTCGCTATAAGGCCCGCCACGAGGCCGTGGCGAATGTGTAGCGCCCATTGTTCAAGAAGGAAAAACCGATGGCTCGATTGGCCGGATGATTCGGCCGCGCTCACGCAACCGGTGGATTTCCGGTGACGCCTCAGCCAATCCGCAATCCGCTCAATTCCGGCTTTTCGACGCCGCAAGACTCGAGTTGGGGAACGAGCTGAAGCTCGAAGGTGAATGTGCTTCCGTGGCCGGGAATGCTGTCGACGCTTAACGTGGTGCCATGGTGACGCACGATCCATGCCGCGAGCGCGAGGCCAAGGCCGGAACCGGGAGCGTCTGCCTGTTGCACGTTGCTGGCGCGGCGGAATCGCTCGAAGATATGCGCCTGATCCCTGAGCGGAATTCCGATACCGGTATCGATGATTGCGCAGCGCGCCGAGCCGCGATCCACAGCCAACTCCAGCGTCACGCACCCGCCTGCCGGAGTGTACTTGCCGGCGTTTTCCAGCAGGATATTAAGCAATCGCTGCAGGTACGCCGAATCGGCGAGCGCGCTGACGGAGTGCTCGGGAATATTCAGCCGGAGCTGAAGGCGCGCCTTGGCGAGCAGCGGACGCCACTTGTCGAAAGCCTGCCGGCAGATGCCGCGCGCATCGATCGGCTCGAGGTGAACCGTCTCTGTTCCCGCATCGGCGCGCGCCAGGAAGAGCAGGCTGTCAAGCAGCGAAGACATGTGCTGCGCCTCCGAGCCGATGATCGCGATCGCCTCACGATATTCGCGAGGCGTCCGTTCGAATTGCATGGCGAGGTCGGCTTCCGTGCGGATCAGCGCGACCGGCGTGCGCAGCTCATGGGAGGCGTAAGCGGTGAACTCGCTCACGCTGCGCACCCCGGATTCGATGCGCTCGAGCATTTCGTTCAATGTGGACGATAAATGGGCCAGTTCGTCGTGCGTGTCGAGCCGCGGCAGACGAAGCTGCAGGTTGACGTCGTGAATGCGCTGCGCCTCGCGGGCAATCGCCGCCACGGGAGCGAGTGCGCGGCGGCTGAGAAGATGGCCCGTCAGCCCCGCGGAGATCAGAACGATCGGAGAGATCAGCAGCAGGCCGTTGCGGAAGAGCAGGAGAGTCTGATTCGTCCTGGTCAGGGTGGCTCCGCTCTCGGCCACAAACATGCGGCCTTCGACCGTGAAGGCGCGGCGCAGGGAGCGGACCTGCTTGCCTCCGGCATCGAACTCGAGAATCGAACCGGCTCCCGGCAACGCGATGCCGCGGGGAAGATCGTGCGGCGCAAGCATCATCCGGGGCGCGCGGTAAATCCAGTGCCCCTCATCGTTCGCGATCTGGAGCCACTTCCCGTCGTCCTTGAGCGCGAATTCGGCAGCAGCTTCGGCCTTCGCCCGCGCCTCGTCGTCTCCGAGACGACGCGCGGCGAAAAAGTCCCGGACATCGTCGACATGCTCGTCGAGTTCGTGATCGAAGGCGATGTACAGGCTGCGGCGCGCCATCCAGTACGATGCAGCGCACAAAAGCGTGCCCGCCACCAGAAAGATGAGGAAGTAGCTGATGGTGAGCCGGATTCGTATCGGGAGCTGCATGGATGCCCTTGAAAGCTGAAAGGATTGTAGGTCGCGCCCGACTCCGTTCTGTTAACGCCCTGTTACAGCCCCGCTCATTGTTGCATGAGAACGTATCCCCGTCCCTTGAGGGTATGGATGAGCGGAACGGCGCCGTCGCGGTTGAGCTTGCGGCGCAGCGAGCTGACATATACCTCGAGCACGTTGCTGAACTTTTCCCAGTCGTGATCGTAGAGGTGCTCGAGAAGGGCGGACTTGGAGAGCACGGCGCGCGGCCGGTGGGCCATGTATTCGAGCAGTTTGTATTCCATCGCCGTCAGGCTGACGGATCGGCCGCCGCGGGTCACCTTCATCTCCTCGGTGTGGATCACAAGATCCCCCACTTCGATGGCGGAGGCTGCGATTCCGTGCGCGCGGCGGATGAGGGCGCGGCACCGCGCCACCATTTCACCCACGTCGAACGGCTTGGTGAGGTAATCGTCGGCGCCAGCCTCGAGCAATTCGACGGTCGTTTTCTTGTCATCGCGGGAGGTGAGGACCAGGACCGGCGAGCGGACATCCGATCGGCGCGCCGATCGCAGCAGAGCGATTCCGTCGAGCCTGGGCAGCATCAGGTCGAGAAGGATGAGGTCGTACGGGTTGGTCACGGCCATATGCAGGCCGTCTTCCCCATCGAAAGCGATGTCGACCGCATAACCGGCGGACTCGCGCAGGGCGCGGGCGATGTTTCGCGCCAGGCCCGCATGATCTTCCACCACCAGGACGCGCACCGCTCCTCCGCCATAACTTTCAGTCAACGGCCGGTTTCGGGCAGCACAAACTGGCCGTTCCGGCTGGCGACAGTGTAGACCAGGTAGCGTTCGGGATCCTGAGCCATGGTCCTGGCGCCAGGGAGCGTGGGCGCCGTTTCCCGCTTGCGGTAGTGATCGGCGTCGTCCTGCTGGAGGACCGTACGGAGCCTTCGCCGTTGGGGATGAAGACGGTGTGGAGGGACTGTGGCTGAGGGCGTCCAGTCCGTCGCTGGAATCCGGATCTGTAGCCTCAAATTCACCACTTTGTCATAAAGGGTTCAGCCCGCCTTCAGGGTACGGCGCGCAAGCTGAGGGCTATCGCGATTCCTGAGCCACTGTGCCCCGAAGCCGCTGCACTGGAGTCGACGCGACCATCAGAGAGCACGGCACCGGACACGATTTGAAAGCCCACGCCGACTCGGGGAATTGCCGTAAAGCCGCTCAAGGTGGCGCGGCTCAGCCTGGAGGCACATCATGTTTCGATTTGTCGGATGGCCCGGTTTCCTGGCAGGCATGGTTCTCATTCTTCTGGCATTTGGCGCGGCCAACGCGCAGACGCAACGGGCTTCTCTGACCGGTCACGTCACTGATCCATCCCACGCCGTGATCCAGAATGCGCGCGTACTCGTCCAACCCGGGAATGTTGTGGTGAATACGAATGAACAGGGCGAGTTCACGGTTGAGAGCCTGGCTGCGGGCGACTACACGGTCACCGTGAGCTCGTCGGGCTTTGCGCAGGTGGTGCGCGCCGTGAGCCTGACCGAAGGGCAATCGGCGACCCTCGATGTCGTGTTGCAGGTAGGAACGGGGAATGAAGAAGTCGAGGTGACGGCAGAGACCGGGCAGAATATGACGGAGGCCGTCAACGAGGAGATCACTTCGCCCAACATCGTCAATGTGATGCCCGAGAGCGAGATTGTTGCCCTGCCCAACGCCAACATCGCCGACGCCACGGGCCGCCTGCCGGGTGTGACCCTGCAGCGCGATGAAGGCGAGGGAGTTTACATCCAGGTGCGCGGCCTCGATCCAAGGCTGACGAACGTGACCATCGATGGGGTCACCACGCCGGCTCCTGAGGTCGCCATCCGCCAGGTCAATCTCGCGACCATCCCAGCCGATATGGTGCAGTCGATCGAGCTGAACAAGACGCTCTCGGCCAACCAGGACGCGGACGGCATTGGCGGTTCTGTGAATCTGGTCACAAAGACAGCGGGTTCGAGCCCGTTCTACGGCATCGACACCACGATGGGTTATACGCCCATTGAAGGAACGCGCTACATGGGGAAGACCGATTTCACAACCGGCATGCGATTCGGCAAGCAACAGCGCTGGGGCGCGATTGCCGGCGCCGAGTACGATTACAACGGGCGCGGCATCAATGATATTGAACCCTCGCCGGACATCAATCCCGACGGAACCACGAACCCCTACTACGACGGCATGACCCTGCGCGAATACCGTTATTCGCGCCTGCGCTGGGGCGGCACCAGCAGCCTGGACTACAAGCTGAGCGATCGCTCCACCTTCGCCGCCCACTTCATGCTCTCCGACTTCAAGGACTGGGGCGACAAGTGGTACTACGAGGTCAACACCAACGACAAGCCCAAGTTCTACGAGTCGCTGCGCCGGCCCGATCTGGGCGTCGGCACGTTTTCCATCAACGGAAATCACATCTTCAACAGACTCTGGTTCCACTGGGGATCGGCGGTCTCGCGCTCCCGCGAGTTGAACTCCGGCGGCAATCCCGAGGTGGATTGGACATCGGCGCCGGCATTGAAGGCCTTTGACAAGGCGAACTGCAACTACGCCGGCGCGCCCGATCCTTATCGTCCGCAATGGTCGGCTGTCTGCCTGTTTCCCAACTCCAGTCCCGCTGACAACACGTTCAACCTGGCGAACTACACGATGAGCCAGTTCATCACGACCACAGGTCAGGCCGTGGAACTGAATCTGCAGGAATGGGGCGGCGCGGGCTTGACCTACCATCTCGGTTCGCGTCCGGCGACGCTGGAGTTCGGCGGCGAATTCCGCAACAGCCACGGATTTCAATACGCGTATACGCCGACCTACGACTACAACGGCGCGGCGACCGCAGACCAGTTCCAGAGCGGCTTCGCGGATCCCCATTATTACGACGGCACGTATCACAACGGGCCATTCACCGACTATTACCGGTTATCTGAATATTTCGGCAGCAATCAGGCGCTGTTTCCGCTCGACGTGATCGATACGCACGTCGGGTCGGATTCGAATAACTTCGACCTGATCGAGCGGATCGAGGCCGGCTACATCATGAACACGGTTGGCTGGAACAGGTTCCGCCTGCAAACCGGGCTGCGGCTTGAAGCGACGCAGGTGAATTCATCCGGGTTCAAGGTGAATCCCGCGGCGGGACCCAACGGCGACGGGCTGGACAACAACGGCAACTGGATCGGAACCACACCCACGAGCACGAGTCAGACCTACGTCGATCCTCTGCCCAGTGTGCAGGCGCGATGGCAGGTGATGCCGCTGACGGCCATTCGCGCCGTCTATGCGCGCGGAATCTCGCGGCCCAATCCGTATGATCTTGTCCCCTACCTGCTCGACAACGGAGCCGGTTCCATCCCCCGCTATTCGATTGGCGA
The DNA here is from genome assembly GCA_030039035.1 of Acidobacteriaceae bacterium. GTDB lineage: Bacteria > Acidobacteriota > Terriglobia > Terriglobales > Acidobacteriaceae > Telmatobacter. The sequence continues at coordinate 7,385 of JASHQQ010000354.1, read as the reverse complement.
TCCCACGGAGCAGGCGACACACGCCAACAATTACGATGTGCTGCTGGAGCAGGAGCTGCGCCCGTTCGGCGTGATCCAGGCCGGATATTTCTACAAGCAACTGATCGATCCGATCGTGTCGGTCTATGTCCCCTACGCAACCATCAACCCCGATGGCTACCACGATCTCGCGGCGCAAAACATCAATGCCGCCAACGCCAGCGTCTATGGCCTGGAGTTTTCATGGCAGCAAAAGCTGACCAGCCTGCCCGGAGCGCTGCGCGGCCTGGAGATGATGGCCAATTACGGATACACGCAATCCCATACGCACGGAATCGAGGGCCGCACGGACGATCCGCCGCTTATCGGCCAGGCGCGGCACGCATTCAACATCGAGCCCGCATACGAACTGGGCCGCTATGCGGTTCACATGGGCATCAGTTACAACGGCGCCAATGACAACGCGTATCAGTACTTCAACAGCCAGGCCGATCCCGCCAACAACACACCGGGCCCGCCCAACGGACCGTTCGGCGATAATTACTTCTATCCCCACCTGCAGGTCGACGCGCAGGCAGGCGCGCGGCTCTATCGCGGGCTCAGCCTCGAATTCGACGGGCTGAATCTGAGCAATGAGGTCTTCGGGTTTTACAACGGCAGCCCGCAGTACATGACGCAGCGCGAGTATTACAAGCCGACTTACAGCGCCACTTTGCGCTGGAGTTCGACGCGCGAAAAATAGCAAGCTCGCTTCCGACAGACCGGCTTGCCGCCTCTCTCTCTGGCCAGTCTGCCATTTTGCTCTCACTCCGGAACACAGGCCCAATCCCGATGCGATGGCTGCTTCTTGCGGTTCTCTTCAGCTCCGGCGCAATGGCCCAACGGGGATCTCCCGCCGGCGAAGAACCCGAGCTTCGCTATGTCATCGTTCTCACCCGTCACGGCGTGCGCTCGCCTACGGGGAAGACGGCGCAGTACGGCGCCTACTCCTCTGCGCCCTGGCCTCAATGGGATGTTCCTCCGGGTTACCTGACTGCGCATGGCTATGAACTGATGCGTCTCTTTGGCGCCTACGATCGCGCATGGCTGAGCCATGAGCAGTTGCTGGCTCCCGACGGATGCACCGATGCAGCGCATGTGACCATTGTGGCCGATTCCGACCAGAGAACCCGCGAAACCGGCCGCGCTCTGGCAGAGGGCATGTTCCCCGGTTGCACTGTGCCGGTACACGCGCGCGCCGAGGGCAGTGACGACACGCTCTTTCATCCCGACGGAGAGGAACTGACCGCGCAGGAGCGCGCGTTGGCGGTTTCGGCCGTTGCCGGCCGCATCGGCGGCGATCCGGACAATCTCACCGCAGCCTACAGGCCTGAGCTTGAGGCGCTCGATCGCATCCTGTCGGGGTGCGGAAAAGTGCCGCTGGAAAACGCGGCTCGCGCCTCGATTCTCGATGTGCCTTCGTCCCTGGGAGCCGGCTCCGGCGACCATCTCGCCGCGCTGCGCGGGCCCATCTCCGTTGCCTCGACGCTTTCCGAAAATCTGCTTCTGGAGTACATCGAAGGCATGAGTGGCAATCGCCTGGCCTGGGGCTGCATGGACGAGCCCGCTCTGCGGGAGATTTTGCAGCTCCACGCGGCCGCGGCCGATTTCTCCGAAAGAACTCCGGCGATCGCCCGCAAATATGCCTCGCACCTGCTGAATGCCATTGACAGGTCGCTCGAACAGTCGGCCAGCGGCAAGCCCGTTTCCGGCGCGCTGGGCAACCCCGGCGACCGCGTGCTCCTGATTGTCGGCCACGACACCAACATTTCTGCCATCGCCGGTGCGCTGGGCCTTACCTGGATCGTGGACGGGAGGCGCGATGATACGCCCCCAGGCGGTGCGCTGCTCTTCGAGATGTTCCGCTCGAAGACCGATCGTTCTTTCTCCGTGCGGGTGGAATACACCGCTCAGACTCTGGCGCAGATGCGCGAGGCCCGTCCGCTCACTCCCGCCGATCCGCCGTCTTCCGCCCCGGTTTTTGTGCCGGCCTGCAACGATGGGTCCTGCAGTCTGGATCGTCTGAACCTCATCCTGCGGAGCCTCGGCGCTGAAGACAAGCGGGGAAACCATCCGGGTTCTGCAATCGCCAGAACAGGCCAGCCCATGGATTGAGGACGAACGGGCCAGGACGACTTCTTCGGTCCAGGGGATTCGTGGAGCTTCGAGGTTTGTGCGGCGCCGGCACTCTGCGGGCTCGCCGGCCGGCTAGCGCAATTCCTGAGTTACTGTATCCCGAAGCCGCCGCGCTCAAGTCGACGCGACCTCAAGGAGCGGCGACCCTGAACAGACCCCGAGCGGCCACAGCAACTCAGGAATTGCCGTAGGGATGGCGGAAGTGCGTGTGAGTCGAACACACCGTCGCCCGTGAAGGACGACCGCCGGTTTTGAAGACCGGGAGGATCACCGGAACCCAGGCACTTCCATCCGCGCATTGCACGGCAATTTATAATCGGATACTACACGGCGCCGTGGGCGCACTGGCTCGCGAGACGGAATACGGAATCGCAATCCTCATCAAGATGAGACTAACCCAGCAGGTAAAGGCCGGCGGATGTGCCAGCAAACTCGCCCCCGGTTCGCTGCGCGGCGTGCTCGACCGTCTGCCTGTGCCAAGCGATCCGAATCTCCTGGTCGGCTTCGATACCTCGGACGACGCGGGCGTCTATCGCATCGGTCCGGATTTGGCACTGGTGCAGACGATCGACTTCTTCACGCCCATGGTCGACGATCCCTTCACCTTTGGCCAGATCGCCGCGGCCAACGCCCTGAGCGATGTCTACGCCATGGGCGGCCATCCGCTGACGGCGCTCTGTGTGGTCTGCTTTCCGCAGGATGGAGACCTCGACGTACTCGGCGAGACGATGCGCGGCGGCCAGGCCAAGCTGGCCGAGGCCGAATGCACCATCGTTGGCGGTCATAGCGTTCGCGACGAGGAGATGAAGTTCGGCTACGCCGTCACCGGGCTCATCGATCCGGACCGCGTATTCACCAACAGCGGCGCGCAAAGCGGCGATACGCTCATCCTGACCAAGCCGCTGGGAACGGGAGTGATTACCACGGCGCTGAAACAGGACAAAGCCCAGGAACAATGGGCGAAGGGCGCTGTGCGCTCGATGACGGCGCTGAACAAGACCGCGGCGGAGATTCTCTGCCGACGCCAGGGAATCCATGCCGTGACCGACGTGACCGGTTTCGGACTGATGGGACACGGCCGCGAAATGGCGATGGGCAGCGGCGTCATTCTCGAAATCGAAGTGGAAAAGGTGCCACGCCTCGAGGGCGCGCTGGAAGCGATTGCGCTCGGCGCGATCCCGGCCGGACTGCGTGCCAATCGCGAATTCGCTGAATGCATCGTCTCCGACGCGCCATCGAGCCGCATCGCCGCCGATCTGCGCGCGCTGATGTACGATCCGCAGACATCGGGCGGGTTGCTCATCAGCGTGGCGCCGGAGTCTGCCGCGGATCTGCTCGCCTCGCTGCTCGAGGCGGCCTTGCCCGCCGCGATCGTCGGACGAGTCCGGGCGGGAAAGCCGGGCATCGTCCTCGCTTAGCGCGGATTACGATGAGAGCGGAGTGACGGCGTGAAGACCGATTCGACATCGAACCTGTCCACTCGCAACGAGCTGTACAGGATGCTGCCTTCGGTCAGCGATCTCCTGCTGGCCGAGCCTCTCGCGCAATTGCCTTTATCGCGATCGCATGACGCCGTGGTCGACGCCGCGCGCGCCGCACTGGATGGCCTGCGGGATGAGATCGCAGAAGGGGTTCACTCCCGGCAGTCGCTTTCTGGCGCGATCGCAAGCTTGCCCGTCGCGATCGCGGGCGAGTTGATACGGCCTCGTCGTTTTTCGTTGCGGCCGGTGATCAACGCCACCGGCGTCGTTCTCCATACTAATCTCGGTCGCGCGCCGCTGAGCCGGCAGGCGCTCGATCACCTGGCCCGGATCGCCGGCGGTTACTGCAACCTCGAGTTCGATCTCGAATCGGGCCAGCGCGGCAGCCGCGACGTTCATGTGGAGTCGCTCATTCTGGCAATTCTCGGCAGGAATCCAGCTATCGCCGATCCAGCATCGACCCATCGTGCAATTGTGGTGAACAACTGCGCCGCCGCAACCTTCCTGGCATTGCATGCGCTCGCCGCGGGAAGGGAAGTGATCGTTTCCCGCGGGGAACTGGTCGAGATCGGCGGCGGATTCCGCATCCCGGAGATCCTCGCCGAATCCGGTGCGCTGCTCAAGGAAGTGGGAACGACGAACCGCACCCGTCTGGAGGATTATGAGACGGCACTTTCGCCAAATACGGCCTTGATTCTTCGCGTACACCGCTCCAACTTCAGCATGGAGGGTTTCGTCGCGCAGCCTGGCCTGCGCGAGTTGATTGCGCTCGGCAAGCGCGCCGGAATTCCCGTCTTTCACGATCAGGGAACAGGGCTCGTTGAACCGCTCGAGCCCCTCGGCATCGACGGCGAGCCAATGTTCCATGACAGTCTCGGCGAAGGCTGCGATCTGGTTGCGGCCAGCGGCGACAAACTGCTGGGCGGTCCGCAGTGCGGGGTTCTCGCCGGCAAAAGAGAACTTGTCGATCGCATCCGCCGCAGACCGCTCTTTCGGGCGCTGCGTGTGGACAAGCTCACCTATGCCGCGCTCGAGGCAACGTTGACCGCTTATCTTTCGGGCGGGTCCGAATCCATCCCGGTTCAACGCATGTTGGCCCTGACTGCTTCGCAGATCCGCCATCGCTGCGAGCAGGTTACGAGCCGGATCGGCGCCTCCGGCCTGAAGGCCGACGTGGTTCCGGTCGAGAGCGTCATCGGCGGCGGCTCGGCTCCGCGCGCCCGGCTCGGCAGCTTTGCCGTCTCACTGAAGCATGCCCATCTTTGCGCGGACGAACTGCTTGCCGCGCTGCGTCGCGCCGATCCTGCGGTCGTGGGCCGAATCGACGACGATCTCGTGCTGCTCGATCTGCGCACCGTCGATCCGGTATCCGACGAGGCATTGATCGAAGCGTTGAATGGCTTGCGGCTCGCGGAGCCGAGGCTCGTCGACGAGGCGCGCAGCCTGCCATGACCACGCAGCCCTCGCCACAATCGCCGGCGGCAGTCGGGCCGCCCAGGTCCGTGGTGATCGGCACGGCCGGCCACATCGACCATGGCAAGACCGCGCTCATTCGCGCGCTCACCGGCGTTGACACCGATCGCCTGCCGGAAGAAAAGCGCCGCGGCATCACGGTCGATCTGGGATTTGCATCCATGCAGGCCCGCCTGGCCGATTCGGGTCCGCTGCTGATCGGGTTCATCGACGTTCCCGGTCACGCGCAGTTTGTCCGAAACATGCTCGCCGGCGCCGGCGGCATCGATGCGGTCCTGCTCGTCGTCTCCGCCGAGGAAGGCGTCAAGCCGCAGACCGAAGAACATCTCGCCATCTGCTCCCTGCTCGGCATCGAGCACGGTCTTACCGTGCTCACAAAAATCGATGCGGTCAGCGATGCGCGATGGAACACGGCGCGCCGTGCAGTCGCGCAATTCCTTGCCGGCACATTCCTCGACCCAAAGACCGCGCCGATCGTTCCGGTCAGTGCGCATTCCGGCGCGGGAATGGATGCGCTGCGCCAGGCGCTGATTGCGTTGGCGGCGCGCATCCCCGCACGCAATGCCGGTTCGCTCGCCAGGCTACCGATCGATCGGGCGTTTGCCATGAAGGGCTTCGGAACCGTCGTCACGGGAACGCTGATCTCGGGCTCGCTCAAAACAGGGCAATCGGTCGCAATCGAGCCGGGCCAGCGCAGCGCGAAAATCCGCGGAATTCAGGTCCACGGCCATGCCCTGCAAACTGTCGTGGCCGGCACGCGCGTGGCACTCAATCTTGCCGGCGTCGAGGTCGCGGAGTTGCAGCGCGGCGATACCCTCGTTGAGCCGGGATCGATCGCCGCGGTCGAATGGGTGGACGCCGCGGTTGAGCTCTTGCCCGCCGCGCCGTCGTTGAAGCATCGTGCCGCCGTTCACTTTCATGCCTTCGCATCGGAGTGCATGGCGGCGGTTTCGCTCTACGGGTACCAGGCGGTTGCGCCCGGCACGAGCCGCCTGGCGCGATTCCGGTTGAGCCGGCCGGTCGTGCTCCTTCCCGGCGACCGATTCGTGATTCGCCAGGGCACGCCGCTGTTTACCGTGGGCGGAGGGCGCATTCTCGATGTGCGTCCCGTCGCACGGCTGAAAAGATCGGCCTGTCACGCGTGGCTGCAGGAATTGCGGAATGCCGCTCCGGAAGAGCAGATCGGATTGCGCATCGCGCGCCGCGGAACGGCGGGAATCGCATTGCGAGTGCTTGCGGTGGAAACCGGAATGAAATCCGATGTGCTACTCGCGGGTCTCGCCGGGGCAATCGAAGCCGGGCGAGTTTCTCTGCTCCCGGGCGATCTGCTGCTCTCGCGTGACGCGCTCGATGCCGCGGCAGTACTCGTGCAAAGCGAGTTTGAGCGCCGTGTGAAGAGTACCGCGACCTGCGCGCTGAAGCAGTCGGAGTTGAAGAGTCAAACGCACCTGGCCGGGGAAGTCTTCGATCTTGTTCTGAGGTGGCTCGAGAGCGAGGGCAAGCTTCGCCTGCGCAACGAATCGATTGAAACGATCGGTGGCGGCGACCGATCCGGCATCGAGGCGGCGCGACTCGCAGCCATTGAAGCGGCCTTTGAGAGCGCCGGCTTGGGCGCTCCGTCCGGGGAGGAACTGGCGGCGCGATTGGAGATCCCGCCCGCGGAGATGCGCCGGCTCATCACGCTGCTTCTGCGGGAAAAAGTCCTGGTGCGGCTGGGCAGCGATTCGCTCTTCGTGCACCGCCGGGCTGCGGAGGGATTGAAAGAAACCGTTCGCGCGCTTCACGGTCAGCCGCTCGACGTCGCGCGCTTCAAGCAACTCGCCGGCGTTTCGCGCAAATACGCCATTCCGCTGCTGGAGTATCTCGATCGCGAGCGCATTACGCGCAGGCAGGACGACACACGCGTTGTTCTCTAGCATCCGGCTCGTTTTGCGGTTGTTGTCGATTAAGGAGGCACGAGCTGTGCGTCGGAACTATGCAGCCGGCGGCATGTTCAGGCGCTTCTCGACTTCGGGCAATCGATCTTCAATGCTCCCGAGGCGGCGCTTGAGGACGGCGTCAGTGCCCTCCAATTCGGACAGGCGGGCCTGGTTGACCTTGGCAAAGTCATAGAGCGCGGTCAGGAGCTTGGTCGCGGAGTCGCGGATCTGCTCGCGCAGTGTCTCGACATCGGCTTTCGTCGCGGGCTGATTCCCGTTGTTCATGATTCGGCCTATGCCGCAGTCCAGCACGGTCCCGTTTCAACGGTTCGTTGAACGCCCATAGGACAGCCCCCGC